>JAHDPQ010000135.1 GCA_018434245.1 Oscillospiraceae bacterium
GATGTACACCTTGCCGTCCTTTACCTCGACGGTCTCCCCGGGCAGGCCGATGATCCGCTTGACGTACACCAGTTTCTTCCCCTCTTGGTTGTAATCAAAGGCAATGACGTCAAACCGCCGGGGTTCATCATTGAGATAGGCCAGCCGGTTGCAGATCACCCGGTCCCCTGTCATGATGGTGCTCTCCATTGAGCCGGACTGAACGGCGGCGTTGACCACCAAAAAATTTTTAATCAGCAGTGCCAGCACACAGGCGGCACCCAGGGTTTTCAGCCAGGAGATGAGGTTTTCCTTCCTGCTGATACCGGGATTCCTGCTCTGCCTCTCCAACGGCTCCTGCTCCATCGGTTGCTCCACACAATCACTCTTTTCCACGGAAAATAAACATTTGCTTTATTGTAACATGCCCCAGCCTGGAAGTAAACGCCAAGTTTACAGTTCTTCCCTTCTGGCTTCCTCCTCCATTTGGCTCATCCGTTTACGCAGACGGCTGAGCTTGCGCTTTTGTACAAAGCGGGCCAGATGGGAGCGGGTTTTCCCCAGCAGTTCTACCAGCCGCTTACGGTAATCCAGATTGCCCGGAGCCAGGCGCACCGCCATCTCCACATGTGTGACGGCCTGAGGGGCATCCTCCAGCAGCTCCTCCAAAATGAGCCCCCGAATAAAGTGATAGGAAGGATTTTGCCCGTCCAGCTCCAAAGCCTTGTCGATGGCCTCAAGACTTTGGGGATTCTTTTCAAGGTAGAGAATTTCGGAAATTCGGGCCAGGGCCTCGTGACAGTCAGGAGCCAGTTCCAAAGCCTTTTGATAGCTTTGAGCCGCCCTCGGCAGCTTGCTCATCGCCAACAGAATGTGGCCCCGCAGCAGCAGATGCTCCGGCTGCTCCGGCTCCAACTCGATCAGTTTGTCGCAGTATTCCAAGGCGGTCTGAGGGCGGCGGGCATAGAGGATGCGCACCAGCTCCCGGTAAATCTGTCCGGTGCTTTCCCCAAGGCGGACCGCTTCTGCCACCGCCTGCTCCGCCTGCGCTTCTTCCCCCAGCAGATAGAGCAGGCAGCTTTGCCACAAACGGTGGGCGTAGTTTTCCGGCTCCAGCTCCGCCGCCCGCAGGGTATAGTGCAATGCTCCCCGGGGATTGTAGTCGGCCAGCAGTGCTCCCATCCGGGCATTGGCCTCCAGACAGTCGGGAGCCAGAAGCAGCACCCGCCGGTAGTGGACGGTGGCGGGCAGGGCTTCGTCGTGGCTGTCCAGCAACCGCGCCTTCTCCAGCAAAATGTCCCATCGGGTTTTATCCTTGGCAATGGCCTCATCAAAGCAGTCCAGAGCCTGGGTGTATCGGTGGGGGTCCCGGGCAAGGCACCGAGCCTTTTCCGCCGTGTAGAGAGGATTGGCAGGGTCCAGAGCCTCTGCCTTTGCCAGATGCTCCAACGCCGCCTTATCATCCTTTCCTCCCAGTAAACGCCCCAAACCATAATGGGAGCGATGGCAGCCGGAATCAATTTTTAGTGCCGTGCGGTATTGAGCCAAGGCGTTTTTCCGGTCCCCCAAAGCCTCCAGCAGAAGAGCCCGCTGGCAGAGGTAGACCGGATGATTGGGAGTGATTTCCAGTGCCCGGTTGATGTACATCATGGCAACCCGGGGGGTGTCGCCATCCAGCAGTTGAGCCAGCTCTTGCAGAGCATCGTCGTGACCCGACTCCCCCGCCAAGGTGGCCCGCAGCTCCAAAACGGCTTGCGAATTCTTCCCCAAATTGTTGTAGATGCAGGATTTCAGGTAGTAGTAATCCCCCCGGTTGGGATTCTGAGCGATGGCCTTGTTGATGTGGTGTAGTGCCGCGGCAGGGTCACTTTCCATCAGCAGGCGGGCCAACCCCTGATGGGCCTCTTCCCGGACGGGGCTTAAGTTGATGGCGGCCCGGTAGTGCTCCATGGCACTGGCCTCATTCCCCATTTCCTCCAGCAGGGCGGCCAACATCACCCGCAGCTCCACATCTGCCGGGTCCAGCTTGACGGCTTGGTTGTAGCAGGCCAGAATATCCTGCTTGGAGGTACCGGGGTTCTGGGCCAGCAGTTTCCCTTTGAACTGATAATACCGGGAGTTGTTCGGGTCGAGGGCAATGGCCCGAGCCAGATGCTGCATGGCGGTTTTCGAGTCCTTTTCCATCAGCAGGACCCCCATGGCGGCATAGGCCTCATGGCAACTTTTATCTCTGGCCACTGCCTCCTGATAAGCGGCGAGAGCTTCTTCCTCTTCCCCCAATTTCTGGTGGCTGCGGGCCATCCCCAGCCGATAGGGAGCAGATTCCGGCTTGAGCTGAACAGCCTTTTTAAAATACTCCAAGGCCTGCCGGGGCTCTGCGGAAAGATGCAGCTCCCCCAAGGCAGCCCACGCCTCATGGCAATTTTCGTCTAGTTCCAGTACCCTGCCATATTGCTGAGCAGCCTTTTGCATCTCCCCTGTCCGCTCCAGCAGCCGGGCCCACAGCAAAGCAATCTCCCCATCCTCGGGTCTGGCGGCGGCCACGGTGACGGTGTAGCGCAAGGCCTGCTCCGGGTCCTCTTTTTCCGTCAGCCAAGCCAGCCGGGTAAGGGAGGGCAGATGGTTTTCCTCCAACGCCAGGGCCAGGCCATACTGGCGGATGGCAGGCAGGGTCTGGTCCCTTTGCCGGTAAATCTCTCCTTTTTGATAAAAGTAACCGGGATTGAGGGGATCCAAACTGCTGGCCTCGTCTAAGGCGTTCAGGGCTCCCTGCCAATCGTGGCGCCTTAGCAAAATTTTGGATTTGGCCTCCTGAAGCTTTGGGTCTCCCGGAGATTGCAGCATGGCGGAATCAATAAACTCCAGCGCCTTGTGCAGATCGGTTTCCAGATAGAGCTCCACCAGCTGCCGGGTGGCCTGATAGTTGTTTTTATTCAGTTCCAGCGCCCGCTCAAAGCAGGCTGCCGCCTCCTGCTTCTTCCCTGTTTCCTGCAGAATCAGTCCCTTGATCAAGTGGGCATTGGAGCTTATCCCATCTGTTTTGACCAGCAGCTCTGCGTAATCCAAAGCGGTGTCGTACTGCTTCTGGGCCAGCAGGTCCAGAGCTTTTTCCTGAAAGAAGCCGGATTCCCAGCTCACCTGGTTTCCCCTGCCCCGCATCAGCTCCACAAGGATAGTAGGGATCCCGCTTTTGCGCAGAAGCTGGGTAAGGTATTCCTCATAAGGGGTGTCGATGTTCATCGAGGGGAAACAGCGCTGGTGGATCAGCAGGCTTGCCACAAAGTTTTTGGGCCAGCGCTCCTGAAAATAGAGCAGCTTGAATTTGCTTTCGATCAGCCGAAAGCACTCTTTGTACCGGCCCCGTAAGCTCAGGGAAGTTATCTGCTGCCGCAGATAGGCAATTTCCTCCCCCTTGTCCCGAAATGCAGGCTTTTTCTTTCCGGCCACCGCTGCATCCCCCTCTTAACTATTTATTGTTATTTTATCATAAATTTGGGGCCTTGAACAGCGCAGATCAGGGGCTAATGTGGGGAATTATCATATAACGCAAAAAAGCAACAGGAGCAGTTTGCCAACTCTTGTTGCTTTTTCGTGGATGCCCCGCTGCGTCAAGATGCTGCGGAATTTTCTTCTGTGTTAGGATTCCTCCCCTTCTGTGATGAAGGCGGGGGAAGCTGGGGCCTGCAGCAGAGGATAGGTATAGCTTCCGCTGCTCTCCTCCCAGGGACTTACGTCCCGACCGGCGTTGAGGTCGGCTACCATCTGCCGGGAGCTCATCTCGTCGCTGCTGCGTAGAGTAGCAGAGCCGGATCCGGTTCCAATTCCCGCCGGAGCGGTTTCGGCAAGATAATAGCAGTTGGTAATCACGCCACCATCGGCATTCTGCCCCGCTACGGCGCTTCCTTCTTCGATGGTTCCAACATTGTAGCATCCCGAAAGAGTAGAGCCCTTGCCGTTGACTCCCACCAGTCCCCCACCCAGAGGGGAGCCGGAAACTTTTGCGGCGTTGTAGCAATCCCGGATTTTAGCTCCATCGTTGTAGCCGCAGATTCCGCCGATGGAGGAGCTTGCTCCTCCCGTCACCCGAGTCCCGTTGGAGCAGGCTGTGATGGTGCCTCCCGGACGATTTATCCCCACAATGCCTCCCACATAGGAGCGGGTGGCAGCGTTGGAGCGAATCTCGCCAGAGCGCAGGACAATATTCTGCAGCCGCCCCTCATTAGCGGCAAAAAGGCCTACCTGCTCCGCCGGGGACTGAATACGCAAGTTGGAGATTCCGTAGCCGCCGCCGTCATAGCTACCGGAAAAAGGGGTCTGCTCCCCAATCACGGGAAAACCCGAGGCGAACTGGGGGTCGTCGGCGATATCAATCTCCCCGGTCTGATAGAAGTGAGAGTCCAGATGCTTGGAAACATGGGCCAATTGAGCGGCAGTGCTCACCAGATAGGGTGACTCTGCTGAGCCGTCCCCCTTGAGGAATCCGCCGCTCTCCCGGGCGTGCCCGCAGACGGTGGAAACATCGTCCAGATCGGTATCCACATTCTCGGGAGGGTTCAAAGAGGTGGTGGAGTAGTCCAGATTGGGGTAGTCAGCCACGCTGCCGGGAGGATGAATTCCCGCCATGGTGACCAGACGGTCCGGCTCCTCCTCATAAATCACCCCGTCGGCGTTGGTAAACAGAACGTTTACCTTGTTGCCCAAAGCGTAAACTGAGGCATTGGCTCGGAGCTCCATCACCCGGCCAGAGCCGGTAACCAGGAGGGTAGAATCAGCATCTGCGATCAGGTTGTGAACGCTTACGCCATCCACTTTGAGCTGCAGGCGATGCCAATTGACAGGAGGACTTAAAATCATGCCGTGAATTTCTCCCGAGCCAGAAATGGAGGTGTCCTCCGAAAGAATCAAGCTATTGACCGTACGGTCTACCGTCATCTGGGATTGACCCTTGACCGAAAGGGTTCCCACCCGGGTTCCGAGATGGAGCACCAGCTTTTCGCTTAGATCGGCAGGCTGAATCGCCATGTTCAAAATCTGGCCCTCTCCGCTGAGAGAAAGGGAGCCCTCCCCCGTCAGCTGTTCCACCACCGTGTCTTTTCCCAGCTGGAGTACCGTAGCAGGTTCCGCTGTCAGATTTCGAATTTCCAGCCCGTTTAGAGTCACGTCCAGAACCCCCACTTCCTGGGTAGCCCGGAGGATCACCTGCTGGATGCTCTCGCCGTCCGCTCCTTGGGAAAGGGTGCGGTCCAAGATAACGGGGGTGCGAATTTCGATGGTGTTGACGGCCCCTTGCCCTTCCAGCTCCACCTTGACGGTGGCTTTGCTGTTGTTGATGACTAGCCGGTTCGCCGAGACATTGTGAAGCACCAGGTGGTCCACTCCGCCAGCACCCAGCCGCAGTTCTCCGCCGATGGAGATATCCTCCAAATGGATGCTGCCCTCCGACTCTATGTTCTGAATCAAAACGTTGTCCCGAACCGAAAAGTTCTGAACTTTCACGTTGGATTTTTTGATGATGAGATTATCGCATTCCTCCCGCTGAACGGGGTTGCGGTTTTCGTAAATGGTCATGTCCTTGCCGCCGCTTTCATTGGGCACAAAGGCGGAGGAGGGCTCCTCCGGACCCACAGCCTTCATCAGCCGGCCCAACGCAACGGGTACGAGAAATACCAGCAGCAGAACCAGCGCCACCCCGGAGGACAAGGCGATGAGTCTGCGGTTGCTTTTCTTTTTCTTGGGCCGTTCCTCCTGCCAGGGAGCGGCGGGCGGAATTGATGGGAGGTTCTCAACCTTGGGGGTTGCCGTCTCCATAGGGCGGGGGGGCGGCCGATTGCCGGCAGGTTTGTTTTGGCGGCCCAGCTCCAGCAGAAGCTCCTCAGCGGAGCGCCTGCCCTTATGGCCTTGTGGCGGCTGGGGGGAAGGAGGTGGTTCCTCCTCCGGTTCACTGCGCAGGGAACGAATGGCCCCGGTGGGGGAATAGGTCACTGGCTCTCCCGCCGGTCCCGCCCCGGGTACCGGCCCCTCCTCCCGCTGCATATGCATCTGGGGGTCAATCTGCACATCCAGCCTTCTGATGGCGGGGGGGTGGGGAGCCGCAGTAGCCTCCGGCTGAGGAGGACGGTTGATTCCCAGCTCCTTGAGGTAGCGCTCCCGCTCCCGCTGGAATTTTTTGGCCAGAGTATCCTTAAACAGCTCGGTGCGAACCTCTTCTTCTTCCCTGACCTGCTGCCGGAATTCTTGCAAAAAGCTGTCGGTTTCCCGTTGGGCATGTAAATCCTCCTCGGGCAGAGGCTGTTGCGGGGCCGACGGCTTCTCCGCCGGAAAGCTCTGCCCCCGCTTGGGAGCAGATGCCCCGCGGGAATCCTCCCCTTTGCGCTCAAAGGCCTGACTGAAGGCCTCGTCAAACCGACTGGACAGCTGCCGGAACACATCCTCGGCTTTTTGCTGTCCCTCAGGTGGCTGCTCTGTTTTAGCAGGCTCCTGCTTCGCAGAGAGCACTACCTTGGGCGGTTGAGACTGCGGAATAAAAGCAGCCTGCCCGGCGGACGGCTCCTCTTCCAGATGCGCGAAGATAAAGGGTTGAGGTTGAGGCTGAGGCTGAGGTTGAGTCTGTGTTTGAGGTTGGGGCTGAGGTTGAGGTATTGGCGGGGCAAAGGAGGAAGCCTTATTCTCTTCTTCTCCAGCAGGGCGCAGGGGGCTCACCCTGCGCATTTTGGGCAGGGCGGTGATCAACTGCTCCGTGGTGGGGATGCTTCCCTTTTCGGGAGGTGTCTCCGCCGGAATAGACGATGTCTGAAGATCCGACTTGGACGGCAGCTTATATTTTTCAAAATCCAGAGGGCTGGGGTCTTTACCCTGGGCCTCCTGCTGCGGACGGCGGGAGCGTTTGTCACCGGACGACCGCTTCTTTTGCCGGGGATCAGGCTGTTTGGGGGTATCTTGCAGCAAGCTCTCAATCAGCGAACCATCGGGCTCCTGCTCGTGGGCAGGGGGTGAAGCCGGCTCCTGAGACATCACCGGCAGAGGCGGCGTTTTTGCGGTTCCCCTGCCAATGCTGCTGAATATTTCACCTGTCTCCTTCAGACGGGGTTTTTCCGCCATTATGAACCTCCTCAAAACAAGGTGTCGAAACAAAAGACAAGAAGCCCCTGTTGTGTCCTTGGGAGCCTGTATTCATCAAAAGAACCTGCCGGATATAGGCAAGCTCTCGTTGCAAGGCTTGGAACAAAGACCGGCAGCAATTGCACTAGTCAGCCTTTGGGCTCCTGAATACAGGCTCTGCGCCCCTGCCGTCCCGACGGCATTCGGCCCTTTACATAAACTCCAGCATCCTGCCTAACATTTATCTAATTCAGTCGTGATTGGGATGAGTCTTGACTTTTTGCACCGCTTTGATCAGCGCAGAGGCAACCTTGACCTCGCAGGTCTTGCGCAGCTGCTTGACGCTGGCTTCCAGCTGCTCTGGACGGGTCACCATATAGGCGGGGGGCAGCTCGTTAAGAGCATAGGCCATCACGTCTTTTTTGCAGCGCTCGCACTCGCAGCACCGGAGCATGGTCATGGTGCGGCCAAGCTTATCCAAGACGATGTCCTCAATAAAATTGCGCAGCACATACTGCTGCACACAGGCTTCTGCGGGGGCTTCTTCCTCCCGGGGAGGAGTCTGCTCTACCTTGGCTTGAGGCGGCATCGTCATAATAGAAGGCATAATCTTGGAATACATCTGGTCTTTATCAAAATCTTTTTTTGCTTTTTTGGCCACTCCTACACCCCCTCGGCCAACAGTTCTTGGATAAAGGTGGCATAATCCCGTACCGCGGGATTGCGGGGTGCGTATTCAAACATACTCACCTGATTGGTCTGGGACTCGGGAATGGAGATAGAATTGCGAATGGTAGTCTTGTACAGGCGAGTCCCCACCTGCTCCGCCACCATTTCAGCCGTTTCTCGGATGCGTTTGCCCAAAACCGTTCTGCCGTCATATTTAGATAGCAATATTCCCCCAATGACAAGATCGGGGTTACAGGCCTGCCGCAGGCGCAAAATCGTATCGGAAAGCTGTGCGATTCCCTGCAGACTGAAAATATCCGCCAGCATGGGGATGATGACGTAGTCGGAGGCGGCAAAGGCGTTAACTGTAAGGATGTTGAGGGCAGGCGGCGTATCGATGACGATGTAGTCGTACTTATCCCGCAGGGATTCCAGTCCGGTTCGCAGCAGATATTCCCGCCCCGAGCGGGTGAACTCTAGATCTACGCCGGAAAGAAGGATGTTGGAGGAAATCAGGTCCACGCAGCTGGTTCGCTGTACGGCAAAACGCGGATGAACATCTCCTTTCAGCAGGTCGTATACCGTGGGGCCGTCCTCGGTATCTCCCCCCAGCCCAAAGCTCAGATTGGCTTGGGGATCCATATCCACCGCCAGCGTCTTAAAGCCTTTGCGCATTAGTCCGGTGGCCAAAGCAAGGGAGGTAGTGGTTTTGCCCACCCCACCCTTCTGATTGGTCACCGAAATCACTCTCGCCATTCGTCCACATCCTTTACCCTGCCTTAATCGTCATCGTGCCGCGAGGAAGTCAATCCGGAAGGTACGTATAGCAACACTTACAGATTGGACATATAATCTACTCTCATTATAGAGCTTTCCCCCTGCTTTGTAAAGTTTTAAGGGGCGTATTTTGTGCCATTGTGGAGCAAAGCGAATTTTGTGTCGGAATCTTGTGCCACCATGTTGTAACTTCCGCTTAGCTATAGTATAATATCATAAGATTGTCTGCAATCGGGAGCGTCCGAAGAAAGCCCCTCCTGGAGGGGGAAGGGGGATTTGTATGAATGCCAGTTATGAAGACTTGAGCGCGATTCACATGGATGTATTGCGGGAGATTGGAAATATTGGCGCCGGCAACGCAGCCACCGCCCTTTCTGTGATGCTGGGGCAGCCTATTGATATGACGCTGCCCAAAGTAAATCTGCTGGAGTTTAATGCTGTTGCCGATGCCGTAGGCGGACCCGAGGCTCTCACCTACGGCGTTTTGCTTAATCTTTGCGGCGACATTGACGGTATGATTATGTTTTTGCTCAACCGGGATTTTGCTCACCTGATCCTCAATATTTTGATGGGAGGCGCTTACGAAAGCTTTGACGAAATGGATGAGCTGGGCCTTTCCGCCATTCAGGAAGTGGGCAATATTCTATCGGCGGCCTATGTCAAATCCATTGC
>JAHDPQ010000075.1 GCA_018434245.1 Oscillospiraceae bacterium
GGATGACGCCTTTCGGGTTTATTATCAGGCAGGCGGCAACCAGGGGATTATGCATATGATTATCGGTATGCTGCTGGAAGCCCCCCGCTATGCTGTCTTTGCCCTGCTGCGGGGAATGCTTTCCGCCCTGTTCAGTTTGCCCCTACTGCTCCTTCTTCCGGGAAAAAGGATGGTTTATATCCTCTGCCACACCATGCTCTGCCTATCCGGAGCCTTGCTCTATCTGATGCCCGATCCTGTGATGCCCACCCCCGTAGCCATGACTCACTTGATTGCAAGTGCCGTGATTCTGGCGGTGTTCGGCGGCATTTCCGGTTATCTGCTCCACCTTTGTGTGGAGGCTCCCAAGGCCGCTCCCCTTCCTGCCAAAGCTCCCACCACTGCCGTCAAAGGTGCCCCGGCCAAGGCAGATCCCCCCACCACTGCATCCAAAATTGCTGCCCTGAACAGTACCCGCAGAGCCCGATAGCCTTTCATCAAAAAAGGAGACCCTGCTCCCAAGAGCCGGTCTCCTTTTTCGTACGAATCCGATTGGTCAGTCCTTGGGGGGAAATACTTTGGTCAGCCCCAGAATCATGACGATGAATAAGAACAAGACGGAAAAGACACCCAGCAGGCCGTAGCCCATCAGCTGGAATCCAAGCTGTAAATCGGTCATACAAGTAACCTTCCTTTCTATCGCGACAGCAGAATCGGCACCAGATGAAGGATGATGCCTCCCGCTACCACCGAGCCCAGCTGTCCCGCCACGTTAGCGGAAACGCTCTGCATCAAAATAAAGTTGGTGGGGTCCTCTGCAATGGCCATCTTCTGGACAATGCGGCTGGACATGGGGAAAGCCGAAATACCGGCGGCTCCCACCATGGGATTGATCTTGGTCTTGGAAAACAGGTTGAGGAACTTGGCAAAGAGGACCCCACCCGCCGTATCAAAGATGAAGGCCACCAATCCCAGAGCCAGAATGAGCAGAGTCTGGGGTGCCAGAAAGCTCTCGGCCTTCATGGTTCCGCCCACAGTAATGCCTAAGAGCAGGGTTACCAGATTGGCCAGCTCGTTCTGGGCCGACTGGCTCAGCCGCTCCAAAACCCCGCATTCCCGGATAAGGTTGCCGAACATCAGGGAGCCGACCAGAGCGGCGCTTTCGGGGGCGACAATTCCCGCTACAAGGGTGATGCAGACGGGGAAGGCGATCAGGGCGGTTTTGGAAACAGCCCGGGCCTTGTACTCCATGCGAATGAGCCGCTCCTTCTTGGTAGTGAGAGCGCGAATCACCGGGGGCTGGATAATCGGGACCAGAGCCATGTAGGAATAGGCCGCCACCGTGATGGGCCCCAGATATTGCTCGGCGAACTGCCTTGCCACAAAGATGGAGGTGGGGCCGTCTGCGGTGCCGATGATGCCGATGGCGGAAGCCACCTTGAGGTCAATTCCCAGAGAGGGAAAGGCCCGGCCCAGCAACAGGGCGGCAATAATGGTAAAGAAGATGCCGAACTGGGCGGCGGCTCCAAAGAGCATCATCTTGGGAACCCGGAGCAGCTGGGAAAAATCGATCATGGCTCCCACTGCGATAAAAATCAGCAGAGGGAACAGCTCGGTGATGATACCGGCATCGTAAAAAGTTTTGAGGAAACCCGGGCTTCCGCCGTGCTCCCAAACGGTGGAAAAGGGCAGGTTGACCAAAATGGCCCCAAATCCAATGGGTAATAGGAGCATGGGTTCATATTCTTTTTTAATCGCCAGATAAATCAGCACAATGCCAATGAGGAACATCAGTGCGTGCTTCCAACTCAGCATCAGTACTCCCGAAAACATCTCCAAAAACAATTCCAAGTACGTTTCCTCCTCCTTTGTTGCGGTGCAGAAGTGCATTCCAAAGCAAACAAAAAAGACCTTTACCGAATGCGGTTGCTCGGTAAAAGTCTCGCTTTGAAATGCAGGCCCGGGCTCCCCATGGTTATGGCATGAGTTGCCGTGATGACGAGCTTCTGCAGCGACTGAAAATAGCCGCAAGCTACTCCCTCTTACCCGGTAGTATACCTTAATTTTTTAAAAAATCAAGGTTTTCTGCTAAATCTCTATTAACTTTGCGTTTTCTTTACATTTGCTTTGTATTTTTTTCTTTTCTTTGCTATACTCATGATTGGAGTGAATATTGTATTCTTTCCCTCATTTCCGGCTCTTTAACCATTGCATTTAGAGGTGATTGTTTGATTCGTAAGTTTGTACGTTATTACGGCCCACACAAAAAGCTATTTGCTGCCGATATGCTCTGTGCGTTTTTGGTGGCTGTTTGCAATATGTTCTACCCTATGATTACCCGCAACATCATCAGTGACATGATTCCAAACCGCAATTTGCGGCTGATGTCCTTCTGGTTTGTGGCGTTGCTGGGAATCTATGTTCTCAAGTACTTTCTTAATTATTTTATCCAATATCAGGGCCACGTGATGGGGGTGCGAATTCAGCTGGATATCCGCCGGGATGCCTTCGATCACCTTCAGAGGTTGCCCTTTACGTTTTTTGACAAAACCAAAACTGGTACTATTATGAGCCGGATCATCAACGACACCATGGAAATTTCCGAGCTGGCTCATCACGGCCCCGAGGATATTTTTATTTCCGGCATTATGCTGATCGGCTCCTTCCTTCTGCTCTGCCGGATGAACATCCTGCTCACCGTCATCATCTTCGCCTTTGTACCGGTGCTCCTCACCTTTGCCATCCGCAAGCGACGCAAGCTGAGCAGCGCCTCCATGCAAACCCGGGTAGAGGTGGGTGAGGTCAACGCCAGCTTGGAAAACTCCATTTCTGGGGTGCGGGTCAGCCGTGCCTACGAATACTCGGAGCATGAGGCGGAAAAGTTCCGTGTGGGCAGCGAAGCCTATGCCAGCGCCCGAAGCATCTACTACAAGAGAATGGCCGAGTTCTTTTCTGGCACCGGCCTGCTAATGGACCTGCTGATGCTGGTTACCATAACGGCAGGGGGAATCTTCACCTATTACGACCAGATCACCGTAGCCGACTTTACCGCATATCTTCTGTTTGTCGGCCTGTTTACCGAACCCCTGAAAAAGCTGATTAACTTTACCGAGCAGCTGCAAAACGGCATCACCGGCTTTTCCCGGATTCAGGAGCTAATGGCTGAAGAGCCGGAGCAGGACAGCCCCAACGCCCGGGTATTGGAGCGGCCCAAGGGAGCCATCACCTTTGAAAACGTCACCTTCCGCTATGAGGACGACAAGGAAGAGGGCAATGTGCTCTCCAACCTGAACCTGACCATTCAGGCTGGGGAAACTGTAGCTCTGGTAGGCCCTTCCGGGGGAGGAAAATCCACCCTCTGCCACCTGATCCCCCGCTTTTACGAGCTGGATGGCGGGCGCATCCTTCTGGACGGTGTGGATATTCGGGACTATACCCGCCTTTCCCTGCGCCGCCAGATCGGCATTGTACAGCAGGACACCTTCCTCTTTACCAGCACCATCAGGGACAACATCGCCTACGGAAGCTTTGCCGCCACCGAGGAAGAAATTCGCCGGGCTGCCCAGCTTGCCAGCATTGACGAATACATCCAAACCCTGCCCGATGGGTACGATACCTTTATTGGGGAGCGGGGCATCATGCTTTCCGGTGGGCAGCGGCAGCGTATTTCCATCGCCCGCATCTTCCTGAAAAATCCCCCCATCCTCATATTGGATGAGGCCACCTCCGCCCTGGACAACGCCACCGAAGCGCAGATTCAGCAAGCTTTGGACCAGCTCAGCGAGGGGCGGACCACTCTGGTGGTGGCTCACCGTCTGAGTACCGTGCGCAATGCCGACAAAATTGTAGTCCTCACCGATCAGGGTATTGCGGAAAGCGGCTCCCATCAGGAGCTGCTGGAAACGCGGGGAATCTACCATTCTCTTTGGAACGCACAGCAGTCGGATTAATCTATGATTTACGCCGGGGGAAGCTGCTTTCCCTCGGGAGCAGACAAAAGTATACGCAGGATTCAAGAGGGGGCGAAAGCCGGGAATAGGGCAAAACCGGATAGTGTTTCCCAGTATCTTCATGGAAGATCGGACGAGCGGAGCCCTTAACCATCCGTTCAACACACCACAAAACGAGATACCAATCATGGAGGATGAAAAAAATGCCTTTTGATATTAAGGTGGGAGCCGCTCGCGAAATGGTGCGTCCTTTGGCGCTGCTCCCCATGCGGGGATTTGAGGCCATGGGACAGCGGGTTAACGAGTATCTGCTGCGCTGGACCACAGACCCCGAAAGTGACACCCTGCTCACCTTTCCCGGTTTTGACAAGAACAGCTTTCTCATCGAAGCGCAGTGCCCCCGCTTTGGCACCGGTGAAGCCAAGGGAATGATCCGTTCCAGTGTGCGGGGCTACGACTTATACATTTTGTGTGATGTCACCAACTACAGCGTCACCTATCCCATGTATGGCATTCAGAGCCATATGAGCCCCGACGACCACTTCTCCGACCTCAAGCGGCTGATTGCGGCCGCAGGCAACAAGCCCCACCGGATCAACGTGATTATGCCCTTCCTGTACGAGGGGCGGCAGCACCGCAGAAACGGCCGGGAAAGTCTGGACTGTGCCATTGCCATTCAGGAGCTATACAGTCTGGGGGTAGACAACATCATCACTTTTGATGCCCACGACCCAAGGGTGGTCAATGCCGCTCCCCTGTCCAACTTTGAATCGGTCCAGCCCATCTATCAAATACTCAAGGCCCTTCTCAAAGTTCGCCCCAACATGATCATCGACAAAGAAAAGGCCATGATCATTTCTCCCGATGAAGGTGCAGCCCCCCGCAACATCTATTTTTCTACCATGCTGGGGCTGGACATGGGCTTGTTTTATAAGCGCAGAGATTACTCTGTGATTGTCAATGGCCGCAACCCCATTGTGGCCCACGAATATCTGGGGGATTCGGTAAAGGGCAAGGATGTCATCGTCCCCGACGATATTCTGTCCACCGGCGATTCCATGCTGGACCTTGCCCGGGAGTTGACTCAGCGAGGAGCCAACCGGGTCTTTCTGGCGGCTACCTTCGCCCTGTTCACTCAAGGGCTGGAAGCCTTTGACAAAGCCTACGAGGAAGGCCTTTTCGAACTGGTGCTGGGCACCAACCTCACTTATCTTAACCCGGAGCTGGCCAGCAGGCCTTGGTTCCAGGTGGTGGATGTTTCCAAGTATATCGCCCTGCTCATTGCCACCCTCAACCACGACGCTTCCCTTTCCCGGCTGCTCAGCCCCGACGACCGGATCACACGGCTTCTCGAGCGGCACAGAGCACGTCAGCAGTTGGAAGGGCAGCTTAAAATTCAATAGTCATTCCATCTACCGATACCATGTTAACCCATGGTATCAATTTTTCGGTCGACATTTTTCCCCCCTAGCGTTATAATAAAACAAGTGACGCTTTCACCCAAGCTACCAAGAAGGAGAATGAGAAATGGAAATCGTCTATCGAGGCAAAACAAAAGATGTCTATCAGCTGACAGACGGCAATTACCTGCTTAAATTTAAGGACGATGTCACCGGGGCCGACGGCGTATTCGATCCCGGAGCCAATACTGTGGGGCTTTCCATCGACGGCATGGGGCAGGGCAACCTGAAGATGACGGAGTACTTCTTTCAAATCCTTCGGCAGCAGGGAATCCCCACCCACTTTATCGACGCCGACATTGAAAAAGCGGAAATGACGGTACTCCCCGCCACTGCTTTTGGCAAAGGGTTGGAGATCATCTGCCGTTTTCGCGCCGTGGGCAGCTTTTTGCGCCGCTGGGGAGCCTATGCAACCGAAGGCCAGCCCTTGGACGCCTTTGTGGAAGTGACCCTCAAGGACGACGACCGGGGAGATCCCCCCATCACCAAGGATGCTCTTGCCATGCTGGGACTTTTAAGCCCCGAAGAATACGAGACCCTCAAGTCCCTGACGCAGCAGATTTCCACCATCATCAAGGAGGACCTGGAGCAAAAGGGGCTGGAGCTTTACGACATCAAGCTGGAGTTTGGCCGCAACAACGGCAACATCATCCTCATTGACGAGATTTCCAGCGGCAATATGCGGGTGTACCAAAACGGCAAACCGGTAGACCCCCTGAAACTGGTCAAGCTGGTACTGGGCGAATAGCGCCCCTCCCCTGCTCAAACAAACACATCCCCGGACAGTGTACACTGTTCGGGGATGCTTTTATCTAGGGCTATTTGCGAACGATGCTCCAAAGCCGGTGCCCGCCGGAAAGGTTGTAGCAATCAAAGCCCTTTTGAGCCAAGATTCGGCAGGCCAGATAGCTGCGCAGGCCGCTGCGGCAATTGATGTAGACCGGCTTGCCGGTGGGAATCTCATTCATCCGCTCCCGCAGCTCATCCAAGGGAATGTGAATGGCTGATGGAAGAATCAGCTCGGTGCTTACCACCTCTTGAGGAGTCCTCACATCCAGCCAAACAATCTGTCCGGGGTCCAGAGCGTCAATTTCGTGCCAGTGGATCAGCTTCACAAGGCCTTTTCGTATATTTTGGGCAGCGTATCCCGCCATGTTGACCGGGTCCTTGGCGGAGGAAAAGGGCGGAGCATAGGCAAGTTCCAGGTGGGTGAGGTCCTCCACCGTCATACCGGCCCGAATGGCGGTGGCCAGCACGTCGATCCGTTTATCCACCCCATCGAATCCCACAATTTGGGCCCCCAGCACCTTGCCGCTTTCCCGGTGAAAGACCAGCTTGATGGACATGTTCTGGGCCCCGGGATAGTAGGTGGCGTGGGAGGCGGAATAGGTAAAGCTTGCCTGATAGTCGATGCCCTGAGCCATAGCGGTCCGCTCGTTGATTCCGGTACAGGCCGCCACCATATCAAAGCACTTAAGGATGGAGGTGCCCTGTGTACCGGTGTACTGGGAATCCATGCCGCAGATGTGGTCCGCCGCAATCCGGCCTTGCTTGTTGGCAGGCCCGGCCAGAGGGACAAATCCCAATTGGCCGGTGACAAAATCCCGAACCTGCACCGCATCTCCCGTGGCGTAAATATCCGGGTCGGAGGTACGCATGTGCTCATCGGTGACAATCAGCCCCCGCTGGGTGACCTCCAAACCGCAGCTTTGTGCCAAAGCACTTTCCGGGCGGACCCCCACCGACAGAAAGATAAGGTGGGTATCCACCTGCTCGCCGTTTTGCAGCTCCACGCCGATGCTGTCCTTGCTGGGATGCAGGGCCTTTACTCCCGTCCCAAGGATGAGGTCGACCCCCTTTTTCCTCAGATGGAGATGAAGCTCCGCCGCCACATCATAATCAAAGGGGGCTAGAATGTGATCGGCCAGCTCCACCACCGTCACTTTGCAGCCGGCCTCTGCCAGATTTTCCGCCATCTCAATGCCAATGTAGCCGCCTCCCACCACTACGGCAGAGGAAGCCTTTTCCCTGGCGATGTACTCTTTGAGCCGCACGGCATCGGGAATATCCCGCAGGGTAAACACCCGCTCATCCTCTATCCCGTCCATCTTGGGGCGGATGGGGCTGGCTCCCGGGGAAAGAATCAGCTTGTCGTAGCTTTCGGTGATGATGCCCTCCGGAGTTTGAACCGTCACCTGACGGGCTCCCCGGTCGATGGCTTTCACCTCGCAGTGTACCCGCACATCGATGTGAAAACGGGCATGAAAGCTCTCGGGAGTCTGCAGGGTGAGGGCAGACTCTTGTGTGATGGTGTCGCCGACATAGTAGGGCAGCCCGCAGTTGGCAAAGGAGATAAAAGGACCCCGCTCCAATAAGACAATTTCCGCCGATTCGTCCAGCCTGCGCAAACGGGCGGCAGCAGAAGCTCCACCGGCCACACCGCCAACAATTACAACTTTCAAAGCAAATACCTTCCTTTTCCCATACAGCCTATACTTCGTAGTTTCCTATTATTTTATAATAGATTTGATCGGTAGTCAATGAATCTATAATAGATTTGCCGTTTTTTTGTCTGTTAACCTTTCTTCCTGTATTTGACAATATAACCCGGTTAAAGATATAATCGATAATAGTATCTTTGCGTGAAAGGATGAACTGCGTGGAGCAACAAAAACCTCTCCCCCATCAACACGGCTCCAAAACTCAGGAAGTGCTGGTGCACATGCCGTCTTCGGAGGATTTTATTCAGGCTGCCGTCATCTTCCAGCAGCTTTGCGACGGTTCTCGTCTGAAAATTTTATGGCTTCTGTGCCACTGTGAGGAATGCGGAGTCAACATTGCCGCTGCCGTAGGTATGAGTACGGCAGCGGTATCCCATCACCTGAAGCTGCTGCGGCTTCACGGGCTGGTAACCAGTACCCGCAGAGGCAAAGAGGTTTACTACGCCCTGGCCGACAGCACCATGGCAGAGCTGATCCACCATATGGTAGACGAGCTGTTTCAGGTTACCTGTCCCAACAAGGGGCTGACGGAGCACGATGCACCATAAAAAGCACATACCCTCCGGAACCTGGCAGGAAGGTATGCGCAAGTACTTTATCTGTTCTGCTTTGCCGGTAGAAAGGCATTGACATTGAGAGCGCGGATAGCGTTTAGGATAGCAAGTATCGAAACACCGACGTCGGCAAAGACGGCCCCCCACATGTTGGCATACCCCAAGGCTCCCAGAATAAGGACGATGGCCTTGACCGCCAGCGCAAAGATAATGTTCTGCCACACAATACCCAGCGTCTTTTTGCTAATCTTGATCACCGTGGCGATTTTGGAGGGCTCATCGGTCATGATCACGATATCCGCCGCCTCGATGGCCGCATCGGAACCCAGCCCGCCCATAGCGATGCCAATATCCGCCCGGGCCAGCACAGGGGCATCGTTGATACCGTCACCCACAAAGACCAGCATCTTCTTTTGGCTTTTCTCCGCCATCAACTCTTCCAGGCGCTCCACCTTGTCGGCGGGGAGAAGTTCGGTATAGGCTTTGTCCAGCTTCAGCCGGGAAGCTACCTTTTGCCCTACGGCATCGGCGTCTCCAGTCAGCATGACGGTCTGCCGGATACCGATTTCCTTCAGCTCCTGAATCGCCTTGGGGGCGTCGGCCTTGATCTCGTCGGAGATCAGGATGTATCCGCCATAGGTTCCATCCACCGCCAGATATACCACCGTGCCTACAGGGGTATCATCGGAGTAGGAAATCCCCTTGAGCCGCATCAGCTTGGTGTTGCCTGCCAAAACCTCCCGATCGTCAATCAGCGCCCGGATGCCGTGGCCTGCAATCTCCTCAATCTCCTTAATTCGTTCGGGGTCTACCGCCTTGCCATAGGCAGCCTGGATGCTGGTAGCAATGGGGTGACTGGAAAAATGCTCGGTATAGGCGGCCAGCTCCAGCAGCTGCTCTTGGCTCAGGCCCTGCGGGTGAATCTCGCTGACCACAAAGTTGCCTTTGGTGAGAGTACCCGTTTTGTCAAACACAACCGTTTCCGCATCGGCCAGCAGTTCCAGATAGTTGCTGCCCTTGACCAGCACGCCGCATTTGGAGGCTCCGCCAATCCCCCCGAAGAAACTGAGGGGAACCGATATCACCAGTGCGCAGGGGCAGGAGATGACCAGAAAGGTCAGAGCTCGCTCGATCCAGAGGAACAAGGGCTGCCCCGTTACCAGAGGGGGAATCACCGACAGGGCAATGGCGGCATAGACCACCGCGGGGGTGTAGTACCGGGCAAACCGGGTGATAAAGTTTTCACTGCGGCTCTTTTTGTCGGAAGCGTTTTCCACCAGTTCCAGCACCTTGGCCACAGTGGACTGTCCAAACTCCTTGCGAACCTCGATGGTGAGAACGCCGGTTTGGTTGATGCAGCCGCTGATCACATCCTGCCCCACCTCCACATCCCGAGGGGCGGACTCGCCGGTCAGGGCGGAGGTATCCAGAGTAGAGCAGCCGTCGGTGATGACGCCGTCCAGGGGGATGCGCTCCCCGGGCTTGACCACAATGGTGTCCCCCACCGCTACCTCTTCCGGGTCCACCTGAACCAGAGCGCCGTTCCGCATGACGTTGGCGTAGTCGGGGCGAATATCCATTAAATCGGCGATGGAGCGGCGGGATTTAGAGACTGCATGGGACTGAAACAGTTCCCCCACCTGATAAAACAGCATAACGGCGACGCCTTCTGCATATTCTCCCAGAAAAAAAGCGCCGATGGTGGCGATACTCATCAAAAAGTTCTCGTCAAAGACCTGTCCCCGGGAAATGTTCCGGGCAGCCTTCCAAAGAATATCCCAGCCGATGATGGCGTAAGGAATCAGGAACAGCAGAAGCTCCAGCCTCGGCGGACCATGAACCATTTCCAGCTGATAAACGGGAAGCAGGACGGCAAAGAACCCACCTGCGATTAGAATTCGTTTGAGGAGACTCTTCTCCTTCTTAGACATTATGTATCCCTCCTTCCGGGAAAAAGGAGCCGGCCGTCACAGAGCGGCCACTCCTCTAAACATCTTATGTATCAGCCCAAAAACACAAGGTCCGATTCAATGTTACGAGCTGCCTTTTGGGCTTGGGCCAGCACGTTGTCAAACTGTTCGTCGGGAGCTTCCAAAGTCATCTTCTGGCCCATGAAGTTTACCTTTACGTCGATGACGCCGTCCAGTTTGGCAATGGCGTTTTCAATCTTGGCGGCGCAATTGGCGCAATCCAAATCCTGCAGTTTAATGATCTTTTTCATGATGTATCCTCCTAACCTTATGAATTCAACGATTAAGCAATCGTTTGATTGTCCTGTGTTTAGTATATGCTACCACCTGCCATAAGTCAACGATTTTGACCAAGATGGTCCAAATGGGCTAAATTTATGTCCGAACGGAATAACGCCTACAGGAGGCACGGCAATGGATACAGCGGTATCGCAGATTATGGCGGAGGGCGCTTTGCCCTCTGGAGATTCCTATAGGGTTTGCCACCAGCCTTTTGAGCAAGGCGAGGGCACAGCCTGTGTGCATTTTGTCCTTCCGGGAGTGGTGATCAGTAGGTTGGATTGGAAAACCACCCGCTTTTTGTCTGCCCATCATCCCCAGCAAAAGCATATTCTAAAGATCAACCACTGTTTGAAGGGCCGGGCTGAATGCCGGATGCACGATGGGTGCTTTCAGTATATTGGCGAGGGGGACCTGCTGCTCAGCCCCTTGGATAACCATATCGACGGCATTGAGCTGCCTTTGGGCTACTATCAGGGCATGGTCATCGCCATTGATTTGGATGTTGCCGCTGGGGAGATCGCCCGAGAGATTCCCGATCTGACCATCGATCTGCACCGGCTGGCCTCCCGCTATTTTGAAGAAGACAAATGCTTTTCAATTCGTTCCAGACCCGAGCTGGAGCACATCTTTGCCGGAATGTATACCATCCCTCCCCAGTCCAGCCAGACTTATTTGCGGCTGAAGGTCCTTGAACTGATCATATACCTTCACCTCTTTGACCCAGCTGGAGAAAAGCAGATGGGGACGTACACTCGTCAGCAGGTAGATATTGTCAAGCAGGTTCATCATGCTCTCGTCGAGGAGCCGGAGCGGCGCTACACCATCGAGGAGCTGTCCCAACGATTTTGCATCAGCGCCACTGCTCTGAAATCCCATTTTAAAGGAGTGTACGGCAAATCCATCGCCGCCTATATGAAGGAGTATCGGGTTCACGTGGGAGCTGATCTGCTGCGGGAAACCGACCTTAGTATCGCTGAGGTGGCCCGCCGTATGGGCTACGCGAGCCAGAGCAAGTTCACCGCAGCTTTTAAGGAAATCATGGGTCTAACCGCCTCGGACTACCGCAAGCAGGTGGAGGCTTCCAGCCTGACCGGGGTGCAATAGAACAGAAAAACGGCGTGATATGAGCAGCATCATATCACGCCGTTTTTATATTCTCGTCAAAACCCTATTTACAGCGGCGCTGGTAGTCGGAGGGAGAGATGCCCACCAGCCGCTTGAAGGTGCTGCTGAAGTAAGTGTGATCGCGGTATCCTACTTTTTCCGCCACCTCGTAGACCTTGTTTCGGCAATCCTTGAGAAAATCGATGGCCCTGTGCATCCGATAGTTGGGGATAAAGTTCAGCAAGTTGCCGGTATCCAGCATCTTGGACTGGATCTGGTTGCCGTCCTGAATCAGAGTCATGGAATAGGTGTGGGTAGAGCTGTTGACGTCGGCGTTGAGCATGGTGAAGATGGAGTTGTTCTTGGGCTGCGACCACCCGATGGTTCCAGTGTAGGAGGAATTCATGGACTGAAGCAGCTCGATAAAGCTTGCACCGGCAGTTTTGCCCCGGCTGGAGTTACCCACACCGTACAGTGTTTTGCCGTTGGATTCTTCGATGGCCTTTTTGCACAGATCCTCAAAGCTCATGGTATCGGCCTCGGCAATAATCTTCTCTACTTCGGAAAGCTCACGGCTGGGCTCGGTAGGAGCAGACTCTGCCGGCGGGGCGCTGCCCTCTGCTGCCGGGGACTGTACCGGGGCTGCCGGAGCAGGTGCGGGGGCTTGATTTCCACCACCGCCGCAGCCGGCCAGCAGTGAAAGTAGCATGGCTCCGCAGAGCACAAAAGAAAATATACGCTTTTTCAAAGTTGATCCTCCTTTGGAGTATTATTTTAGAACGGTCCGGAACTGTCGATTCATCTATAAATACTTCCGGTTTTAATCTTGTTATAAGCATAGTTTACAAAACTTTTGCTCTCATATCCACTAGACAAAACTACGATTCTTTTAAAATTTCCGGGTTTTTTGCCTAAAACTCATTTTGCAGAAGTATCTCCGGTATAGAGCCGATCAAAGGGGAATAGAACGAATCAGGGGACAAAAAAGCAACCCCACAGGAATGATTCCCGCAGGGTTATGCCGTACAATATGGTGCCGTTCTATTGGATGATGACCACGTTTTCGTCTCCCAGCAGCTGCTGTAGTTCCCGAGTTAGCACATGGTTGGACATCACCCAGTAGCTGCTGGGTGTCTGCAAATACTTCCCCGTATCTGTGTAATAGTAGTACACAGGCAAATTTCCATGATCGAACACAAAGAGGAATTTTTCCGCTCTGGTAACCAGCTCGCTGTCCGCCGTGGGAAATTTGAGGTACAGCCCCTGCCGAGAGGATTTCTTCTTAGATGCAGGAGTGGTTCTTTCCTGAGAGGGTGGCGGCTCCGGCTGAGCATAGTCGTTTGCGTAACCGTTACCATAACCGCCGGAACGGGGCCGCTGGGAACTCCAAGGGCTGAGCAGAGCTTCTTCTGGGGAGAGGACTTCCTCGCAGATGATCTGGGCGCTGTCCTCCTCGGTATCCTTTACCCTGCCCCGAATCACCAGCACCTCCCCGGGAATCAGCCGGGCTGAGCAGGCGCTGTACACCCGGGGAAAGACAATCAGCTCCATGGAGCCGGTTTTGTCCTCCAGCTGTGCAAAGGCCATCATATCGTTGTTTTTGGTGGTCTTGATCTTCTTGCCTGTAAGGATGCCCAACAGCTGCACCGAGGCCCCGTCCATATCCTTTGCCCTTTGGATGGTGGAGATGGAGGTGGACCGCAGCTGCTTTGCCGTTTCCTCGTGCTGCTCCAAAGGATGCCCCGAAAGGTAGAGGCCGGTGGTTTCCTTCTCCCCTGCCAGCTTTTGGAGAGGGGTCATCTCCTCCACATCGGGAAGAAGATACCCATTGGACTTCGGCTGCTCCATGGCGGCAAAGAGATCCATCTGCCCGGAGATGTTGTTTCGGGCCTCCTTTTCCACCCCTTCCAGCAGCCGCTCGTAGCCGGAGAGCATCTGCTGCCTGCTATGGCCGAAGCAGTCAAAGGCTCCGCAGCGGATCAGGCTTTCGATCCCCCGCTTGTTCAGGTCTCCCCCTGCCATCCGCTCCAAAAAATCCAAAAGGTCCAAAAACTTTCCTTTTTTCTTCCGCTGGGCACACAGTTCCCGAATCAGCCCCCGGCCCAGATTCTTTACGGCCAGAAGGCCAAAGCGGATTTTGCCCTCCACCACCGTAAAGCCCAACTCACTTTCGTTGACATCGGGGGGCAGAACGGGAATCCCCAGTTTTTTGCACTCCCCGATGTAATCGATCACCTTGTCGGTGTTGTCTAAAATAGAAGTCAGCAGGGCGGCCATGTATTCCTTCTCAAAGTGGCACTTGAGATAGGCAGTCTGGTAGGCGACCAAAGCATAGGCCGCCGCGTGGGACTTGTTAAAAGCATAGGAGGCAAAGGAGCTCATCTCGTCAAAGATTTCGTTGGCGATATGGGCGGGCACGCCATTTGCCACACATCCGGCACACTCCACGGTGCCGTCTTCCCGGGTTTGGCCGTAGATAAAGCTGTGGCGCTCCTTTTCCATGATGTCGTGCTTCTTCTTGCTCATGGCCCGGCGGACCAGATCGGCCCGCCCGTAAGAGTAGCCCGCCAGCTCCCGGCAAATCTGCATCACCTGCTCCTGATAGACGATGCAGCCGTAGGTCACCTTGAGAATGGGCTCCAGCTTAGGATGCTTGTAGGTGACCAACGCCGGGTTGTGGCGGTTCTGGACATACCGGGGGATAGAATCCATAGGCCCCGGCCGGTAGAGGGAAATGACGGCGATGAGGTCCTCCATGTGCTCGGGGCCCAGCTGCACCAGCACGTTTTTCATTCCTTGACTTTCAAACTGGAAGACACCGTTCATCTGGCCTTTGCCGCACATCTCAAAGACGGCAGGGTCGTCCAGAGGGATGGAATCAATCTCAAAATCCGGGTTTGCCCGACGGATCATCTCCTGAGCATCGTTGATGACGGTGAGGGTCCGCAGCCCCAAAAAGTCCATTTTCAAAAGGCCCAGTTCCTCCAGCGTCCCCATGGGAAACTGAGTGACAATGGAGGCATCGGTCTTTTGCAGGGGCACATACTCGTCGGCAGGCTCCCGGGTGATCACCACCCCCGCCGCGTGAGTGGAGGCGTGGCGGGCCATCCCCTCAATCTGCCGGGCCATGTCGATGAGTTCCCGGTTTTCCTCCTCCGCCTCGTAGAGAGCACGGAATTCGGAGGAAACATCCAAAGCCTTCTGGATGGTCATTCCCAACTCAAAGGGAATAGTCTTGGCGATGACATCCACCTGAGCGTAGCTCACTCCCAGAGCACGGCCCACATCCCGGATGGAGCCCCGGGCGGCCATAGTTCCAAAGGTGATAATTTGAGCCACGTGCTCTTCCCCGTACTTTTCTACCACATAGTCGATGACCTCCTGCCTGCGCTCGTAGCAGAAGTCGATGTCAAAGTCGGGCATGGAGATGCGCTCGGGGTTGAGGAACCGCTCAAAGAGCAGCCCATATTTGATGGGGTCGATGCCGGTGATACCCGAGCAGTAGGCGGCAAGGCTTCCCGCTCCCGAGCCGCGGCCGGGGCCTACCGGAATCCCTTTGCTTTTGGCGTAGTTGATGAAGTCCCAGACGATGAGGAAGTAGTCCACATACCCCATCTTCTCGATGACACCCAGCTCATAGTCCAGCCGCTCCACCACCTCGGGGGCAGGGTTTTCCCCGTAGTGGCGATAAAGCCCCTGATAGCAGAGCTCTCGGAAGTAAGCGCTGTTTTCTTGCCCGTCGGGAGCTTCGAAGTGGGGCAGCTTGGTCTGCCCAAAAGTGAAGTCCATCTCGCACCGGTCGGCAATTTTGACGGTATTTTCGATAGCACCCTCATACCGGCCCAGCAGCTGCGCCATTTCCTCCCCGCTTTTGAGGTAAAACTCCTGGGTAGAAAACTCCATGTCGCTGCCTTCCTGTACCGTGCGGTTGGTCTGGATACAGACCAGAACGTTTTGCATTCGGTGGTCTTCCCGGCGGATGTAGTGAACGTCGTTGGTGGCGGCAAGAGGAATCCCCGTCTCTCGGGAGAGCCGCTCCAGCTGGGGGAGCACCGTTCTCTGCTCGGGAATCTCGTGGTCCTGAATTTCGATGTAATAGTTGCCCTCTCCAAACAAATCCCGGTACCAGAGAGCGGCTTCTTTGGCCCGCTGATAGTCCCCCGCCAGCAGAGCACGGGGCAGTTCCCCGGAAAGGCAGGCCGACATGCAGATGAGGCCTTCGTGATACTGCTCCAGCAGCTCTCGATCCACCCGGGGCCTTGTGTAAAATCCGTCGATAAAGCCCTTGCTCACCAGCTTGATAAGGTTCTGGTAACCTAGGTTGTTTTTGCAAAGCAGGATGAGGTGATAGGGGGCGTTGTCGATGCGGTGCTGTTTGTCAAAGCGGGAACGGGGGGCCACATACACCTCGCAGCCGATGATGGGCTTGATCCCCTGCTTTTTGCACTCCTTGTAAAAATCCACCACGCCGTACATCACCCCGTGATCGGTGATGGCCAGCGCCTTCATCCCCTGCTCCTTGGCCCGGGACACCAGCAACGGCAGCTTGCAGGCACCGTCCAGCAGGCTGTATTCGGTATGGACGTGGAGGTGAACAAATTCCGTCATGTTGTCTCCTCCTTCTGCCCTTCTCGGATGGTCTGGGCGATTTGGGTCAGAGCCGCCAGTCGGTGGTGGACTCCCGAGCGGGAAATGGGGGTAGGAAAGGCTCCCGCCAGTTCCCGCAGGCTCATTTCGGGATGCTCCACCCGGAGGAGAGCAGCTTCCCGCAGCTGCTCCGGCAGAGATTCCAGCCCTCTGGTTTCGAGAATCAGCTGAATATCCGCCACCTGAGAGGCGGAAGCCTTTACAGTTTTATCAATGTTGGCGGTTTCGCAATTGGTGCGGCGCATGGCGGTGTTGCGCACGCCCTTGATGATTTCGATTTCGATCATGGCGAGACTGGCCCGGCTGGCTCCCATCAAGGCCAACAGGTCCTCGATTTGAACGCATTCTTTGGAGTAGACCACCCAAAACCCTCGGCGCCTGGTCAGTCCCGCGCCGGTAATCAGGGAATTCAGCAGCTCTAGCAGCTCCTCAGCCAGCGGCTGCTCCCGGACGATAAATTCCAGATGATAGCTTTTTTCCGGGTTGGTAACGTTGCCACAGACCAGAAAAGCGCCACTAAGCAGGGCCGAGCGCTCCTCCGGGGTGGAGAAGCGCTCGGATAAAGACACTTCCAGTCCACCGGTTAGCCGGGTCAGGAGGGCAATGCGGTCCTGCTCCCGGGAAAGGCTGACACTGTAAATCGTTTTGCCCCGCATGACTGCTTCGTCTTCCTCAATTTCGGCATTGCGGGGAATGAAACGCCTCAGGGTGCTGCGATAATATTGGGCGACTTCGGCGCTTTCGCTGCGCAGGCTCACCTCATCGGGAGAAAAAGCCCGGGCAAAAGCAAACAGCCCTAAGGCCTGGGCCTGTCGAAGAGCCTTGGTTTTGGGCCGTATCTGCATGAGTTCTAACTTCACATCCTGAGCAAAGGACATAGGGTTCCACCTGTTTTCTATGCTGATATGGGGTAAGACCCTTCCGTTCAAGACGGTGTAGGTCTTCCCTCCTGCTGTTAGTGATAGGCTTTTTGAATATCCCGATGGCTGGCAGTAACCGACACCCCCTGTTCGGCAAGGTGGGCGGCCAGCATCTCGCAGAACACCACCGAGCGGTGGCGGCCTCCGGTACAGCCAATGCCGATGACCAGCTGGCTCTTTCCCTCCTGAATATAAAGAGGAATGAGGTAGTCCACCAGATCAAACAGCTTGGGAATGAGGCCCTGGGCCGGCTTGCTGCTCAGCACAAAATTGCGAACAGCACTATCCAGCCCGCTCTGCTCCCGTAGCTCCTCCACGTAAAACGGATTGGGCAGGCAGCGGACATCAAAGAGGAGGTCGCAGTCGGTGGGGATGCCGTTCTTGAACCCGAAGGAGCTGCAGTTGACCACCATGGACTGGCGAATATCCCGCAAAAAGATGTCCCGCACCTTGGCCCGCAGCTGAGAGGCGGAAAGGTGGGAGGTATCCACCACAAAGTCGGCCCGCTCCTTGGCGGCGGTCAGCAGAATCCGCTCCCGGATAATGGCCTGCTCAATGGAAGCGTTGCCCTCATCCTGCAGGGGATGACGGCGGCGGGTTTCCTTGTAGCGGTTGAGCAGGGTGGCGTTGTCACAATCCAAAAAGAGTGTTTTGTAAGGAAAGCTCTGGGCGTCCAGCTCATCCAGGCACTGGTTGTACTCGGAAAACAACTCGTGACTGCGCACATCCACCACCAGAGCGATGCGGCTTATTTTATCCTCCGATTGCGCCGGAAGCTCGGCAAACTTGGTAATCAGCCGGGGGGGAATGTTGTCCACACAGTAATAGCCCATATCCTCCATGGCATTGATGGCCTGACTCTTCCCCGCTCCCGACATGCCTGTGACAATGATCAGTTCCATAGAGCCCTCCCCAAGATGATAAAAAAGCTTATTCACACAAGGCAAACCGGAATTTTGCCCGCTGCCTTTCCCTCTAACCAATCAGTCTGATTTCCCGCTCCAGCCGATATCCCGTTTGTTTTTCCACAGTTTGCTGTATCAGCCGGATCAGCTCCAATACATCTGCGCAGGTGGCGTCCCCGACATTGACCACAAAGCCGGCGTGTTTTTTGCTCACCATGGCTCCCCCCACCTGTAGACCCTTGAGGCCGCACTGGTCCACCAGAGCGGAGGCGTAGTTTCCCTGCGGCCGCTTAAAGGTGCTTCCGGCGTTGGGAAGCTCCAAGGGCTGTTTGCTCCGGCGGCGGCTCATGTAGTCGTCCATTTTGGCCCGAATCTCGTCGGGGTCTCCCCTGTGCAGGCCAAACGTAGCCCCGGTGATCACCATATCCCTATCGGAGTAGGCGCTGTGCCGATAGGAAAGCTCCATCTCCTCCCCGGTAAAAGCTCCTGCCTCCCAGCTACCGTTCTGCCGGATCAGGTGGCGGGTGGAGAGGAGTACATCCTTCATCTCCCCGCCGTAGGCCCCCGCGTTCATATAAACCGCTCCCCCCACCGTGCCCGGAATCCCGTAGGCAAACTCCAGACCGGTCAGGCCCTGATGCTGGGCATACTCGCAGAGAGCGGACAGGGCGATGCCGCTCTGGCAGGAAAGGGTGACTTCATCCTCCTGCCACACCTGAGAGAAGGCTTTGCCCAGATGAACCGCCAGGCCGCGAAAGCCCTCGTCGGAAAATAGGATGTTGGAGCCCCTGCCCAGAACAAAGGTGTCGACGGAAAGCTCCCGGGCTTTTTGCATTATATCTTTGATTTGACCCTCATCCGCCGGGTGGGCCAACAGCTCTACCGGCCCTCCGATCCGAAAGGTGCAGTGATTCTTTAATGTTACGTCCTGCTCAAAGGCAATGCCCTTTTCTTCCAGAAAAGTAGCCAGAAGCTGGATATTCTTCATAAAACCTCCGTAAATTCATCGCGAAAAGGCTGCCGATAAAAATCCTGTCCATACTAAAGGTAGAATCTTTGGGTTAGCAAAGCTCCTGACCGGTGGTGCGGCGTAGGGTCTCCAAAAACCGGTGGTAGTCTCCGTTGAGAATCAGCTCGGGAGGGAATCTCATCTCCTCCAGCACTTCCAATGCAGGTCCCACATCCCCGATGGACAGGTAGTGGTGGGCATCGGAGCTGACCACAATGGGTATTTCCAGCTCGGCACACTTTTCGGCGATTTTGATACAGTTTTCCCGGGAGCCGGGGCGAGCAGTAAAGGAGTGGGCGTTGATCTCTACAATTTTGCCGCAGTCCTTAAAAGCTTGCAGGGCGGGGCCGTGCTCAAAGGCGTAGCGGGGGTCTCCGCAGTGGCCGATCACGTGAATATCCTGATTTTCGGCAATTTTAATCCAGCCTTTGGTATGGGTTTTGACATTAGCGGGGTCGATACAGGGCCTGTGATAGGATGCAATCACCCATTCCAGCTGCTTGACCAGCTTCTCGGAAAGGTCCACCCTCCCCTCATAATCCATGATATTGAGCTCCGCCCCTCTTATGACCATAATCTCGTTGATATACCGGGGCAGATCAAAGATTCCTGCAAAGAACAGGCTACTGGGTCCCCCCAGCATTTTGGGGGCATGCTCGGTCCAGCACAGAATTTTTTGGCCGATACGGGCGGCCTGTGCGGTGTTCTCTCCAATGGTGGAATAGGCGTGATCGGTGGCTACGGTGTGGGTATGAGTATCTGCGATTAGGGTAATCATGTTGCTGGTATTCCTTCCTGTCGAGGCTTTATCAAATCTTAAGCTTTGCTTAATCAAAAGCAGACCAGTCGTCGTGTAAGATAGTTTCCGGAAGATCATCGGCGATGCCCAGCCGGGTGAGAAGCTCGGCGGCGGCGTTGTAGCCCATCTCCTTCTGGCGCTGGTTCATGGCGGCCACCTCAATGATGATGGCAAGGTTCCGTCCCGGCTTGACCGGTATGGTCAACATGGGGACCTTGTTGCCTAAAATCTCGGTGAACTCGTTTTCAATCCCCATTCTGTCGTAAATCTTCTGGGGATCCCACTGTTCCAGCTGGATGATCATGTCGATTTGCTCGGTAATCTTCACCGAGCCGATGCCGAACAGGCGGCGGACGTTGATGATACCGATTCCCCGCAGCTCCATAAAGTGGCGGATGTTTTTGGGGGAAGAGCCTACCAGAGTCCGGGGGGATACCCTGCGAATCTCTACGGCATCGTCGGCGATGAGGCGGTGCCCTCTCTTGACCAGTTCCATGGCGGTTTCGCTTTTGCCCACACCGCTGTCCCCCAGCAGGAGGATACCGGCACCATACACTTCCACCAGCACTCCGTGACGGGTGATGCGGGGGGCCAGCTCCACGTTGAGAGTGGCGATGATGGCGGCCATAAAGCTGGAAGTACTTTCGTCACTGCAAAGCAGGGCGGTGCCATACTGCTCCGCCAGACTCAGAATCAACGGCGTAGGCTGGATGCTTCTGGTGATGACCAGGGCCACCGGCTTGCGTGAAAAAAATGCTTCCAGACACAGCTTACGCTTATCTCCCAGCCGTTGCAGGTAAGCAATTTCAGTATTGCCCATAATCTGAATGCGTTGACCGTCAAAATAATCTAAAAAGCCCGCTAATTCCAGCCCAGGGCGGCTAACTTCGGCAGTGGTGATGATAATCTCATCCGCGCTTTTGGGAAGATACGCCGGGGTAAGGTGGTGGGAACGGATGATTTTAGAAAGCTTAACCGAAAATTGTGTGCTCAAACCCATTTTCCTCCGTCATTTGATATCCCTATTATACAGGAAGGAGGCCCGTGATTCAAATAGCAGATATGGTTTTTCTTGCAATTATCCCAAAGAATTGCGTGTTTTATCACAAACCTGCCGTTTCCCATTTCTGAGATTGACAAAGCGCCAAAATTCTATATCATAGAAGTATACTCTCAGGAGAAAATACGGCGGAATATTCGGCAGCATTTTCTTGACTTTTACCCCTTTTTGTGGTAAATTTTGTATTATTCGAACTAGTACAGTTAATACACATGGCTTTGGATAAGCCCCAACACAGAGAATGGAGCATAGCATGAGAGTTGCGTTATTCACCGAAACCTATGTCAACAGCATTAATGGCGTTATGGCGCACATCAAGACCCTGAAATATGGTCTGGAACAGCTTGGTCACGAGGTTTTGATCGTGACGGCCGATAAGCACGCGCGGCATCATTATATTCAGAACGGTATTCTCCACTGCCCCGCCTTTGAATCAAAGCGTCTGTACGGCTTTGGAGTTGCGCCTCCTTACAGCCGCAAACGCCAGAGGATGATCGCCGATTTTAATCCCGATGTGATTCACATCCATCACGAGTTCGGCATCGGGCTTTCCGGCATCCGGGCGGCAAGAATTCTGCACAAGCCTTTGGTATACACTCTTCATACCATGTACGATCAATACATCTACTACATTGCCCCCAGAATGCTGTTGCGCCTTGCCACCAAGTTTTCCCACCGGTACGAGCGCTTTATCGCCCGCAGTGCCACCGCTCTGACCAGTCCCAGCCAAAAGGGAGACGAGTACTTCAAGCGGATCGGCGTCAACAAGGAATTTAACCTCATCCCCAACTCCGCCGATCTGGAAGCCTTTGATCCCAATAAGATTACGGCGGAGCAGAGGCGGGAATTCCGGGAGCAATACGGCATCGCCCAAGATCGATGCATTGCCTGCTTTGTGGGGCGGCTGGGCAAGGAAAAAAGCGTGGATGTTCTGCTGGATTACTGGGCGAAGACCATTACTGCTGAGGACAAGCTTCATCTTCTGATTGTGGGAGACGGCCCCGACAAGGCCGCTTTGGAAGAGCAGGTTAAAGCCTTGGGAATTGAGGATATGGTCACCTTTACCGGCCTTGTACCTCACGACAAGATGCCCACCTACTTTGCCTGCTGCGATGTTTACGTCACCGCTTCCCTGTCGGAGATGAACTCCATCTCCATGCTGGAGGGCATGGCATCGGGGCTTCCCACTCTGCAGCGGTACGATGAGCTCAACGCCGATCAGATCAAGAGCGGAGTCAACGGTTACCTCTTCCACAACGCGGAAGAAATGGCCGCCAAGCTCCGGGAGATAGCCGCTCTGACCCCCGAGGAAATGCAGAAGATGAAAGAGACGGTCATTGAGACGGTGCGCAGTCGGGGCAGCAACGAGCTTGCCACCTATATGTTGGAAATTTACGAAAAGGCTCTTGCAGAAAAACAGCAGGAACTGGATAATTATCGCAAGGTAGTATAGATGAAACAGTTTCTTTTGATCTTGGGTGCCATCGTTCTGTTGTTGGGCATCTCCAGTTGCGGCCAACATCCCAATCCGTCTTCTCCGGAGGAAGCTTTCCCACCGGAGGGTGTATCTTCAGTTTCTTTGCCGGAAGAACCCCTGCCGGCGGAGGATTCGGAAGGCACGGAAGCCTCCGAGTCCACACCGGAGCCCGAGCTGTCGGCAGCCTTTGCCTTGGGCCTTCAGGGGCAAAAGGAACAGACCATGGGAATGGGCGACCAAATCGGCGACTGGACTCTGTCCGATTTACAGATCGATTATGACGCGGACCACCGCATCCAGATGCTGGAAGCCACCTTTACCGGGAATGTATCCTTAACCGGCAGTATCTCCCCCAGCCCCCTGCTGGAAGGTGCCTTTGATTTCCGGGTTGCCCCGGAGGAGGAAGGCAAGATGCCCTGCTACGTCTCCCCGGATATGGGCCAGAAGGATGAGATTTGGATGATGCTGGACCTGTCGGAAGAAGTGGCGGCAACTGTTCAGATAGCGGCAGGACAGCAGAAGGATTGCCGGATTACAGTGAAGGACTACCGCTTTATCTTTGCCTATATGATGGCTCCGGCCAGCGCAACGGCAACCAGCATCGAAATGCTGTAGGAATGCACTGTCATCCTTTAAGTCAAAACCTCCGGCTAAGCCGGAGGCTTGAATGGCCCTAGAAGGGAATGATACAGACAAGCCCCTAAAGGGGTACTTTTATGCCTTGGTATTCTTGCTACTCAAGTATAAAACCTATAAAGGTCTTTCTCCACCAGCAGAGCTGGTGGTTCTTAAGCAATAAAACCGGGATGCTGTCCGATTAGACGGCAACCCGGTTCATTTTATGCTTCATTACAAGTGGAGCTGCTCTCCTTTATCCTCTGCCTTGAGGAAAGAGCCGGTGCTTGGCAACGTTTTGGTGCGGAACCGATGGGGACTTTCCAGCATCCCCTCCTGGTAAGGCAGTACCGTTTCCAAAAGGTTTTTGCGCAGGGTCATTACCTGCACACCCTGAACATTTTTGGTGGCTTTGGAGGCCAGCGCTCCCGAGTGCATCAGCAGAGAGCGCTCATTATTGGCTCGCAGCAAGAACTCTCCATCCTCCTCAATCTGGTAGATGGCCACGCAGGGAGACTTGTCGGAATAAGCGGCCCGAAGCTTTTTTCGCTTGGTTTTTGTGGCGTAGCTGGAAAGGTCCACCTTGGCCACCTTGCCGTTTTCGTAAAAGAATAGCATATACCCGGTGTAGTCTTTGGTCACCGCCATGTAGATAGCGTTTTCCCCTTCATCCATTCCCAGTCTGGCAGGAATAAAGTCTCCTAAAACGCTGGCTTTGGTGTCGGAGAAATCGACGGCGTCGGCCTTATAGACCTGATGCTGATCGGAAAAGAACAAAAGCTGAGCGGTGTTGGAGGAAAGCACCTCTTGGGTCAGCGTATCCCCTTCCTTTAGCTTTTGTTCGCCGCTCATCCGCAAGGATTGAGGGGTAATCTTTTTAAAGTACCCTTCCCGGGTAAAAAAGAGATGCACCGGATAATCGGCAACCTCTTCTTCCAGCTCCCCTTCATCCTCGTCGCCTGGATAGTAGAGTAGGGTTTTGCGGGGCTGGCCGTGCTTTTTCACCACTTCTCCCAGCTCTCGGCCGATGATGGTGCGTATCCGGCGGGGACTGGCCAGAATATCCTCCAGATCGGCAATTTCATCCTTGAGGCTTTCCACCTCCTGAGTCCGCCGGAGAATATACTCGCGGTTGAGGTTACGCAGCCGAATTTCGGCGACATACTCCGCCTGAACCTCATCGATGCCAAAGCCGATCATCAGGTTGGGGACAACTTCCCGCTCTTGCTCGGTTTCCCGCACGATTTTGATGGCCTTGTCAATGTCCAGCAGAATCTTGCGCAGACCCAACATCAAATGCAGGCTCTTTTTCTTTTGAGTAAGGGTAAAGTAGGTTCTGCGTTTGACACACTCCTGCCGGAAGGCGATCCACTCCTGCAGCACCTCTCGCACTCCCATGACCCGGGGGGTTCCCCCGATGAGGATGTTGAAATTGCAGGAAAAGCTGTCCTCCAAGGGAGTGAGGCGGAACAACTTCTGCATCAGCTTGTCCGGGTCCACTCCCCTGCGCAGATCAATGGTCAGCTTCAGGCCGGAAAGGTCCGTTTCGTCCCGCATGTCGGAAATTTCCCGAATCTTGCCCCCCTTCATCAAATCCACCACCTTATCCATAATGGCTTCTACGGTGGTGGTGGGGGGAATTTGGGTAATGTCGATACAGGCTCCCGCCTGATCGTAAGAGTACCGGGCCCGGATTTTAATGCTGCCCCGTCCGGTTTCTACAATCTTGCGAATCTCCTCTTCCCGGTAAATCACATAGCCGCCGGCAGAAAAGTCCGGCGCCTTAAGTGTGGTGAGGATATCGTGGTCTGGGTCCTTCATCAAAGCGACTGTGGTTTCGCAAACCTCCGCCAGATTGAAGGAGCAGATGGAGCTGGCCATGCCCACGGCGATCCCCATGTTGGCGTTGACCAGCACCGACGGAAAGGTGACGGGAAACAGAGTGGGCTCCTTCATGGTGTTGTCGTAATTATCGACAAAATCCACGGTATCGCTGTCGATATCAGCGAACAGCTCCCGGGCGATGGGAGCCAGCTTGGCCTCGGTGTACCGGGAGGCTGCATAGGCCATATCCCGGGAATAGACTTTTCCAAAGTTGCCCTTGGAATCCACATAAGGGTGGAGCAGGGCCTCGTTGCCCCGGGCCAGACGAACCATAGTTTCGTAGATGGCCTGATCGCCGTGAGGGTTCAGCCGCATGGTCTGACCCACAATGTTGGCGGATTTAGTTCTGGCCCCGGTAAGTAGCCCCATCTTATACATGGTGTAGAGCAGCTTGCGGTGAGAGGGCTTAAAGCCGTCAATTTCCGGAATGGCCCGGGAAATGATGACGCTCATGGCGTAGGGCATATAGTTTTTTTCCAGGGTCTCGGTAATGGGCTGACTAAGAACAACCCCTGCGTTCTCAATCACCGCGTTATCCTGAGATCCCCGTTTGTGCATAGGCTCTTTGGAACCCTTTTTGGGTGGCATCTTACAGATTCACTCTCCTCATAAATCCTCTTCCTTTGGCGAAGTATCCGCCCTGTCTGCCGCCTTGTCAGCTCACGTCCGCCACATCCAGGTAATCGGGGCCCACCGTTGCAATAAAGTCTTTGCGTCCTGCCAGATCGTCTCCCAGCAGAACATCGAACATCCGGGAGGTTTCCTGAGCATCGGTGGGAGTCACCCGGATAAGGCGGCGGGTCTCCGGATTCATGGTAGTCAGCCACATCATATCCGGTTCGTTTTCGCCCAGCCCCTTGGACCGCTGCAGGGTGAACTTTTCCTCCCCCAATTGTTCCAGAATATGAGTCTTTTCCAACTCGGAATAGGCAAAGTAGGTTTTGTGTTTGGCGATAATTTCGTACAGGGGGGATTCGGCGATATAGACAAAGCCTTCCTCGATGAGAGTGGGGGTCAGCCGATACAGCATGGTGAGAATCAGAGTGCGGATCTGAAAACCGTCCACATCGGCGTCAGTGCAGATAATGACCTTATTCCACCGCAGGCCGGACAGATCAAAGGAAGCTAGCTCCTTGTGCTTGCTCTTGACCTCTACCCCGCAGCCCAGCACCTTGATAATGTCGGTGATGATATCGTTTTTAAAAATTTTGCCGTAATCCGCCTTGAGGCAATTGAGAATCTTGCCCCGTACCGGAATAATAGCCTGAAACTCGCTGTCTCGGCCCAACTTGCAGGCTCCCAGGGCGGAATCACCCTCTACAATGAAGATTTCCCGCTTGGAAAGGTCCTTGCTGCGGCAGTCCACAAATTTCTGCACCCGGCTCATCACGTCCAAAGTACCCGCCAGCTTCTTCTTGAGATTCAGGCGGGTGCGCTCGGCGTTTTCCCGGCTGCGCTTGTTGATGAGCACCTGCTCGACCACCTTGGCGGCATCCTCCGGGTTTTCGATGAAGTAAACCTCCAGAGAGTGGCGCAAAAACTCGTTCATGGCCTCGTAGATAAACTTGTTGGAAATGGCCTTTTTGGTTTGGTTGGCGTAAGAGGTGACGGTGGAAAAGGAGGAGGAAAGCAAAACCAGACAGTCCTCCACATCCTGAAAGGTGATGCGGCTCTCGTTTTTCAGATATTTGTTGTTCTGCTTGAGATAAGCATCAATCTGATAGACAAAGGCGCTTTTTACCGCCCGGTCGGGGCTGCCGCCGTGCTCCAGAAAGCTGGAGTTGTGGTAGTATTCCAGCAGCTTGAGCTTATTGGAAAAACAGAAGGTTACATTCAGCTTTACTTTGTAATCGGGCTTGTCCTTTCGGTCCCGGCCCACCCTCTCCCCTTCCAAAAACTGAATGGGGGTCAGGCTGTCCTCCCCCACAAACTCTCCGATGTAGTCCACAATGCCGTTTTCATAGAAGAAGGTCTCTTCTTCCCAGCCACCGGTTTCCTTCTCCATGCGCAGCAGAAAGGTAAGGCCTGCATTGACCACCGCCTGCCGCTGGAGCATATCGGCAAAGTACTCCTTTGGCACATCAATTTCGGTAAACACCTGAATATCCGGCTTCCAGCGGATGGTGGTACCGGTTTTTTTGCCGGTGACCGGCTCTTTTGCCATGTCCCCTACAATTTCGCCGTGCTCAAAGTGGAGGGTATACCGGTGACCCTCCCGAAAAATCTCCACATCCATATATTCCGAGGCGTATTGGGTGGCGCAAAGGCCTAGCCCGTTCAGCCCCAGAGAATAGCCGTAATCCTCGGCATCAAACTTGCCACCGGCATACAGCTCGCAAAAAATCAGTTCCCAGTTGTACTTCCCCTCATTCTGGTTCCAGTCCACCGGAATCCCCCGGCCAAAGTCCTGTACCTGAATGGAGCCGTCCTGAAACTTGCTGACGATAATTTTATTTCCGAACCCGGTTCTGGCCTCGTCCACCGAGTTGGAGAGTATCTCAAATACGGCGTGTTGACAGCCGTCCAGCCCATCGGACCCAAAGATAACACCGGGGCGCTTGCGAACCCGGTCGGCTCCCTTGAGCGCTGAAATCGATTCGTTGGTATACTCCTTGCTGGAGCGTTTTGCGGTCATGGGGTTGCATCTATCCTTCCCTTATTTAGTTTTTTTCTTATTTTAACATAAATTTTAAAGCTTTCCCTGTCGGGTTATGGTTGTCTGCACCTCGAGAAGTTACACAACCCGCAGCATAATGGGCCTGCGTGTCCGGTAGAAGGCAAAGTAGTCAAACCCTGCCTGATTTAGCGCATCCATCGCCTGTTGAATGCCGGAGCCTACCTGATCTACCCGGTGAGCATCGGAGCCGATGGTGACATGCTGTCCTCCCAGCTCTTTGAAGCGGCGCAGAATCCAAAGAGGCGGTATCAGCTCTCCCAAGGGGGAGCGCAGGCCGGATGTATTGATCTCCAGAGCCTTTCCCTGATCCGCCAGCCCCTTTAAAATAGCGTCGATCTGCTCCTTGTGGGGTTCTAAATCCAGTGCGACATTGAGGCGGGCGGCACTGCGCAGAGGATAGGTGATGTGGGCCAGGCTGTCGAAACCTCCCCAGTCCACCATTTCCTGCATATCTTTAAAATAGCTGTCCAGCAGGGCTTTATTCTCTTCCGGCGTGTTGGAATCATAAGGGGCATTGTAATAGCACATCCCCTCTTGATTGCCGTGAATGGCTCCCAGCACAAAGTCGAAAGAATAAGATTTTACCAGCTTATCAGCTGCCAATGGGTTCCCGTCTACGCCGATTTCTATGCCCACGCCAAAGGTCATGCGATGGCGAAAAGCTGCTTTTGCCTTAGCAACATCAAAGATGGACTGCAGGATTCGGGTAATGTAGCCCGGTTCAACAAGCCTTCCACAATCAGCGTGATCGGTAATGGCAATTCCCATCATCCCCATACTTTGGGCCCGTTCCGCCATGTACATCACCGAATGATGGGCATCAGCAGAATTGACAGAGTGTATATGGCTATCAAAAAGGTTGTGGTACAACACAGGCACCTCCTTACGTTACAACAAACATTTACCTTAAACTATAGCACAAATCCCGGGCAGTTGTACATATTTGCGGTAAATATTAAAAAAACCTTTTGGATGTTATCCACTTCTATGGGATGTACTTCTTGTTTCCTGTGGTATAATAGCCACAGGACGGCTATGATACCCTCATTTATCAGGCCCGCCTACGGCGATAGCCAGTTATACCATATCCGCTTCTCTATGGTATAATAGTCATAATCAATTACAATACTCTGAATCAGAGCTTTTGTCAAAATTGGAGTACAGACTGTCTGCCACAGACCCAACAGACACTGGAGACGGAGGAAGACGACGTGAACAGTATCATTCGATTAACCGCTGCCATCAACAAAGTAAATTGCGCAAACCCCGGGGACTGCCTGGAGGAATGCAGAGCTTTGCTGGCCGACCACTCTATGGGGGACAGCGATATTACGGTATTTCCCCGCCTTTCCCTGTGTTCCCCCAGCTGCGGCAGCCTGTTTACCAGCCCCCTGCTGCTGGAACGCTGCGCCGTTGCTCTGGACGGTATGCAGGCGCTCAGCGCCGGGCGGGAGGGCTATGTCATCGTCGGCCTTGCCATCGACGATTTGGGCAAGCCCGTTTCGGTGATGGCGGTACTTTATAAGGGGGAGCTCATCGGCTTGATCCCCACTCTGGACAACGAAGCTCCTCTGGCCAACCAAGGTTTTTCCCAGCATCTCCTGCCGGTGGATACCGTATTTGCCGCCGGAGACCTGCACTTCTGCATTCTGAGCTGCGGGCTTCCGGGACTGGCTACCCGGGTGACCGAGCTTGCTCACACCGGCTGCGATTTGATTCTCATCCCCTCTTATTTCCCGGCCATCGCCGGGCAGGAGGAGGAGGTCACCACCCTGCTGTCCGGGCTTTCCCGCTCTTTGGGCATGGGAATCGCACTGGTAAACGGCGGTGTGGGCGATACTTCTTTTCCCTATGTTTACCGGGGCTTTGCCAGCATATTCGAATGCGGAACCGAGCTTGCCTATATGCAGACCGGCACCGTAAGCGCCGGCTGTACCGTAGATCTGGACTTGGACATCATCCGCTCCCAAAAGCTCTATCCGGCGGCTCCCCCGCTCTACCACAGCATAAAACCCGGGACCGAAAAGCCGGGGCTTTTGCGCAATGTGGAGCGCAACCCCTTCCTTCCCGCCGCAGGCAAGGCAGAGTATCTGACGGATTTATACGAGCTGGCTGTCCGATCTTTGGCGGCTCGTCTGGAAAATGTAGGAATCTCCAAGGTGGTTCTGGGGGTTTCCGGGGGCTTGGATTCTACCGCCGCCCTGCTCATCTGCGTGGGAGCCATGGATTTGCTGGAGCTGCCTCGATCCAACATTGTGGCAATCACCATGCCGGGATTTGGCACCAGCGATCAGACCTATTTTAATGCCTTGGAGCTGATGGAGACGCTGGGTGTCACCAAGCGGGACATTTCCATCCGCAGGGCGGTGACGGAGCATCTGGAGGACATCGGGCACCGGGGAGGCAAGGACACCGTCTACGAAAACGCCCAAGCCCGGGAGCGAACCCAAATCCTGCTGGATGTTGCCAACGCTGTTTCCGGCATTGTGGTGGGCTCTGGCGACCTTTCGGAGGAAGCTCTTGGCTTTAGCACCTTTGGGGGTGATCATCTCTCGGGCTACAACGTTAACGTTTGCTTTGCCAAAACGGTTCTGAGGGAGCTGGTGTGGCATGTGGCCTCCAGCGGGATGATTCCCGGGGTGGAGGAAACGGTGCGCAACGTGATCGAAACCCCTGTTTCCCCTGAACTTCTCCCTCCCGAGGACGGGGAAATCGCCCAAAAAACTGAGGATATTTTGGGGCCTTACGAGCTCCACGATTTCTTTACCTATTATTTTCTCCGCTATCGGATGCGGCCCTCCAAGATATTATTTTACGCCTGCATCGCCTTTTCCGAAAGCCTTTCCCCAGCTTTTATCCGGGAAAAGCTACGGCTTTTCTTCTCCCGGTTCTGCTCGGCTCAGTTCAAGCGCTCCTGCGCCCCCGATGCCGCCAGCATCACACCGGTTAATCTGCTGGGGGTAAGCTTCGACATCCCCTCCGACCTGGACCCTTCCATCCTGCTTCAGGATTTGGAAGAAGTCTGATCGTAAAACAGCTTGATACAAAGGGGAAGCCTTTGCTTATAATAGCTCTATTATAGCATTGTTAGGCCACATTTCGCAACTACACAAGAAGAGGACACCACTCTCCGCCCCAGCTTTGGGAGAGGGATTTTTCCGAACGATCCAAAAGCCCGCGCTCCCACCGGATGGGGGCACGGGCTTTTCCTTAAGGTTATCTCAGACTTTTTTAGCCGCCGCAATCACGTTGCCCACCAGTACGGAAGTGGTCACCGTTCCCACTCCCCCCGGCACCGGAGTGATGGCCTCCACCACGGACTGGGCCGCGGCGAAGTCCGCGTCTCCCTGCATCTTGCCGTTCTCATCAAAGTTAATCCCCACATCGATGACCACCTGCCCGGGAGAGAAGAATTCCTTCCCCACCACTCCGGCTCTTCCAGCGGCCACAATGAGGATATCCGCTTCCCGGCAGGCAGCGGGCATGTCCACGGTGCGGGTGTGGCAGACGGTGACGGTGGCATGCCTGCCCATCAGCATCATGGCAACCGGCTTGCCCACCACCAGACTCCGGCCGATCACCGTAACCTTTTTCCCCTTGAGATCGTAACCATAGTAGTCCAGCATCTCCAGACAGGCTTGGGCGGTACAGGGGGCAAAGCCTTTGCCAGAGCCGGTGAACACCCCGGCCAGTGAGCCGTCCGTGATGCCGTCGATGTCTTTTTCTGGGGCCAAAGCATTGCGGATGGTTTCATCGTCCATCTGTTTTGGCAAGGGACGGAACAACAACACCCCGTGAATGGAAGGATCCCGGTTCACCTGCTCCAGAAGGGACAACAGCTCTTGCTGAGAAGCATCCATCGGAAGATGGAATCGCTGTACGGCGACGCCCACACTTTCGCAGCGCTTGGCGGCTCCCCTTTCGTAAGCGATGTCATCTCCCCTTTCCCCCACCCGGATGATTCCCAAGGTGGGCTTAACTCCCTTGGCAGCAAGGGCCTCCACAGCCGCCTGCTGCTTTTCCTTCAGAGCTGCGGTAACCAGCTTACCTTCCAACAGTTTTGTCATGAATCTTCCTCCGTCTTGAGTTTTATGCCTTCCGCATCTTGACCACACCGGCGATAAAGTAGCACAGGCTGCGAATGGTCAGCACCTGAACCGGTATCATCACCAGGCTTTTAATGGCCCGAGTGGGCAGCAGCGCCAGATACCCCTTCCCGGTGATCATCACCAGCCAAAGGGTGTCCAGACCCAGCTGCAGCGGCAGACACACAATGGAAACACATATTAAAATCCGCCAAAAATTATGAGGCTTTTGATATAAAAACAACCCGTAGCAAAGGCCAACCAACCCTGCCACTAGGGTAAAGCCGGGAAAATACGCCCCGATGGGAAAGAGAATGGCACCCATAAAGTCCGCCAGAGCCCCGCCAATTCCGGCAAATACAGGACCGTGAAGGATTGCTATGAGAACAATGGGCACAAAGCCAAAGCCGATTCTGACAATGGGTGTCGAGATGGATAGAAAGCGGGAAAGAACAATTTCTGTCGCTACCAAGAGCGAAACCTGTGTGAGTCTTGATAAATTGATACGAGACATAAAAAAACCTCCTAATTTCGCCACACAAGGAGGAATAATCCTTCACGTGGCAGCGGATGCGGAAATGCAACGCGGATGAAACTCATCCTTCGTCCGGTGGCGACCTCCCATCCACCGGCACTTGACGCGCATTTCCTACTCTGACCAGTTATATTTGATTGTATGGGGAAGGGGCTTATCCCCCTCCCCATTTTACCATTAATAAAAGATTTAGAACAGCCCCGAAATTTTTCCGGTTTCATCTACGTCGATTCGCTCGGCACTGGGAACCTTGGGCAAGCCCGGCATGGTCATAATATCCCCGGTGAGGGCCACGATAAAGCCTGCTCCGGCGGAAACCTTCAGGTTGCGCACCGTAATCTTGAAGCCCCTAGGGGCTCCCAGCAACTTTTGATCGTCGGAAAAGCTGTACTGAGTTTTGGCCATGCAGATGGGCAGATTGCCAAAACCCAAACCTTCCAGCTGGGCCGCCTGCTTTTTGGCGCCTGCCGTCAACTCCACACCATCCGCCCGGTAAACCTTGGTGGCGATGGCTTCCAACTTCTGCGTAATGGAAAGCTCCGTACCGTAGCTCTGGGTAAAGCTGTTTGGCTGATCGCAGAGGCGGACAACCTCCTGAGCCAGAGCCGCGCCGCCCTCGCCACCTTTGCCCCAGACCTCGGATAGGGCCACGTTGACTCCAAGAGCCTTACACTTCTCCTCAATGAGCTGAAGTTCCGCTTCGCTGTCCGTAGGGAACCGGTTGATGGCCACCACACAGGGCAGTCCAAACACCTGAGTCATGTTCTCCACGTGTTGCAAGAGGTTGGGCAGGCCCTTTTCCAAAGCAGCCAGGTTCTCAGTGCCCAGATCGGCTTTGGCAACCCCTCCATGATGCTTGAGAGCTCGAACGGTGGCCACTACCACCACTGCGTTAGGAGTGAGCCCCGCCATCCGGCACTTGATGTCAAAGAACTTCTCCGCTCCCAAATCCCCGCCGAAGCCTGCCTCGGTGATGGCGTAATCCCCCAGCTTCATAGCCATCCGAGTAGCCATGATAGAGTTGCAGCCATGGGCAATGTTGGCAAAGGGCCCACCATGGATAAAGGCAGGGGTACCTTCCAGCGTTTGGACCAGATTGGGCTTGAGAGCATCCTTGAGGAGAGCAGCCATGGCACCTTCCGCTTTGAGCATCCCGGCGGTGATGGGCTCTTCTTCCCGGGTGTAGCCAACGATGATCCGGGCGCAGCGCTCCTTCAGGTCGGTGATGTCCTTGGAAAGGCAGAGCACCGCCATAACTTCGGAAGCTACGGTGATGTCAAAGCCATCCTCCCGGGGCACGCCGTTGACCCGGCCACCCAGACCATCGGTGACGTTGCGCAGCTGACGGTCGTTCATGTCAACACAGCGCCGCCAGACAATTCGGCGGGTATCGACTCCCAGAGCATTGCCTTGGAAGATATGGTTGTCCAGCATGGCTGCCAGCAGGTTGTTGGCTGCTCCAATGGCATGCATGTCTCCGGTAAAATGAAGGTTGATGTCCTCCATAGGCACCACCTGAGCGTATCCGCCGCCAGCCGCACCCCCCTTGACTCCAAAGACAGGTCCCAAGCTGGGTTCCCGCAGAGCTACTACGGCGTTTTTGCCAATTTTGCGCAAACCATCGGCAAGGCCCACGGTAGTGGTAGTTTTGCCCTCTCCGGCGGGGGTGGGGGTAATGGCGGTGACCAGAATCAGTTTGGCGTCAGGCTTATCTTTGACGGTTTCCAGATAATTGTAGTCAATCTTTGCCTTATAGGGGCCGTACTGCTCGATAAAGTCTTGGGAGATTCCAACCTGTTCAGCTATTTTGCTGATGGGCTGCATGGTGGATTCCTGCGCTATTTCGATATCGCTTTTATAAGTCATCCTTGCTTTTACCTCCTTATGATTGCGTCACAGACAAAAGAAATCAGCATCTTGTTGTTACTTGGCCTCGGCAACCTGTTGTGATGAAAATACCCTTACCATAGAGTTTTCCTTTCCTGCTCTGCAAAATCCTACCTGTATGATATTCTTTGCATTTTTTCCGGCAATCAGGTATAATAATGATACGGTGCCGTTTGGGTATGATGCATAACTGCCGCCTTGTCGGCCACCCTTCCTTCGGGAGCCAACAAGGCAGCCTAAAATATCATCGCCATTACAAACCACATTACAAGCTTAGGATAATTTGAGAATGCAAAATTAGATTAGGCTTACCGGCTGATCCATTTTTGACAGAGCCTACATCCTATGATAACAAGGTTGGCGAAATATGTCGACATGCCGCTTCAGGAGTATGATACCATAACCGGAAACAACATGCAATTGCCAATGATTATATTTTTTTGAGATTGCATAAAATGGGAGGCATCTTTTATGAATCAATACAACGACTATGGTCTGCGGGAACGCCAAGAGGAGCTTGCCTCCCGCAGTGGGCTATACCTTGCAAAAGTCATGGGTTGGATGTGTGTCGGCCTGTTTACCACGGTGGTCAGTGCCATGTTGTGTCAGGCCGTTCCTGGGCTTTGGAACTTTATTTTTGGCAGCGGCATCGGATTTTTTGGCGTTCTGATCACCCAGATCATTTTAGTGCTGGCACTGAGCGCTCGCATCCATCGCATGAGCCCGGCCACAGCTACCGTTATGTTCATGCTCTATTCCGCCGTCACCGGACTGACCATGAGCTCCCTGGTTGTGGCCTATCGTCTGGACAGTCTCATCTTATCCTTTGGGGTTACGGCAGCTCTCTTTTTAGCCATGTCTTTGTACGGGCTTGTCACTCGCAAGGATCTTTCTAGATGGGGGAACCTGCTCTTGTTTGGATTGCTGGGCATTCTGGTAGCCGGTGTGATTAATATGTTTTTGGGCAATGCTATGGTGGACTTTATCATCGTAGTGGTGGGAATCCTGTTGTTTATTGGATTGACCGCATACGATACCCAAAAGATCAAGGCCATCTATCAGTCGGCTCTTGCCCAAGGGTACGATGATGAGGACGATATGGTTCGCAAGCTTGCCATCTTTGGAGCTCTCACTCTTTATCTGGATTTTATCAACCTGTTCCTCAAGCTGCTTCGGCTTTTGGGTCGCCGCCGCGACTAATTCTAACATGCCAGGCTTTTCCCCTCGACATAAGCCGAGGGGATTGTTTTTTGCAGGATCATGTTAGGAGAGAGTATTGACAGGGGCGTTACAATCCGATATAATAAATAGCGTTCCTTTGCGGGTGTAGTTCAATGGTAGAATTCCAGCCTTCCAAGCTGGTTACGTGGGTTCGATTCCCATCACCCGCTCCATAAAAAAGGCACGTCCTATTCTCCACGGTGTCATAGGGATATTTTCTAAACCGTGGTAAAGTGGGCGGTATGTATCGGCAGACAGTGGGTTTTCGCTGTCTGCCGTTTGTTGTTGGATTAAGAACCACCAGAGCTGGTGGTTCTTAATCCATGATGCCATCGTCATTTGCAAGTTTTCGCTCCGGCTTTTCTCAGCTGCGGGTATGAGTTTGATGAGCTTCTTTAACTTCCAGCCGGACCAGATGCGTCCGGGGTGAAGGGATCGCGGGATATCCCTCCTCAACATATGATTTACTTCCGTCACAGGATTAAGATGAGTTCAACAGGATTAGACATTTTTATTTGTATGAAAGCATATTCCTTCCAAAAGCATCTGGATATGTTCTACTGCCTGTTCCTTCAAATTAAAATCAGGATAGCGGACGCACCACTCATAGCTGACACCACGGATCGCCATCACAAAATGTCGCGCCAGAATGTCGGTTGACAGGGTGCTCCGACATTCCCCGCGCTGAATACCGCGCTCCAAAATGTCATGAAACAGCGTATACAGCTCTCTGTCATAACCCTTGACCGGTTCGGTGTTCACGGTTCCTGCAAGCAGCATCTGGTAGACCTTTTTCATATTTTCGTAGCCGATGGTATCAGCAAGCTCATCGGTTATTTTTTGTGTCAGTGCAAGGATTAGCTCTGAAGTGGGCATATCAGAGGACAAAGTCGCCAAAAAAGCTTTGTAATCCGTGTCGGCCCGGGCAGCATAATCTGCAATCAAAATGGCGATCAATGCGTCCTTGGACTCGAAGTGCACATAAAAGGCTCCCTTGGTGATGCCGGCTTCATCAGTGATATTCTCGACGCTCACATCAGAAAAGTTGTGCTGCGAAAATAGCTTTTCCGCAATTTCATACAGTTTTTTTTTGGTTTCGGCACCTTGCATCTTTCTTTTGTCAGGCTTTTTCCCTCTCATATTTCCTCTCCTCTATTGAACCCTTTGAAAAAATAAAGTATAATATTTCAAGTAAGGTAACCGCGTTTACCAAATTGGGTTACAATGTTTTTAGTATAACATCCATCAGTCTAAAATTCAAGTGATGGGGCCGAGCCGCGATTCTTTGAATTTGTCTGACGTGGATATGAATGGAGGGAATGGTATGAGCAACCACAAAGCAAAGCAAAGGCTCATGGCTATAATGCTATCCACCATTATGGTTGTGGGTATGATGCCTGTCTCAGCGTCGGCTCAAGCAAGCATACTCCCCACCGGTGCAAGCGGCGAGATCATCGCTTTCGGGGCCTTGAGTACAGATATTGTGGTACAGGGCGTACCGCTTGGCACACGGCAGACTGATTTGAAACTGCCCGATACCCTAACGGCAACGATACAGCTTGCGACTTCGGAGGAAGCGCCTATTCTGGATTCTGGGGAAGTTGATTCGAAGCCAGATAGCGCCGAAACAGTAAGTGGGTCAGCAGTTATTATTGATGAGACGGATGGTACAGAAAACGACGGAAGCAAAGGAGATGAAATCGCCACCCCCTCCGAAGTAGAGCCCACTGGGGATGATGGAAACAGTCCTGAGGCAGTCACAGTTCCGCTGCCCGTTACATGGACTTCATCGCCGGGATACGATAGCGAAGCAGCGGGTACATATCTTTTTACATCCAAGCTTCCGAAGGGCGTTGCCCTTGCAAGCGGTGTGGAAGCACCGACAATCTCCGTGACGGTGGGCGCATGCGCCATCATAGGTAGGATAACGGCCTTTGACGCGCTATCCGACGATATCCGCTGGCAGAATACCACAGAACCGGTATTCCCCGAAAAGGTGAGCGCCACAGTGGATGGCAAAGCCATCCAGATTCCTGTATCATGGCAGACCGAGCAGGACTATGACGAGAAAGCCCCTGCAAAGGGACTATATGTGTTTTACGTCGTGCCGGGCGAGGGCTACACCTTTGCAGGCAGCATGGAAGCGCCCCGTATCACGGTGTATGTCCCTGAAGCGGCAAGCCGTTTTGCGCCTCTCCGCATGGGCGGCGGCGGTACAGGCGCAAGTCCACTGGAAATCACCACGGTAGCGCAGCTTGCGGAAATCTCTGCTTTGGTCAACGACGGGCGACTGGAGAGCTTCCTGTTTAACGATAACACAGCCACCGTCTCTCTGGAGCTGCAAAACGACCTCGACCTCTCTGGCTATGGCGTGAATTATAATGAGGGCAAGGGCTGGGTTCCCATTGGGCATGACGGCGACAACACCTTCAAAGGAAATTTCAACGGTAACGCCAACATAATCACAGGCTTGTATATTAACCACACGGGGTATGAGAACACCGGGCTGTTCGGCTGGGTTAGCGGTGGCACCATACAAAACCTTGGCCTTGTGGATGTGGATATCACCGGCAATGAGTATGTCGGCGGCGTGGCGGGATATGTTCACAGCGGCACAGTGCAAAGCTGCTACAGCACCGGCAGCATTAGCGGCAACATCCGGGTGGGTGGCGTGGTGGGATGGGTTTCCGGCACAGTACAAAATTGTTATGCAACAGGCAGCGTGAGCGGCAATGAGTATGTCGGCGGCGTGGCGGGATATGCTTACAACGGTACCGTGAAAAACTGTGCTGCGCTGAACCCCTCAATTTCCGGCAGCACTAATGTTGGCCGGGTAGTGGGGGAGCAAGACAACGGCACACTCACAGACAACTACGCCTTTAGCGGCATGACTGTAAACGGCGGCACTGTGAGCGACGGTACAGCCACAAACAAAAATGGCGCGGGAAAAACCGCCGCTGACCTGCAAACAAGTGGTGGCTTCCCGACTGCATTTACCACTACACCGTGGACATACAAAGAAGGTAAGCTTCCCGGCTTCGATGAGGCGATTGCTATGCCCGCACATATCATAGACATTAGCGGCGAATATTTCAACGGCGAGGGCACAAGCGAAAATCCCTACCAAATCAGCACCGCCGCCCAGCTTGCCAAGCTGTCGGAGCTGGTGAAAAGTGAGGATGATGATACCCGCAACGCATATAACACTAAACATTATAAACTCACAGCCGATATCGACCTTTCCGTCTATAACGCCGACAATATCGGTTTCAACGGCGGCAAAGGCTGGATACCTATCGGCGGGTATTTTCCGACGACCTTACGTGCGTTTAGCGGAATTTTTGATGGCAGCGGATATAATATCAAGGGATTGTATCTCAATGACGATAATTATTATTGTGGTGGCCTGTTTGGCGTTATCAGCTATGGGACTGTAAAAAACCTGGGAGTAGTGGATGCCTATATCCGAGCCGGCTATAATGTCGGCGGTATATCCGCTATGATGATCGGCACCGTAGAAAATTGCTTTATTACAGGTGAAATCAGGGGGAAAAACTCTGTTGGCGGAATGATAGGTGATTTTAACAGCCCTTCTTCTTCGGTAATAAATTGCTATTCCGCAGCGGCAGTGACAGGTGTAAATGAAGTAGGCGGTATCGTCGGTCGCTCTAATATGGGCTGCGTTGTCAACTCTTATGTGATCGGTGCGGTCACCGGTGCAAGTATGGTCGGTGGCGTGGTGGGCGATTTTTATGGTGTATCTGGCAGCAAGGTGCAAAATTGCGTTGCCCTCAACCCATCCATCAGCGGCGGTAGTAAAGTATCCCGTGTGGTTGGATCACACGGAGGAACTGTGATTTTCTCTGGCAACCATGCCTATTCTGGCATGACAGTGACGGTGGGCGGCGTAGTGCAAACCATCACCGACGGTACAGCCAATAACATAAATGGCTTAGCCAAAACAGCCGATGAACTGCAAGTGAACAGCGGCTTTCCCAATGGCTTTGCTGCCGCTCCGTGGACATATACAGAAAAGATGCTCCCCGGCTTGGGAGGCAAGGCGGTGGATATGCCTTTGCACCTGCTTCCCACAGGCACAAGTCCCTTCGGCGGCGGAGACGGCACAAATGAAGCACAGGCCTATGAAATCTCCACCGCTTCCCAGCTTGCCAAGTTGGCGGAGCTGGTCAGCAGTGATGATGCAGCCACTCGTAACGCATACAAGAGCAAGTACTATAAGCTGACGGACGATATTGACCTCTCGGCCTATGGCAAAAACTATGATGGTGGAAAAGGCTGGGTACCCATTGGGCGGGTAATAGGCAACCAAAGTCGGTGGTTCAATGGCAAATTTGATGGAAGCGGCAAGGTAATCACAGGGCTTTTTCTCAACCGCCCAGACGAGGACAGTTCTGGTCTGTTCGGATATACATACGAAGCCGATGTGAAAAACATTGCCGTTGTGGGGGCGAATATTAACGGAAACGGCAAGGTTGGAGGAATTGCAGGGATGGCTTCCTACGGCACTGTTCGGGGTTGCTATGTAAGCGGAACCATCAGCGGAGAGAGGTTCGTTGGCGGCATTGTAGGGGCACACGCTGCCAACAATCCGATATTGAAAGACTGCCGTAGCGATGCTTCCGTAAGCGGTAAGAACGACACCATTGGCGGTATTGTTGCTTGGACCGTTGGCACGGTGGAAAATTGCTATGCAACCGGTTTGGTCAGCGGTGTTACCAAGGTTGGCGGCATTGCAGGAGATGTCGCATATAACGGAAAAGTGCGCAACTGTGCTGCCTTGAATCCTACTATTATAGCCTCAGGCGCAAGTACAGGGCGTGTGGTGGGCAGTAATGTAGGTACCCTCACCAACAACTATGCCTTTTCCAGCATGAAGGTGAACGGCAATATCGTCACAGGCGGCAGTGCCAACAACAGTAACGGCACAGATTTGAGCATCACCCGGGCGAATGCCGCCAGCTTCTGGACGACAGAGGGCAACTGGAATACTTCCGCATGGGATACCTCCGTTTGGACAATCACCGATCATAAGCTGCCCATCCTCACTGTATTCCCTGTGGGCACCCAGTCCGGTGATGGCGGTGTGTACCTGACCGAGCGGGATATTGCAAACGCCATTGTTGGCTCGATTGACAACCCTACTTATAACGGCAGCCAGCAGATTCCAACCCTGACCGTCACCTTTGATGGCGCTACCTTGGTTGAAGATGCCGATTACACCATCACCATTACCAGCACGGACGGCACAGGTACCAGTGCAGGCATCAAAGCCGGCGAAGTAACAATAACGATGACAGGAAAGGGCAACTTCAAGGGCATTAAAACCGGCGTGACCTATACCATTCAGCCAAAAACATTGATAGCGGATATGCTCACGGTTACAGGGGGTCCGTTCACCTATACCGGTACGCCACACACGCCTGATGTTACCGTAACGGACGCCACGACGCTGACATCGGGTATGGACTATGATGATATAAGCTACACCGATAATACCTGCGCGGGAGAAGCGAGGATAAGCGTCACCGGCAAGGGCAATTATACCGGCACAGCCACCAAAAGCTTCACCATCAACAAGGCAGCGGCGCCAACAATTACATGGCCAATAGCTACCGGTATTACTTACGGGTCGACGCTGTCAGCATCGGCATTGGTAGGCGGCTCCACTGAATACGGCAGCTTTGCGTGGAGCACACCGGAAACCATACCAACTGTAACAAACAGCGGCTATGAAGTCCTCTTTACGCCAAGTATGGCTACGGTGAATAACTATGAAAGTATTTCGCCAATCACAGAAACAGTGCAGATTACGGTAACGCCCAAGAGCATTTTGGGACTTACCGTTGATGTGATTAACCCCGTAATCTATACCGGCGTAGCGCAAACACCTACCGTTACCGTTAAGGACGGCGTTACAACGCTGACATCGGGCGCGGACTATGATGTAACCTACTCCGATAATACCAGCGCGGGAACGGCCACGATTGTTATCGAAGGCAAGGGCAATTATACCGGCAGTCAAAGCGCTAATTTTACCATTGCAAAACGTCCTGTAACGGTCAAGGCTGATGACAAGAGCATGACCAGAGGCGGCATACTGCCCACCTTCACCTATACCGTGGATGGCCAGCTTTCCGGAGAGACTGCACTGGCGGGGGGGCCCGCCCTTACCTGTGCGGCTGACGGGAAAACAGCAGGCAGTTATCCCATTACCATAGATTTGGCAGGAGTAAGCTATACCGCAAACTACGAGGCTGCAAACCCGGCTCTTGTCAACGGAACGCTGACGGTAAATCCTCCGTCCTCAGGCAGCGATACGACAACCACAGGCCCGGAAAAGCAGCCCGATCAGCCTGTTACAGCAGAAATATCAGTGACTGCGTCGGCAGGACAGGTTGGTACAACCAGCGCCTATCTTTCGGGTAAGACCGTCACCAGCGCCATCGTCAAGGCACAAAAGGAAGCAAAAAAGCGGGGGAAAACAGCAAACGGAATCGGTATTGCCCTCAACGTGAACCTGCCGCAAAGTGCAAGCTCACTGAGCCTTCCCCTTTCGCAAAACGTCCTGCAAAGCCTTGTGAATTCGGGCGTAACGAGGCTTACAATCAACAGCGGCATCGCTTCCCTCGGTCTGGATTTGGAAGCCTTAAAGGAAATTCAAAAACAGGGTGCGGGGAGCTTGACGATTACTATAAAACCAGTACAGAACCTATCCAGCGGAGCAAAAGCGATGATTGGCACAAGGCCGGTATACGATGTGACCATCAGTTACATTAAGGACGGTAAAACGGTAAACATTACCTCGCTGGGCAAAGGTGGCGCTACCCTCTCCTTCCCGTACACACCGGGCAGCAATGAGGCGGTGGGTTATCTGTTCGGCGTCTATGTGGACGGCAAGGGTAATGCAACCCGCATCCGTGACTCCTCCTACGACGCAAACAGCGGAAGTATCATCCTGTGCAGTAATCACTTCTCGGTCTACGGCGTGGGGTATCAGCCCCCCTCTGAGAAGTACACCGACACCGACACTCATTGGGCCAAGGAAAGCATCGACTACGCGGTCGGGCGCGGACTGTTCAGCGGAATAACCGATACTACCTTCTCTCCTAACATGACAATGGACCGTGGGATGCTGGTCACAGTTCTCGGCAGGCTGTCCGGCGCGGACGCGAGCGCCTACAAGACCAGCAGCTTCACCGATGTAGTGGTGGGTAAATACTACCTGCCCTATATCGAATGGGCATACAAGAAGGGCATCGTCAGCGGCATCGGGAACGGTAAGTTTGCGCCTGACAGGGCCATCACCCGCGAAGAAATCGCAGTGATTTTTGTAAATTACGCAAAATCAACCGGCTACAAACTACCTGTCACCCGTGAGGCAGGTGTATATAGGGATGCTGACCGCATCGGTAGCTATTATCAGACGGCTGTCACAGCCATACAGCAGGCAGGTATTATGATGGGCGGCACGGGTAACAAGTTCAACCCGAAAGCCGCTGCTACCCGCGCCGAGGTTGCGGCTATGCTCCACCGCTATGTTAAACTGACCATTGAGCCTGACACGGCACAAGGCTGGGCACGGGGTGATGCCGGCCAGTGGTTCTACTACAAGGACGGCAAGGCCCTCACGGGAGAGCAGACCATCAATGGCGTAAAGTATTATTTCCAGAACATCGGGACACTCCAGACGGGCTGGGTGAAGGTTGGCGACAACTGGCGGTTTTACTCAGGTAACAAGATGCTCATCGGCTGGTGGAACATCGGCAGCGATGCTACAAAAAAGACCTATTACTTTGACACCAGCGGCAACATGATTTCCGGAAAGTGGCTCCAGATTGATAGCAAGTGGTACTACTTCTATGCCGATGGCTCTCTCGCCAAAAACTCCAAGGTAGACAGCTATGAAATTGATGAAAATGGTGTAACAAAAAACAAATGGTAACCAGAAAATAAGCAGCGGGGGCCATTACTGGCTTCCGCTGCTTATTTTCCATATTCAGTTTGCTTTTCTTAAATTGTCCCTCTGAAACCGTGGACATTGGACGCACCTTTTTTATTCTTTGGGCAATCATTCCGGGTATTCTTTGGGTTTGCCCCTCCTAGACGCAATCTGACGGGATTTGGCTAACCGCCAACCGGATCATCTCTCCAAAGGGCATATCCTGAACACCGGCGATACAGGTGTTGCATCGGCTCATGGGAAGGAGAATCTTTCGCGCCTTGCTCTGCCCTACGGCAACCGCCATTTGAGGAGAAATCTCTCCGTGGAGAGAATCTGCCACTACAATCCCAATGGGACCTATGATATAGTCCGCGTCCCTTGCATTGACGATGACGGCATTTTCTCCCGTTGCTCCTGCATCGGCTTTGCCGCTCATCATAGTAACGGTTGCAGCGCTGTTAGTTCCCACCGCAATAATCTCGGCCTTTACCCCGGCTGCTTTTAAACCTTCGATGATGGCCAGACCCATCCGCCCGCCCTGCCCGTCAATCACCACTATTTTCAACGAAAACCCTCCCCAAATGTGAATGTACTTATTTTACCTTAACCTATTCAAAAAAACAATCGTCAGAGTGACACCCCCGCCGAAACTTCCCGACCAACCGGTACCGGGTACTACTTTTGATTGACAATACCTTTGAAACCCGCTATAATAGCAAAGGCATCACATGAAGTTTTGCCTTACCACAGAAGTGGTTGTACATATACTTTTTTTCGCAATACACCGACAGAATCGGTGGAATACGCCAGAAGGCGCAACTTTGGTTGCGCCTTTTTATTTTGTCAGAATATAAGCCCATGGCTTTATTTCAGTTGCGCATAGGAGGATTCAAGATGAATATAGAATATTGGGAAAAAGCAAAGGCCTTTCACGGACACCAGTGCCCCGGCCTTGCCATTGGGGTCAAGGTTTGCGAAGCCGTGGTAGAAAAAATGGGCGTTAGCCCCGCCTTTGACGAAGAACTGATCTGCATCACCGAAAACGATGCCTGTGGCGTCGATGCCATTCAGGCCCTGATGAGCTGCACCATGGGCAAGGGCAACCTGATTTACAAAGGAACCGGTAAGCAGGCCTTTACCTTTATTCGGCGGGATACTCAAAAGGCCATGCGCTTCTATCTCAAAGCAAGAAACAACGGGATGGAGCGTACTCAATATCAGGAGTACTTGCTCACCGCCCCGGTGGATGAGGTGTTTGACTGCAAAGAAGTAGATGTCAGCATCCCGGAACGAGCCAGAATTTTTTCTTCCGTGACCTGTGAGGAGTGCGGCGAATCGGCTCCGGAGCACAAAATCCGGCTCCAGCAGGGTAAGCAGGTCTGTCTGGACTGCTATCAGGAATACAGCCGAGGCTGGTAACCCTATCTTGAAAGGATGATAACCATGAAACGTTTTGTGGCAACCATATTAGTACTGATGCTCCTGCTGGTGGGATGCGCTTCCCAGAACAGCGCTACCCCTTCCCTCCCCTCTTCCGGCAATGAGGCGGAGGCAAGCGAATCTTCTGCCGCGGTAGAAGAAAACGGCCTGCGCACCATCACGGACGCGACAGGCAGACAGGTGGAAATTCCCCAAAAGGTGGAGTCCATCGTCTGCGTCAACGTGGGGACTCTTCGCTTTACCACCTATATGCAGGCCACCGATCTGGTCATCGGTGTAGAGCAAAACGAAATCGAACCTCGCATTACCAAGCCCTTTAGCTACATCAACAACGCCCTCTTCTCTACCCTGCCGGTGATGGGGGACAACGGCACCACCTACGATGAAGAAATCGTCAAGCTCAGCCCCGATGTCGTCATGGCTGCTATGGACAAAGATGCCGCTCAGGCTCTGCAGGAAAAGCTAGGGATTCCGGTGGTGACCATTCCCCTCATCGACAATATGTTTGACGAGGCTGCCTATCAGACCCTTGAGTTGATGGGGGAAGTTTATGGCAGGCAGGAGCGAGCTGACGAGCTGATTTCTTACATCAAGGGGCTGGAGGAGGACCTTGCCCTGCGCACCGGGGACATTCCCGAGGAGGAAAAGCCCACTGTTTATGCCGGAGGTATTTCCTTTAAAGGAGCCCACGGCTTTGATGGAACCGAGGCCAGCTACTCCCCCTTTGTGGCCGTTGGAGCCAACAATCTGGCGGACCAAACCGGGCAGAAGGGTGCGTTCAACATCGATTTGGAGCAGGTGCTGCAATGGGATCCGGATATTATCTTCCTCGACTTTAACGGCATGGCTCTGATTAACGAAGACTACGCCGCCAATCCTGATTATTACAACTCCCTCACCGCAGTCAAGGAAGGGCGGCTGTACTCCCAGATCTCCTTTCGCTTTAATGCAATGAACGCAGAGCTGGCTTTGGCCGACGCCTACTATGCGGGAAAGGTGATCTTCCCCCAACAGTTTGCAGACGTAGACCCTGTGGCCAAAGCAGACGAGATTTTTGAAATGATGCTGGGTACCAAGTTTTACGATACCCTAAAAGAGCAGGGCTATGAATTTAAGGAAATGAAGCTGGGTGAATAGTGTGACGGCAAAGGGTAAGGACATTGGCTTACAGGCCTATGATCGGTATCGGGGAAAAAACCTTCTGGTTTTAGGCCTGCTGCTGGGCGGTATGATTCTGATTGCACTGCTGTCATTGCGCTCCGGTTCCTACGAAACCTCCTTGATGGAAATCGCCAAGGCCGTGGTGGGAAAAGCAAGCGACGGCAAAATTAACACCGTGGTTCAAAACATGCGCCTTCCCCGGGTGCTGACCGCCATTATGGGAGGATTGGGCCTTGGCATTTCCGGATGTGTACTGCAGGCCATCCTCCGCAACCCCCTGGCCTCTGCTTCCACCTTGGGAATCTCTCAGGGAGCATCCTTTGGCGCAGCCTTTGCCATTATTGCGCTGGGGGCCGGCGCTCAGGGAAGCACCGTAGCGGCCATGCAGTTTTCCAACCCCCTGCTGATCAGCCTTTGTGCCTTTGCCTGCAGCATGGGTGTGTCGGTGATTATTCTGGCGCTGTCCCGCTTTCAGAAAATCACGCCGGAGGCCATGGTTTTGGCAGGCGTAGCCCTGAGTGCCATGTTTCAGGGAGCCACAACCCTTCTGCAGTATTTTGCCAACGAGGTACAGTTGGCCTCGGTGGTGTTCTGGACCTTTGGGGATTTGGGCCGCACCGGCTGGAAAGAAGTGCGCCTGATGACTGTGATGGTACTGGCTGCAACCCTCTATTTTATCTTGGGGCGCTGGAACTACAACGCCTTGGAAAGCGGTGAGCAAACGGCGATCAGTCTCGGCGTCAACGTCAACCGGGTGCGGATTGTCAACATGGTGATTTGCTCCCTGACGGCCGCCGTCATCGTCTCCTATCTGGGTATCATCAATTTCATTGGGCTGGTGGCCCCTCACATGGTTCGCAAAGTAGTGGGCAACAACCACACCTACCTGCTGCCCGGCTCTGCTCTGATGGGAGCCATCCTGCTCCTTCTGGGGGATCTTGCCGCCCGGACGGTCATCTCCCCGGTAATTTTGCCCATCGGAGCCATCACCTCCTTTTTAGGAGCTCCCTTGTTCCTATATCTTCTATTCAAAGGCGGTGACAAACAATGATGGTTGTGACGGAGCTGGAGTTCGGCTACAGCAGTTGCTGCTCCCCTATCCTGCAGGACATTGCCTTTGAAGCCCATCCCGGGGAGTGCCTTGCCGTGCTGGGCAATAACGGAGCCGGAAAAAGCACCATGCTCAAATGCCTTAACCGCATTTTGTCACCCCAAAAGGGTACGGTATATGTGGGCAAGCAGGATATGCTCAGGATGCCCTTGGGACGTGTGGCTCAGAATATGTCCTTTGTAGCGCAGGGATCGCAAAACAGCCGATTGACGGTGTACGATATGGTGATGCTGGGCCGCAAACCCTATATCCAATGGGGTGTCAGCCGGGAGGATGAAGAACTAGTTGCCTCCCTTTTGCAGCAGATGGGGCTTGGGGATATGGCGGTGCGGTTTGTGGACGAGTTGAGCGGCGGTGAGCAGCAAAAGGTGATGCTGGCAAGGGCTCTTGCCCAGCAGCCAAGGGTTTTGCTTTTGGACGAACCCACCAGCAATCTGGACCTGCGCAATCAATACGAGGTGCTGGAGCTGGTCAAGCAGGTGAGCCGGGAGCATGATATTGCCGTTGTCATCGTCATTCACGACCTGAACCTGGCGCTGCGGTATTGCGACAAGTTTCTACTGCTGAAGGACAATCAGGTCTATGATTATGGCGGAGAGGAGATCATCACCGCCGAGAGCATCGGTGAGGTTTATCAAATAGCCGTAAAGCTTCACTCCATCGATGGGGCCAAGGTAGTTATCCCCCAACTCCAGTCCTGTTTTTAAGGCGCTTTCTGCCGCAACATATCGGTCACTTGGTTTCCGGCGTCGATCATTGGCGTCCGGAAATATTTTTTACTGCGATTGACGAAGCGGCTCTTTGCAGATACAATTTAATTCGAGCATTGATGTTATATACAAGCGATCCGGGGAGGATTTATGACATGGCCGTATTTGAAGATTTTTTAAAGTTAGATATTCGGGTAGGGGAAATCGTCAGGGCGGAGCCCTTCGAAAAAGCCCGCAAACCTGCCTACAAGCTATGGGTGGATTTTGGTGAGGAACTTGGAATCAAAAAATCCAGTGCCCAAATCACTCAGTGCTACACTCTGGAGGATTTGCCAGGCAAACAGGTGCTGGCTGTAGTGAACTTTCCGCCCCGGCAGGTGGCCGACATACAGTCGGAGGTGCTGGTGCTGGGCACCTATTCGGATCAGGGTGTGGTGCTGATCACCCCCGATCTTCCTGTCCAAAAAGGGGACAAGCTGGGCTGATGCGCGACAGATTCTGCCTCACTTGACCAATTGATTCTAAAAAGGTATAGTGAGGACATTCCCATCAATGATCCAGCCGAGTCAAAGGAGGGTTCTCGTGACCAAACAATCTGCTTCGCCGGCCTTCACTCAAGCCCTGGGGCTTGAGCCGGGGGATGTGGTATCCGTCATTGGTTGCGGTGGAAAAACCTCTTTAATTCACCGGCTGGCTCTGGAAAACCGCCATCACCGGGTGCTGATCTCCACCACCACCAAGATACTCCCCCCTCCCAGCCACCTGGTGGATTGGAAGCTGGAGCCGGGAGAATCTCCCCGGCCGGGGATTAATCTTCTCGGGGAGGAGCGGGGCCCCAAACTGGGGGGAGCGCCCTTCCAGGCTCTGCTAGCCGCCTGCCCCGCCGATGGCCTTGCACTCTTAGAGGCCGATGGCTCCAAGCAGCTGCCTCTCAAGGGTTGGGCGGAGCATGAACCGGTAATTCCCCCCTTTACCACCGTCACCATCGGCGTTGTTTCTCTCTGGACGGTAGGGCTTCCCTGCGGAGAGAGCATTGTGCACCGCCTCCCCCTCTTTCAGGCCCTAACCGGCGCTGTAAAGGAAAGTAGCATTACACTCAATCACATCGCCTCCATGATTACTCACCCGCGGGGAATGTTCCAAAAAGCGGTGGGACGGCAAGCTTTGCTGATCAATCAGGTGGAGACCCCCGATACTCTGGAGTTGGCTCAAGAACTGGCTGATCTGCTACCTCAAACCATCTCCCCCATTGTGGCGGGAAGCGTCAGGCAAGGGAAGGTGACCGTATTATGAATGATGTTGTAGTGGTCCGTGGCGGAGGGGACTTGGCCACTGGAGTGATTCAAAAGCTCTATCGGGCCGGGCTTCGGGTAGCGATACTGGAAGGACCCAAGCCCACCGCCATTCGCCGGACGGTATCTCTTTGCGACTGCGTTTGGGACGAAATCGCTCAGGTGGAGGATATGACGGCGGTTCTGGTGCAAAATCCGGCAGAGTGTGAGGATGTTTGGGGGCAGGGGCAGATTCCCTTGCTGGTGGACCCCGACGCCCACTCCCTCAAGGTGCTGCGCCCTGTTGGTGTAGTAGACGCCATCCTTGCCAAGCACAACCTTGGAACCAGTTCCTCCATGGCCCCGGTGGTTATTGCCATGGGCCCGGGATTTACCGCTCCTGGGGATGCCCACGCCGTGGTGGAAACCATGCGGGGCCACAATTTGGGGAGAGTGTATTTTGAGGGAGCCGCCCTGCCCAACACGGGAATTCCCGGCGTCATCGGCAGCCGCAGCGCCGAGCGGGTTCTGCGGGCTCCCTGCGCCGGAACCATTCGCCACCATAAGCAGATTGGTGATTTGGTGGAGGAAGGCGAGACCATCTTTTCTGTGGAAGGCAAGGAGGTAGTCGCCCCCTTTACCGGGCTGTTGCGGGGGCTTTTGCGGGAAGGGCTGGAGGTTTTCCCCGGCATGAAGGCCGCCGACATCGATCCCAGACTGGACAGTGACTGGCACAGCATCTCCGACAAAGCCCGCTGCATCGGCGGCGGAGTGCTGGAAGCATATCTCTATCTGCGTAGGAGGATTGCGTTGTGAATACAGAAGTCATTGCCTTTGCCCATCAGTCTCTGGAAGAGGGAACCCCGGTGGCTCTGGCTATTCTAATCGAGAGCGGACGGGATACTCCCGGGGTGCCCGGCGGCATGATGGCGGTCCGCGCCGACGGGAACAGACTGGGCACCGTTGGGGGCGGAGCCGCCGAAGCCAAGATCATTCAGGATTGCAAAAAAGCCTTGGGGGATCGCGATTCCACCGTTGTGCCCTTTGACTACAGTCTACAAGAAGAAGGAGGGCTGGGAATGATGTGCGGCGGTGAAATCAAGGGAATCATCACGGTGCTGCGCCCGGCCCGGCGACTGATTATTTTTGGCGGGGGCCACGTGGGGCAAAAGCTCTACGAAGCAGGACTAACCGCCGGATTTTCCGTCACGGTGGTAGAGGACCGTCCGGAATATGCCGAGATATTCCCCAAGGCAGAAACCGTCATTGCTCAGGATTTCGGTACTGCGGCCCAGAGCCTTTCTATCCATGAGGAGAGCTACATCGTCATTGTCACCCGGGGGCATGTACAGGACTACGCCGTGCTGTCCGCCGTCATTGAAACCAATGCCGCCTACATCGGTATGATCGGTTCCCGGGGCAAGGTGGCAGGGCTGATTCAAAAGCTGCGGGACCAAGGGATTTCTCAAGAGCGCATCGACTCCCTCTACACCCCCATCGGTTTGGATATTGATAACGGTGCCCCTGGCGAAATCGCCATTGCTGTTTTGGCAGAAATCATTGCCGTCAAAAACAATGGAAGGCTCCGCCACTGTAGAGATAGGGTAAAAACATCTGACAGGTGACTTGCCTTTACAGTTGTTGGGCGGAAAAATTCATGTATAGACATCATCCCCTCCCCTGTATGCTATCAAAAAACATAAAAAATCTCCATCCCAGGTTGTGAAATGACCCCAGAAAGTTAGACAGAATTTAATTAAGCGGCGTTAAGGGTTTGTTGTCTGTGAATGGCAGGCGGCAAGCCCTTTAAGTTTGCCTTGATGCGACGGTTGTTATAATAATCGAGGTAGTCGATCAGTTCGGCTTTGAAGTGCTCTATGGATTCAAACTCCTGCAAATACAGCAGCTCGGTTTTGAGATGACCAAAGAAA
>JAHDPQ010000174.1 GCA_018434245.1 Oscillospiraceae bacterium
CGCAAAGGTCATGATTTCAATCCACGCTCCCCGTGGGGGGAGCGACACCACCCCGCCGTAATGGTAGGGTGGTTTCTTTTTATTTCAATCCACGCTCCCCGTGGGGGGAGCGACCTGGTAGCAAAACGATGTCATGTCATCCCCGGCAATTTCAATCCACGCTCCCCGTGGGGGGAGCGACAGCAATAATGCACAAATCCATAACGATAATTGTGCATCACTATGCCAAATTCGCAACAATCCAAACTTGATTTTTGCTGGAGCAGTGTGTTATCGCAACATAACAATGAATACTTCTGTTGATTTTGGTGCGAACCTGGTGGTAAAATCATGGGAGCCTCCCGTTCGCACCGCTTAAACCATTAAGACATCCTCCGGCTGATAAGTTGTCTTGCAGCCGAAATGTTCAATTTTCTTTTCATATTGATTTCCAAGATTGTAAAATCGGAGGCTGTCTTTGTCAGGGTTCATAATTTCGCATAATTTTGCTTGAAGATTTCGATACTGCGCTGCATCAAGCAGGCATTCAAACACCGAACATTGCACGCGCTGACCGTAATTGACGCATTGCTTTGCAATCTGTCTCAGCCGTTTTCTTCCAGCAGCATCTTCAGTATTGACGTCATAAGTAATTACAATAAGCATAGCATTCACTTCCACAGAAACGGAGGGTATGCATCCAAATCTTCGCGCAAATAGCGGGCAAGCAACAGCGCTTGGATATATGGAACAATTCCCCATTGCATTTTTTCGCTTAGATATGGGTGGGTCATGGTATCTCTTTTCTTTTCCTGCCAGTTTTTAAGAAAAGTACGTCTTGCGTTTTCTGTCAACAACACTGCACCGCTTTCACTCACTTCAAAATCGTCGGGAGATATTATTCGGTTGTTTATCAGTGTCAGCACGAACCGATCTGCCATACAGGGGCGAAGTTCCTCCATTAAATCCAGTGCAAGGGATGTTCGGCCGGGACGGTCACGATGCAAAAAGCCCACATAGGCATCTAAACCCACACTTTCCAATGCAGATGCACAGTCGTGTGCAAGAAGGCTGTACGCAAAGGAGAGCATCGCATTCATTGCATCCAAGGGTGGACGGCGGCTTCTTGCCCGAAAGAAGAATGTCTCCTTGTTGTTTAAAATCATATCATCCAGCACTCCAAAATAGGTGCTGGCACCAACTCCTTCCAGTCCTCGCAAAGAATTCAGGTTGGACTCCTCCAAGATGGTAGGCAGAAGCTCTTTTAATTTTGCTGAAGCCCCTTTTAGTACTTGTGCATCAATCCGTAGCCCGTGATCCCGGCAGGTACGCTCTATGCTCCATCGGGCATTGTACAGCTTGCCAAAAATCATAACGCGCGCAATACGACAGCTCAGTGTCAGGTCATCCGCTGCCCGGTACTGTGTACGGCGCAGCAGTACATTGCCGTTGCCCTCTCCTGTTGCGCGTGCCAAAAGTTTTCCCCTGGGTGTGCAAAAAGCAAGGGCAACCTCCCGCTCTGCGCAGGCGCCCATCAGGGCAGGAGATGCTCCGGCATAGGAAAAAGAGACGATGTTTAATAGATTGTGCAGCGGATACCGGGCAATCACCTGCTTTTCTCGGTTGACCACCACATTTTCACCGTCCAGCGACAGATATGCATCCTCAGAGGTGACAAACAACGTATTGAGCAGGTGCTTCATGATAATTCCTCCATGCCTTGGCGCAAATACTCCACCACAGAGCGCTTATTCATGAGCTTTGGCAGACACAGTTCCTTCATTGAGCAGGCATTACAGGCTTTGGTCGGTTTAACTTTAGGCGTATGCCCCCGCCGATATAAATCGTGCATTTCCCCCAGCGATTCCCGAACGGTTTGCCGAAGCTCCTCCGTGAACGACACAACCTTTCGCTGACGTATTTCACCAAAGAAGAGAGCACCTTCCGGGATTGGGCAGCACAGCATTTCCTCCAGGCACATTGCTTGTCCGCAAAGCTGCAATGTGTCGCCGCTTTGGCTATTTGGTGCACCGCGTTTGTACTCTACAGGGTATGGCTGCCACAATCCCTCCCGGCCACTTAGTGCAATCCCATGATCGCCGCGAATGAATTCCAACACATCGCACTCGCCAGAAACACCCAGTGCGGAGGAAAACACATTCACTCCACGTGTAATGATGCGATTCCCCCTGCTTTCCCGAAAGCCCTTGTCGTGCGCATTTTTGTGCATCAAGGCACCGTCTACCGTACGGAAATTTTCGGCCCATTGGTTTTCAATATGGATAAGCGCCCAGCGCCGGCGGCAGAACTTGAAATGCTGCAGTCCGGATAGCAAGAGGAATTCTTCTTCCCTATATTCCATCGATCACTTCACAGTGCAGGCCGGGCAGCTCTTCTGATAAAATATCATAGTCATGGAAATCAGCAGGTATATCGATTGCGTTTTTTTGCTCGGCAGATACGCTCGCATGTACCTTGGCGGAAGAATACTGACCTGCAGGGCAGTTGTGTCGCCACCAATACAGCTTATTCACCTGCATGGAACCTTCGGGGCGAGCGGCAGACGCATCGTTTTCAAACAAGGTGCACAGACATTCCTTTACAATTTCTGCATCCGCATCGGTAAATCCGGTTTTCTGCGCCAGTTGTACATTGATGGAGCCCTTTATCTTGTACAGGCCAAAGCGCACCATGTGCTTCATCCCCATTGTGTCGGAGCTGCGCTTTTCGGCCGGTTCACTGTTAACGCTTTTGGTGATTTGCAGGGAATGCACCTCTACCGGAGAGACGCTGACTGCCTGGTGAATCGATACCGGCCCTCTTACCCCTACCGATATCCCGCTTTTATCGGTGGATTTAAAGGCGAACACCTGCCCGAAGCTGCGCACATCCAGCCATCTCTGACAGGCAAGGCGAGCATATTCTTCAGGGTCTTTAATATTTCCTACAGCAGCTTTGGCACGTTCGCTCAAGCTTTTGAATCCGTCATCGCAACGGTCGTCGGACTGCACAAAAATGCTTTGCCCCAAATCCTGCATCCGGTTGCGGATTTTCCGCTTGATACACACATCGGAAATTTCCCCGTACCCGTTGTAATCGGTGCGGGGGCGATTTCCATTGAGGGGATCGCCGTTGGAGTTTGCCATAGTTACCGAAACAAATGCCACAAAATCGATTTTATTCTTCAACAGACTCATACTCGTTCTCCTCCTTAGCAGATGCATCTTTTTTACGGAACATTGCGCTGCGCTGATGATAATAACCCAGCAGATAAGTGTCCTCCAGTTTTTTCCCCAGCTCCGGATCGTTTAAGTCCGGCAACATATCCGCAATTTCGCCGATAAGTTTCCTGTAATAAGCCCGTAGCTGCGGGGCAAGCCGTCTGAAGTAGGGGTCAAGCCTTTCATCTAGAAGTCGCCATGCATACATCGGTCGCTGGGCGAAAATCGACTGCATTCGGATTGCATTGGGCTCTCTCTTTTCCTCCCGGTCATAGGTGCTTCGTTCTACCTGCTCCATGACGGCAAGCAACCTGCCGAAAAGATAGCTGCGGTTGGGATTGGATGTATCCAGTGCCAAGGTCCATTCCTCCTTATGCGATTTATCATTGCGGTATTTCCGTACAACCGCACAGGTTGTGGTCAAAAGAGTTTCCCGGTTGGCGGCCTTGTAGGCAAGGGGTGTACTTGCTTTTGCAACCAACGCTTGCACAATATCCACGGGGAGCGGCTGCTTGTCAATCATGCAGTGCAAAAGCAGCTGAACACGTTCGCGCAGGATAGCTTCATCCGCTTCCATAAAAGCATTTCTCTGAGTTCCAAAGGCGCAGTCAACAATTCGCTTGAGGGTCGGCGCCCGCACACCGGAATAAGATTCCCAGCAAAGGGTGCGATACCAATCCTCAATGCGATCTAAAAAATCAGATGCCTTCAGCTCGTTGTAGTAGGTGACGGATAAACGCCCGGTGGTAGCCGCATCCATGGCTGCAATCACCACGTCGCTGGTATCTTTTAAAGCTTGTCGGTATCCGCTCAGTGTCTGAAGGAGCTGCCTTTTGTATCCCACAAAATCCAGCGGCTCCTCATTGGGCATACCAAGAAATGACAGTGGGGGAACCTCGGCTCCCTCCGGATTCCAGCAAAGAAAGGTTCTTCCGCCAAATATTACGCCTTGGTTTGACGCCACCCACCGCAGTGCGTGGTGCGCCATTTGCGAGGCGGTATAGCCGATGCAGTAAGCCTGGTTTGCCTCGGTAAAGCGCCCCCGGTAGGTGAAGTTCTTATCGTCATTGGCCGAAGCCAGCTTGGCGCCGTAATTGGACGCAATCACGCCTTTGGGATGCATCTCGCAAACCGTATCCTCCCGGCCGGAAACAAAGCAGGTATCCCGACTCATGGAGGCACATTGGCTCGCATAAAAAGCCGCATAGCGTTCAAACAGCGTGGTATCCTCCCAGCAGGCGGAACGAATACCATCCGGCGCTGGAATGATCTGCCAGCGCACGAGGCATTTGCCGTACTCGGTGCCCTCGATTTTTCCGCCGCCGGGATTGCCATGCTCGTCCAATGTGATGACGCCGGCCGCCGCCAGATCGGCGGTGATGGTTTTGCCTTGAATGTAGGTAAGGACAGCAAGCACTTTTGGATGGGAGAATTCCGAGTTCGCCCATTGCTCCAGCTGTGCCGCATAGGCGGTGAACTTGTCGCCGCCAAAGGGCGCTATGTAACGCAGCTGGTCGCACAGTGGATGGGCTTTTATATTATTGCCGGTGCGATTGGCGGACTCAATGGTCACGGGGATGATGGTTTTAGACTGGGCTTTGGCTATCGGATAGGCTTCTCGGAATTCGCCGTCATTGCCCAGTACAATTTCGATATGGGCGTTCTGTATCGCATGGGAAACCGGCGTTAACGGCTCTTTCCCTTCCTCCGCTTTGCCGACCCGGTGTGCCTGTGCTTCATAGGTACGGTAGGCCGTCTGCAATATCCCCAATCAATTCACCTCCCCTCCAAATTCATTCAAGCCTTGGAAATTTCCGTGCTCTATGCCAAAGGGCTTTATTTCCGCTTCCCGCACCGCTCTGGTGACCGGACAATCCTGTGGGTGATCAAATTCGATCACCCCCCGCCGCATAACCGGATACCAGAAGCGAACGCTGAGCTTGCCCTTGGTTTCTTCGGAGTATGCTTCATCCGCATAGGTTATGCCGTGATAGGTCAGACCAAAGGCAAGCTCCGCCGTGTTGTCATAACAGCCGGGGCCTTCTCCAAATACACAGGGAGCAACGTAACCCTGACACTCGCGGGTGCCAAGGAAAATATCCCGCCGCCCGCCGCGCTCAATCATACGTCTGGCAATGTTGTGATGCTTGTGCTCATTGCGGTCATCACTGAGTTCCGGGCGGTTCTCGTTCCAGATGAAATGGGCGCGCACCTGGTATCGGCAATCCTTTAAATAGGTATAGTAGGACAGGTCGTTGCCGCCACTGTATTTGATGGGCCGGATGCCTTTCACCTCTGTTTGGATGGGATTTATAATTCGTACAGCATCTATAATCCAGGTGAGTGACGGCTTCCAGTACACAGAGGAGAGAATGCCTTTGAGTGCTTCATAGGTGGGTGTCTGAAGACTGCATTTTTCACCCCCTACACGCATGACAGGGTCGGAAAAGAGGGCATAGTCACCGGTGACCTCAAACTCCACCGTATTTCTATGTATCATACTACACCTCCAAAAATTGATTGCTGCTTCCACTGCGGTCAAGCCCGATCTTGTGAGAATAAAAGTCCCCTTGAAGCACCAGAATGGAATCTTCAAACAGGCTGTAAAGCCCGCCCAAATCCTGAAGGAGCTTGACTTCGTAATCGTAAAGAGAGATGGAGAAGCGCTTGGCTTGATCCAGCAGTTCTTTGCGGTAATGAAAATCCTGTGTGGCGGCTTTTGACTGCAGAGCCGCTATCAATTCCTCGCCCTGCCCATAGGGAACCAGAACATCCACGGTATTGTTATCAAACACGCTAAATTCGCTGCCCGCCGTTTTAAACGCCTGTGTTATGATGTATTTTCCTTTGCTTGTACTGTGGTGCTGGGAGGTTCGGTTATCCGACAAAAGCGTAAAGAGTGTTGTGTCCAAATGGGCAAGGGGATAATCCTGCCCATGGGTGGGCATATCGGTGTAGAGGCGGCGATAATATGCCCTGATACACTCATCGGAAGCCAGATTGTTTTCAAACCGGTCAGGATCCTGTGCGTATTGGGCCAGGACGGATTCCGCTGCCAGCTGTGACTGCTGAATTTCTTTTAATCGGCTGAGGTTTTCCTGCTGGATATTGACAATATATACCGGGCACAGCCGGCCGAATTCGCCGCTTCGATTGCAGCGCCCTGCTGCCTGAATCATGTTGTCCAGCCCTGCGGATGCCCGAATTACGCAGGCGAATGAAAAGTCTACCCCTGCTTCCACCATTTGGGTAGAAACACAAATAACACGTCGTTTTTGTAACAAACATAAATTAATTTTTGCCAAAGTGTCGATGCGATGCTCCATGCACATGGCGGTGGAAAGATGATAGGCTTCAGCATTCGGGAAATGCCTGACAGAGTTATAGAGTGTTCGCGCCCCTGCTTTGGTATTGCAGATCATGAGCAGACTGTCCTCTTTATTCATACATTCCATCGCAAATTCAGTCAGTTCTTCCGTTGTGTAGCCGCCTTTTTTGCGCCTGTCTATTATGTTTGTACGGCGAAAAACCTCCCGCCATGCTGGGTCAATGGGCACTAAATCAGCCGGCTGCTGAAAATGCAAGGCGTGAGGAACACCCTCCAGATACGGCTGCGTTGCAGAGCATAATACAATAACAGAGTTGCAGGCGGCAGCCAAAAAATTCATTGCCATATTGAAAAGAGACAACATCTTTCGTGGAACAGATTGCACCTCATCGATGACAATCACGCTGTTCGCCAACGCGTGCATACGTCGAATACAGGAGGTCTTGCCCAAAAACAGCGTATTGAGCAATTGCACCAATGTTGTAATCACAATGGGGGAACCCCAGGTCTCCATCAGCAGTTCATTCTCGTCCAGCTCCTCCCATTTTGAGTTTTCACGAATAATATTGGAGTGATGCTCCAAAACCAGGCTGTCATCATCCAGAAACTCTCGTATGACAGCCGCATTTTGTTCCAAAACGCTCAAAAGCGGAATGACAAAGAAAATACGCTTTTTTTGGTGTTTGGCTGCCGCCGCAAGGGCATACCGCAAGCTGGACAGAGTTTTTCCACCGCCTGTTGGAACAGACAAACGGTAGATACCATCTTCCCGCTTGCCTGCTACGCGGCACCGATCAGAAATTGCGTGCCGCACTTTATCCATGGGTGATTGAGAGGGCATCTGCCCCAGCCTGGCTTCAATGTCTGTTAAGCGGCTCTGCCACGTAGTGCGCTGAGGTCGCTGTACTGGGAATATGGTGCCATACATGAACTCTGCAGTGTCGCGCCGGTCGGCATCAATCACCGCTGATAAAAGGATACGCGTAAGCAAAGAAAGGCAAAACCGAAGCTCTCTTTCACTGGTGATGTATGGCTTGTAATGTTCCACGACAGCTAAAACCTCTTGTTCTGCCGCATGAAATAACTGATCTAGTTCCTCCAGATGGGCGCAGTGGAGTAGAAAAAGCTCCCTTGCTTCCTGATAGCCGATGTCATCAGCTGTCAGGCGGTGAAGAAGTCTGTCTTTGCCGTCCGGGTCAATGCAGTCAAACATGCCGTGATGCGCACCTGCTGCCACAGCAATGATCTCGCATGCCATATTGCGGGGAGTCGGCTTACCCGATGTATGCCAGCGTTCCATAGCAAAGCGGACGGCGGCGAAGGTATGGTTGACGCTGCCACGACGTACCGGTTCACCCAACCATGACCGAGTGATATAATCTTGAAAGAGCGCCGTATACTTCCCCATGTCGTGGAGTAATCCCGCAAGATATGCTGTATTACGCAATCCCGCTATAGTTTGTTCTGATGCATAATGAGCACAGTTGCGGCAATGCTCATCCACTGTTTGTTCAACTTTTGAACCGGTATTATCTTGGCGAATGTGTGCTAAATAAGTCATATACCTGCCCACCCTTTTTTATGTTGGGGGTTGTTGCTACACCATTCGAAATTGAACACAGCATAACAGTCTTGGATGAGCTTGCTGCATATCAAAAGGGTTTGGATGGCGAGTCCAAAATGACTATGACTTCAATTCAGCCGGTGTTTCCATATACGGTGGCTTGATTTTTTGCGCCTCTCTTTCTGGTGTAACATTGTTCAGTTTTGGACTTGGCCTTCCTTTTCAGGTCTATCATTCACAGTTCTGGAACCTTTTCTCTTGTTATTTAGGATAATTATACCATAATGTTTCTGTTGTTGCCACAAAGTTTGCGTTGAAACGACATTTTTATACTGTAATCTTTAGCTTTGGGTTTTGACCTTTCATTTTTCATTTGCGTTACCCGCCCAAAATCTGCTGAGGAAACGCTGGTTCATGTCTATGCATTGGCGACTCTGGTGGCGCCAGCTCGTGGCTGGATTGGCGATGTAACGCGCTTCGAGCGCCGGAACTCCCTGATGCTTTTTGCCGGTGTTGACCCCTGAGCCAACCAGTCCGGTACTTACGAATCCAAGAGTAATTTTGCCTCCACACAACGCAAAGCAAGTTAAAGCAAAATTGCCTCGACTTATTTCTTCGTCTTTCGACAAAAGTTAAATTGATAGGAGTATTTCTAACGATAAACTCGCAAAGCCACATAGAATTGGTACGAGCAAGCGAACTTTTGCGTAATTTTTTGGTGAATCTATGAAAGCATGTAAACGCGAGAAAAGGGAGACCAAATGATCACCCTTTTCTCGCGTTTAGATTGCCCACGGTTTCATTTTGTTCACATACCCCATAGTATTTCAATCCACAGCACATAGCTGACATTTTAAGATATGCCTGCTTTTGATTTTATAGAAGTTTTGTTCTATTAAAAAAGGATTCACTATTGGGTAAGTGAGCATTTTTAACGAGAAATGAATATCATAGCATTGAGGTGAGAGAAATGATAATGATCCGTGCACCATAGATACTTTTAGATATTCTCAACAAACAAAAAATCCGCTCAAACCCTATGGTTAAGCGGATTTTTTCATGTGGTGCCGGTGGTGGGACTTGAACCCACACGTAGTTGCCTACAACGGATTTTGAGTCCGTCTCGTCTGCCATTCCGACACACCGGCAAGAAAAAAAGCGTGGCAAAATCGTTGCGTTTTCTTTTCGATTTTAACCAGCGCTTTTGATTATACTATAGCCCAACTGCAAAATCAAGCTTTTCGAAGAATTCTATAAAATCTCATTGATTTGGAAGCTGAGAGTCATAAGGCTGTCGGCCAGCTGAACGTCCTCCACCAGAATCTCATTGCGGTACAAGCTGGACAAATCATACTGAGTGAAGTTCCAATAACATTTGACATCCAAATCCATCAGCTTCTTCACCAGATCGGGAACCGCGGAGGGCGGCACACAGAGCACGGCTGCCAGAGGACGGTGCTCTGTGCAAAACTCTGTCAGCTCGGAAACATGACGAACGGTCCAGTGGTTGATGTCTTTTCCCACTGTGGAGGAGCTTTCGTCAAAGAGAGCCAGCAATTGGAAGCCGCAGTATTCAAAATTGACGTGGTTGGCAAGAGCCAAACCCAAGTTGCCCACCCCTACCAGAATAGTAGGTAAGTTGCCGTCCACAGAGAGAATCCGTCCGATTTCCGCCCGCAGGGAGGCCACGTTGTATCCGTAGCCCTGCTGACCAAACCCTCCGAAGCAGTTGAGGTCCTGCCGGATTTGTGAGGCCGTAAACCCGATCATATCAGCAAATTCCCGGGAGGAAATCCGCTCGACTCCATTTTTCATCAGTTCGGTCAGAAGGCGGTAATAGCGGGGCAACCGCCGCACCACAAGGGGGGAAACACCTGGATATTTTGGCAATACAATCACTCCATACGCTCCCAGAATAGAAGCGAATTCTGAATTTATTTTACAGGAAAAGCCTTTCAATGTCAATTGAGCATTGCGCAAATATCCATAAATCCTGTAAGTCTCACGGCTTTTGAATCGAATAGCCGAAGCCCCACCCGCACATTTTCAGTTTTATGCATTTGGTCCAAGCTTTTGCGGCGGCATTGCTGCCTTAGAAGAAGCCGAAGGAGCGCACCCCAAGCCAGATGACCAGCAGGGCTGAGGCAACTTCTAATATTTTGGAAAAATTTCCTAAAGCCAACTTTTTCCCCAGCCAGCAGCCGATTCCCAAAAAAACAAAGCTGGCTGCGCAGCAGAGAACCGACGTAAGCAGAACGGGAAGATTGGAGATTCCGGCACCAATGCCCAACCCCATATTATTTACAGCAAGAACCAAGCCGATGCTGATGGATTCGGACAGCTCTACCTTTTTGGAGTTATCCTTATCCACACAGTCGGGATCGGTGCAAACGCCGTGGAGGCTGCCCTCTCTGCGGCGAAACGCCTCTGCCAGCATCCACAGCCCCAAGGCCACCAAAACAATGGGGCCAAGGCTTCCGGTCAACCAGACAGGTAAAACTCCTCCCAGATAGCGGCCCAGCAACATGGCGGCCGCTGTTCCTGCCAGACAGATCACAGAGATGTACAGGTTGGAAAACAGGCCGATTCCCACCCCTTTGAGTCCAAATCCCATTCCGATTACAAAACTGTCGGAGGTGGCGGCCACACTCAGCATCAGCACCGTTAGCAGTAGTTCCATCGATTCCCTTCCTCCTGGTCCCTGGAAAAAGCACGGAGAGACCCTTGATTTTCGCGACAATCCAGTTTATGGGCCAGAGAATAAATGGTGAGAAGGATCGAAAAAGACAGGTTGTGGAAAAAATATGTGAACCTCCCCGGAGATGGGAGGTTTTGCAGAAAAACAAAGGAGATTTGGAGGACATTCGCCGCGTTTCGTGATATACTAAAACAATCTTCTTATCATCAGGAGGCGGGGGTTCATCATGAGAATGTACGATATTATCCGTCACAAGCGGGACGGCATGGCCCTTTCCCCGAAAGAAATCGCATTCTTCATCCGGGGCTTTACCGATGGCTCGATTCCCGATTATCAAGCCTCTGCTCTGCTGATGGCCATCTTCCTGCGGGGGATGAATCCCGAGGAAACGGCGATTCTCACCGACTGCATGGCCAAAAGCGGCGACATCGTGGACCTGAGCTCCATCCCCGGCATCAAGGTGGACAAGCATAGCACCGGTGGCGTGGGGGATAAAACCAGCCTGATTATCGGGCCGATTGTGGCTGCCTGCAACGTTCCGGTGGCCAAGATGAGCGGCCGGGGTTTGGGACATACAGGGGGGACGGTGGATAAGCTAGAGTCCATTCCTGGGCTGCGCACCGCAGTGGACCGGGTAGAATTCTTCCGCATTGTGAAGGAGGCGGGGATCGCCATCATCGGCCAGAGCGGGAACATCGCCCCCGCCGACAAGATGCTCTACGCCCTGCGGGACGTCACAGGAACGGTAGAGCATCTCTCCCTCATCGCCTCCTCCATCATGAGCAAAAAGCTAGCGGCGGGCTCAGACGCCATTCTGCTGGATGTCAAGACCGGAAGCGGTGCCTTTATGAAGACTCTGGAGGATTCCATCGCTCTGGCTCAGGCCATGGTAGACATCGGCAACCGCAACAACAGGGATACGGTAGCTCTCATCACCGATATGGATACCCCTCTGGGCCATGCCATCGGCAACTCTCTGGAGGTCATCGAGGCGGTGGAAACCCTGCAGGGGAAAGGCCCGGTGGATTTGACGGCAGTGTGTTTGGAGCTTGCCGCCAATATGCTGGTTCTGGCGCAGCAGGGCAGTCTGGAGGAGTGCCGGCATCTGGCCCGTCAGGCCATAGCCGGGGGAGAAGCCTTCCAGCGGCTGGTGGCCATGGCCAAGGCTCAGGGGGGAGATGTGTCGGTTCTGAAGGATACCGAAAGATTCCCCAAGGCCCCAATGGCAGTCTGTCTGAAGGCCGGACGGGACGGCTACCTGCGCCACATCAACACCGAAGCCTGCGGCATTGCCTCGGTGGTGCTAGGGGCGGGGCGGGCCCGCAAGGAAGACGAGATCGACCACAGCGCGGGGATCATTCTCCGCAAGAAGCCGGGAGAGCAGGTGTGGGAAGGAGAAATCCTTGCCCAACTCCACACCGCCCGGGAAGAACAGCTCCCTGAGGCCATGGAGCTGCTCCGTGAGGCCATAGAAGTCGGGAATGCTCCGCCGGCTCCTGTTCCCATGCTCTATGCCAGGGTTACCGCCGATGGGGTAGAGGTGCTGTAGCCCCATCTTCAACGCAGTGAACTCCCCTACAAACCTTGATACAGGTACAAGGTGGGGATTTTGACGGAAAGTATCCGTGTTCTTGCACAATGGTTATTGCGTTTTTTTATTTCTTCTGCTATCATAGGCGAAACGATTGTTTGTAAGGGGTGTTTGTATGAAGGAGAGAGAAAGTTTTGCCTCGCGTCTGGGCTTTGTGCTCATTTCGGCGGGCTGCGCCATCGGGCTGGGTAACGTATGGCGTTTTCCCTACATTGTTGGACAATATGGCGGCGCGGCATTTGTACTTATTTACCTTGTCTTTTTGGTTGCTCTGGGCCTTCCGATTATGGCCATGGAGTTTTCGGTGGGGCGGGCTAGTCGCAGAAGCATCGCTACATCCTTTCACGAACTGGAGCCCAAAGGTACCAAGTGGCATGTCTTCAGCTGGTTTGGCATGGCGGGCAACTATCTGCTGATGATGTTCTACACCACCATATCCGGTTGGATGGTGATGTACTTTGTCAAAATGGCCAGTGGTGAATTTACAGGGCTGAATGCTTCCGGCGTGGCCAATATCTTTGTGAATATGACCTCCAACCAGCCGGGCCTGATGCTGTTTTACATGCTGCTGGTAATCATCTTCTGTATGGGTGTCTGCGCCATGGGCCTTCAGAACGGTGTGGAAAAGGTCACTAAGGTGATGATGCTGTGCCTGTTGGCGATTCTGATGATTCTAGCGGTTCGGGCCGTCACCCTGCCGGGAGCTGCCGCAGGACTGGAATTCTATCTCAAGCCCAACTTCCACAACCTGATGTATGATGCCGAAGGCAAGTTTCGTTTGGGCGAGGCGATCTTTGCGGCTATGGGCCAGTCCTTTTTCACCCTCTCCCTGGGGGTCGGGGCCATGGCGATTTTTGGAAGCTACATTGACAAGGAGCGCCGCCTGCTGGGCGAAGCCCTAAGCGTCGGCATTTTGGATACCTTTGTGGCTCTGGTGATTGGCCTTGTCATTTTCCCCACCGCCTTTGCCTTTGGAGTTAACCCGGGACAGGGGCCTGCCCTTGTATTTATCACCCTACCCAACATTTTTAATGCCATGCCCGGCGGACGGCTGTGGGGCAGCCTGTTCTTTGTGTTTATGACCTTTGCAGCTCTTTCCACCGTCATCGCTGTGTTTCAGAACATCATCTCCTTCTCCATGGACAAGTGGAATTGGAGCCTCAAGAAGTCGGTGCTGTTTAATCTGGTGGTCATTTCGGTGCTGAGTCTGCCCTGCCTGCTGGGCTTCAACCTGTGGTCGTGGATACAGCCCTTTGGCGAAGGCTCCATGATTCTGGATCTGGAAGACTTCATTCTTTCCAACAACATTCTTCCCTTGGGTTCCCTGCTCTACCTCCTGTTCTGCGTTTCCAAACGGGGCTGGGGCTGGGAAAAGTTTATGGAGGAAGTGAATACCGGTGAGGGGCTGCGCTTTCCCAACGCCCTGCGGTTCTACATGACATGGATTCTGCCCCTGGTTGTTCTGGCTATCTTTGTGGTGGGCTACATGCAAAAGTTCGGACCTGCCAGCTAACGGCTTTTATCCCCAAGCAAAACACGTATCGCCAAAAAGACGATACGTGTTTTTCTTTCTTAGTAGCCGGAAAGCACAAGAAAAAGCGAAGGACCTTACTCCAAGGCCTTCGCTTTTTTGATTTACTATCCGATATAGTTGCGGGGATTCATAATTTGTCCATTATACCGCACCTCGAAGTGGAGGTGGTTGCCGGTGGAATTTCCGGTACGTCCCACAGAGGCGATAACATCTCCCTGATTGACATACTGTCCCACGGCCACGTGAATAGCGCTGGCATGGGCATAAAGAGTGGTAAAGCCGTTGCCGTGATCCAACACAACATACCTTCCGTAACCGATACCACTGTGCACCACACGGGCCACACGGCCTGACGCCGCGGCAAAGATAGGCGTGCCGGAGGGGCGAGGAATATCCACGCCAGTATGTCCGGGATAGCCGCCCAATCCCACGTTGATGACTCCCCCCTGAGTGGGCCACATGAAACCGGAACTGTTGACACGGGCACCGCCGCTGGAAGAGACAATGTTTTTGGGATCGTTGGTTCCCACAATGACTTTTTCGGTGACGGGAGCTCGGAGCAACACCCGGTCCAGAATTTCACGGCTGACTTCTACCCCGTTGATGGTGGAGATGGCGGCGGTCACCCGCTGAAGCCCTGTTTGTCCCTTGACGCTGGGCATCCGGTAGCCCTTGACATAGGTGGAAGTTTCCACTTCCTCAACTTCGTAGGGCACTTCTTCCTCGTAGACAGAGGTGTAGGTGCTCATCAACGTCATAAAGGGCCGGGCCTGATTGAGCAGCAACTGCTGCCCCGGCCGGAGGCCTACCTCTTCCAGATCAGGATTGAGGGCCAGAATGCTGTCGTAGGGCAAGCCGGTTTTGGTGGAGATCAGGGAAGGGGAATCCCCATACTCAACAGTATAAATTTCGTCCACCGTCTCATAGGAGCGGATTTTAGCCTTCAGGCTTTTTTGATCCACAATGGAGCTGAGGGGATACACCCCCGGATCCACCCGGATGCGCTTGGCAAAATTGATCTCCTCGTCCTCGGTCCCGGTAGCAGCCTCCTTCTTAATGGAGTCCAGCTCATCGATGAGAGGGGCGCTGTCCCGCACGGCGCCGTAAAACCGGTCATCTACATAAAATCCGTAGGCGTTGACAATTTTATCCTGAGAGATGGCCAGAATCCGGTTGGCCAGCTCCTTCTGGGAGGTGTACTCCTCCCCTTGACTTGCCTCCCGCACTACAAAGTGAGGGGTTGCGATCAGGGCGCTGGTGTCGGAGGTGATGTAGCGCTTCTTGATAATTCGGGCTGCTTCTTCAAAATCCGACTCCACTTCAATAAATCCAATGCGGGAATCCTTGTAATACACATCCAGTCCAATGGGCTGGTTGATCCGCCCACCGATCAGGTTGAACAGCAGAATGGCTGCCACAATGGGGACGGCATAGTTGAATAGGGTGCGCAGAATGGTAAACAGCAGCCGCAAAAAGGTCAGGCCGATTTTAATGTAAGCGTGAATGGGAACCTTGCCGTCCCGCTTACTGCGCTCAATAACGGGGCGCATCTGATTGCGGACGGTTCCCAACCGCACAAAGGGTGCGGTCATTCCCTGAATCAGCTTCTTGCGGAAGCGGGTCAGCGCCTCCCTGAACCGTTCCCACCGGTGGAGGGAGCCACCGTGGAGCCGGACCAAAAACCGCCGGACCCGGCGGCGCATTCTCAGCCGCCTTCGCAGCAGGGTAATGCCCAGTACGTATAGATTTTTATAGATCAGAATTAATGTAAAGCGCAACAGAGTCGGCCTGTGGGTATTGTCCATCCGGCGTGGTCCGGAGGATGGCCCAGTTTTTCGGATCCGGTTGCGATGTACAATTTTCGGTTCCTTACTTGGTTGCGCCAAAAAATTCACCTCCTGGGACAATCCAAACAGCGTACCCAGTCCCTTACAGCTTGGTTGTATCGTTGCTTATTATACTAGCTTTTTGGGAAAAAAGCAAACCAGGCCAAAGACGTTGCAAAGCGGTTTTTCAAGCGGGAAACTGGTAGCCTGACGAGGGACAATCCACGGAAAAAGGCGCTTCCCTGCTCGAATCGGTTTTGGTCCTTACTGGAAAGAAGAGGACAGCCACCCGGCAGGGGTGGCTGTGTCGGCTAAAGGTTTAGTGGCTGGCAACAGTATCCTCTGTCACCTCTTCAATTTTGCGGAACTTTTTGCGATCTCCCATTAGCTTGGTGCGAATGTTCTCGAAGATGATATAGAGGCAGGGAACCACAAACAGGGTCACCAGGGTAGAGATGGTTAGTCCAAAGACGATCACCGTAGCCAGAGGTTGCATCACCTCTGAGCCCTCCTGACTGCCCAGCATCATGGGAACCAGTCCTAGCACAGTGGTCAGAGTGGTCATCAAAATGGCCCGCAGACGGACCGGGCACCCCTCCTGAATAGCCATGAGCAGTGACATGCCCTTGCCCCGCAGCAGGTTGATGTAATCGATCAGCACAATACCGTTGTTAATGACCACGCCGATGAGCACCACCAGTCCCAGTGCCGCCGTAATGCCAAAGGTCTGCCCGGCAATCCAAAGGCCCAGCATGCCGGAGGAAAGTGCTACGGGAACAGCAAACATGATGATGAAGGGGTAGAACAGGGATTCGAATTCGGCAGCCATAATGGCGTAGACTACAAATAGAGCTACCGCCGCCGCGTAGACCAGGTGCTGGATTTCTTCATCCATGAACTCCTGCTGACCGGTGGGCTCAATGGTTACTCCCTGAGGCAAAATGTACTCCGCAGCAATCTTTCGATCAATTTCCCGGGTGACGGAGCCCAAATCCCGGCCTCCTAAATAGCCGTTAAGGGTCACATAAGTCCGCTGGTTCAGCCGGGAAATAGTGATGGGAGACTGGATGATCTCCACAGTGGCCACCTCCCGCAGAGGAATAGAAGTTCCGGCGGGGGTGGGAATCAGCAGAGTTTCCAGCTGCTCTAAATTGTCTACGGCATCGATGCCCTTGGTCACCCGCACGTCAATTTCATCCCCCGCCACTTTAAAGACGGTGGCTTTGTTTCCTGATACGGAGCTGTTGACGCTGGCTATAATGCTCTGGGCGGTCAAACCAAAGGAGGAGGCTCTCAGACGATCCACCTTGACCACCGCCTGAGGCAGGGTTTCGTCCACCGAGTTGGAAACATCCCGGAGCCCTTCCACATTGCCTCGGAGCAGTTCCACCAAATCGTCGGTTACTTCAATCAGCTGCTGGATGTCGTCCCCCACAATGTTGTACTGAATATCGGCGGTGGACATCCCCGTCTCCATCATGGAAGTGACGGCCTCCACCTTAATTTCGGCTCCCGCAATATCGGCAAGGCTTTCCCGAATGGCATCGGCCACCTCCATAGAAGAACGATTGCGCTCCTTCATGGGAGTCAGGGCCACGTTGATGGAAGCCGAATTGTTGGAACCAGTCATGATACCGTCCCCCCCTATGGAGGTAGAGACGTTGGTGATCTCCGGCACTTCTTCCAGCCGGTCCAGAACCTGCAGGGCGGTCGCCTGAGTCCTGTCCAGCACAGCACCGGAGGGCAGCTTGACGTTAATGGTGATTTGCCCCTGGTCCGCCGCGGGGAGGAACTCCATGCCCACAAACATGACGGAGGCAAGAGAGCCTATGGTAAAGACAATAGCTGCAATGATGACAATGGCCTTGTGGCCGGTGGCCCACTTGAGCGCCTTGCGGTAGTAGCCGTCCAAAGCGTTGATGCCCCGAGCCCAAATATTCATAAACTGGTCCATAGGGGTTTGCTTTTCCCGCTGGGATTTGGGAGGGGTGAGGAAGAAGGAGCAGGCCAGGGGTACAAAGGTAAGGGCTACCAAAAGGGATGCACCCAGAGAGAAGGAGACAGAAAGGGCCAGATCGTTAAATACCTGAGCAATCATACCACCCATCCAGGCCACCGGCACAAAGACCGAGACGGTGGTCAGAGTGGAGGTGACAATGGACATGGAAACCTCCCGGGCGCCGTTGATGGCTGCTCTGCGCCGGCTTTCTCCCCGCTCCATCCGGCGAAAAATAGCTTCCAGCACCACAATGGAGTTGTCCACCAGCATGCCCACGCCCAGGGTCATGCCTCCCAGGGACATCATATTCAGGGTCATGCCGGCAAAGTACATAAAGGAAAAGGTGATGATGATGGACAAGGGAATAGAGGCCCCCACCACCAGAGTAGCCCGCAGGTGGCGCAGGAACACAAAGAGGACGATGATGGCCAGAATGGTTCCGCTGACGGCAGTTTTGGCCACTGATTGAATGGCCAGAGTAATGTAGTCGGCGGGGTCCAGAATCACACGGATTTCCAGTTCGGGGAACTCCTCGATAATCCGGTTCAATTCCTTCATCACGGCGCGGGAAACGTTGACGGTGTTGGCGTTGCTTTGCTTCTGGATGGTCATGGTGACGGCGGGGTCTCCATTTAGATAGGAGTAGGAAGCTCTGTCTTTATAGGTCTCCCGCACCTCGGCAATGTCCCGCAGGTAAACCACGCCGCCCCGGGGCGTTGCAATGGGCAAACTGCGGATGTCCTCCAGATCGCCAAACTCGGCGTCTACCTTGATCGTGAGGTTTTGTCCCGCTTCTTCCACCGCGCCGGTGGGAGCCGTGGAGTTCTCGGTGGCCAACAGCTGAATAATCTGCATTTCGGAAATGCCAAGGCCCCGAATGCGGTCCTGCACCAGCTCCACGACAATTTCTTTTTCCCGGCCGCCGGAAACATCCACCGAGGCCACTCCCGCCTGCCGTTCCAGACGGTTTTGAATCCGGTCCTCCACCTTGGTGCGCAATGCCACCAGATCGTCGGTTTGGGAGGACACCGATATGTAAATGGCGGACATCTGGTTGATGTCCATCTTCATGACAATGGGTTCGGAAGCATCCTCGGGCAGATAGCCCTTGATTAGGTCCACACCCTCCCGCATGTCAATGGCTGCCATGTTGACATCTACACTGGTATCAAACTGCAGCACCACAATGCTGGTGCCCTCGGAGGAGATGGAAGCAAGATCATCCAGCCCCTTGATGGTGGCCATGGACCGCTCAATGGGCTCGGTGACAAGCTTCTGAATCTGGTCGGGGGACGCACCCTGATAGGTGGTGTATACAATGGCCACCGGAATATTCATGTTGGGCAGCAGGTCCATGCGCAGGTTGAGCAGGCTCATAGCGCCAAAGGCTACCAGAATCAGCATAATCATCAGGGTGGTGACCGGACGCTTGACGGAAATTTTGGTCATAGGTTAACTCCGTTTCGGATGAATTTGGGGGAAGCAACAGGAAAGAATCGCGGACTGAAGTTCATCCGTCCACACGCTGACCGCCCCGGGCCACCACGTTGACCGGCATTTCGTTGTAAAGATACTCCTGACCCACTACAATTAATTCATCCTGTCCGGTGATGCCTTTGGTGATTTCGATCTGCTTTCCGCTGGCAAGCCCTGTCTCCACAATGGTTTTGACAGCCTTACCGTCCCGCACCACATAGACAAAGCGGTCGGTTTCATCGCTAAGCACCACATTTTTATCCACCACAAAGGTGCCGGATTTTTGGGCCTCCACAAAGGTAACCTGTGCAAACATCCCCGGCTTAATCAATTCTTCGGCGTTGGGCAGCTCCACCTTGACGGTGTAGGTTCCCGTCATGGAGGCGGTGGGAGAGACAGCCTTGACAGTACCGGCGAGGGAAGAGCTTTCTTCCAGAGCCTGAATGGTCACGCTGACCTCGTCCCCGGGGAACACCTTATTAATTAAGGTTTCAGAAACGCCTACTTCTACCATCACCGGGTCCATCTGGATGATGGTAAAGGGCATTGCCGCCTGTGAGACCATCTGTCCCTCCTCCACAGTGCGGGCTGCCACCACGCCGGAGATGGGGCTGGTGATAACCGCACGGGTCAGATTGCTTTGGGCGATGGAAAGCTGAAGTTGGGTAGACGCCACCTGAGCTTGAGCGGAGCGCACTCCAAACTCTGCCTGCTTGGCGGCTTGCTCTCTGCCTTCTTCCGCCACCTCTTGGTAGGTCTCGAAGGTTTCCAGAGCAGTGTCGTAAGCGGTATCTGCCTGACCCCGGCCGATCCCTGCCATTTTGTAGGCGTTTTCCGCCTGGGTCACGGCGCTTTCTGCCTGAAGTACCATGCTTCCGGCAGAAGCAACGGCACTTTTCATCTCCTGATATTGCATAGCTAAATCCGCACGGTAAGGGCTGGAATTATTGGGATTATAAATGTATTCATCCCGGTTGTAATTGCTCTCAAAGGCTTTCAGCAGTTCCCGAGCGGCAGCTTCCATTTCTTCAGCCTGCTCTAGAGCATCCTTGGCAGCGTCCCGGGCCTTGCTGGCCTGATGACGGCCCTCGTTGGCATTGCGGGAGGCAAAGCCCGCCTGATCCATACCATTTTGATACTGGAGCTCGGCCAAACGCTGCTGGGCGCTGCCGTCCACCGCCAGCTGAAGAGCGTACTGGGCCGATTCCACACCGATGCTCTGCGCATCCAGAGCGGTTTGCAGCTGCCGCACCTGATCTTGAATATCTTTAGCATCCAAAGTGAAGAGAACGTCGCCTTCCTCCACCCGGTCTCCCAGATCAAAGTTGACGCTTGTCACTTCCGCCACCAGCAGGCTGGCGATCTGCACTGTCTTATTGGGTTGAACCTGTCCTATGTAGGTCAGCTCATTGCGAATGGTGTCCTTTTGCAAAAATACGGTTTCCACCGGAGTGGCCGTAACCTCATCAGAATCGGACCCGGAAGCAGCGTTTGCTGCCGTGCAGCCGGAAAAGGCCAATGCCATTGCCATACACAGTGCAAGTGCTTTTAACAAGCTTGGTTTTATCATCAATCGGACCTCCTAGTATCCTTGCTATTTGGCAATTCAAATTTAGTATAGTATGACATCTGCATTCCTGTCAACATGAGAAGAGAACGGCGGCACCGTTACTGGACAGTTTAAATAAGCTGTCTGGCATCAAAGCCGTCTTGGTACTATGATTATGATAATTTTACAAAATAATTATAACAGTTTTGTGAACAAGCTTCTCAAAGACTCTGGAAGTTTTTTCGGGACAACCCCTTGACAAGTCGGTTGCGAAATGGTATATTGTTAAAGCTGTTTCGTGCGCTTGTAGCTCAGCTGGATAGAGTGTCTGACTACGAATCAGAAGGTCAGGGGTTCGAGTCCCTTCAAGCGCGCCAGCTTATTGTTAAACTACAAGAGAGCCTATGAAACATAGGCTCTCTTGTAGTTTAACAAGTACCTAAAGGGCAGGACGTAGTGGGGCACGACCTACCCTTTATATAAATCTTGACAAATGTATCGGGCAATGGGATTGTCACTACTGCTCACCCCCGATACGGGGAACATTCAGGCCTGCTCAATAGCACTTGCGATTAGTATCGCCCGGTTTTTTACCGCCGAGCTGATATGCGATTGTCAAGGTGCGGAACGTGGATCAAGCCGCAGGGCCTTCTCATACAGCGATCCAGAGCAGATGAAAATGATAAACTGGACGGCCGGATTTATTTCAAGCGCAGAGATGCGCTCAAAATCAAATAACAAGAGCCTACAAAATGTTACCAGACTTTGCCGGTTGGATAACATCTGTAAGCTCTTGCGCAGTATTCAAATCCATGCTAAAATAGCACGGTATGAACCGCTCTCGCAAGTCTTAGCAGATGCTTTCTCATCTCTAAGGCGCATGTCTTGGTAGCTGCTTGCAACAGCTCCCAGACTGTGGGGGCTTTATTTTTTTATTATAACTTTGTCTGTTTCTATGAGCAAGGATCAGATGCAACTGTTTGAACCTTACCCATACACTGTGGGAGGTGTATGTTCCATTATACAGCACTTTCGGCATGTCCCGCATCTTTTCCGCCTATTTTATCCAATCGCGGCCGAGGATATCCTGCCCCATTTTATGGGTTGCACTCTGCCCTTTTTACTCCGATATGGTAGCTGCCCCTACCCCCACCAATCGGGACGTTCTGACAGGGCTCGCCTATTTTTATATTTGCTAAATTTCAGAAAAAGGTTGTTATCAAATTGCAATTCTGATATGATTAAACCGTTTGTTAAAATAGAAAATGATCTGTAAATGGTGGTAAAAGATGACTATTTTTGATGTGTTAAATGTGGCCGGCGGCGTTGCGCTTTTTTTGTATGGAATGAATATTATGGGATCAGGCCTTGAAAAGCTGGCAGGCTCCAAGCTGGAAAACATACTAAAAAGTATGACCTCTTCCACCATAAAGGCAGTAGTGTTGGGCGCTACAATTACCGGGCTTATACAAAGCAGCGGTGCAACCACAGTGATTGTAATAGGGCTTGTCAATTCAGGCATTATGAAGCTGTCGCAAGCCATCGGCATTATTATGGGCGCAAATATCGGCACAACCGTTACAGGGCAGATTATCCGCCTTTCTGACCTGTCTGGCGACAGTCTTTTGCTAAAGCTTTTAACCCCCAAATCGTTTGCTCCAGTGCTGGCTTTTGCGGGCGCAATATTATTTGTATTTTTTAAAAAGCCTAAGCAACGAAACATCGGCCAGATATTATTGGGCCTTGGCATTTTATTTATAGGTATGTTTACCATTGAAGCTTCTGTCGTGGGGCTAAGAGAATCCCCTACCTTTATCCATCTGTTCGCCAGTTTAGAAAACCCGATTTTGGGAATACTGGCAGGTATTCTGGTAACGGTAGCGCTGCAAAGCTCTTCGGCCTCGGTGGGTATTTTGCAGGCTCTTTCGATAACCGGAATGGTAACTTGGAGCAGTGCGATACCAATCATATTAGGGCAAAACATTGGTACCTGTTCTACCCCCCTGCTGGCGTCTGTCGGCGCTTCTAAAGGGGCCAAGCAGTCGGCCCTTGTACATCTTTACTTTAATGTTATCGGAACCTTACTATTCATGGCGGGGCTTTATTCTGCAGAGTATTTGTTCGGGTTATCCTTTTGGAATAATATTATGAATAAGGGCGATATTGCCAACTTTCACACTCTATTCAATGTGGTTGTTACAATTGCATTTCTACCCTTTGCAGGTGTTTTAGCCAAATTAGCGCAAATGACGGTGAAAAATACCCACCAAGATGAGCCAATACTCGATATACCTGTGCTAGATGAAAGGCTGCTGACCTCTTCGGCTTTGGCGATACAACAATCGCGAAGCGCATTAGAAGCCATGGCTGCCGCTGTAAAGACAAACTATATTGAAGCCATGTCGCTGTTGTCAAACTACAACGAGGAAAAAGTAAATTTAATTGGTCAAAGAGAATCTGTTGTAGACCGTCTTGAAGTTTCACTGAACAACTATCTGATAAAAATTACAGCTAAAAATCTCAGCAAGCCCGAAAACAAAGTGGTTTCTCACCTCATTTACCTTGTGACCCAATTTGAGCGCATTGGTGATTACGCCGTAAATATCATGGAAAGAAGCGGCGAAGTGTTTGACAAGAACATAAGCTTTTCAGTTATGGCTAAAAATGAGCTGGGTGTATTGGTAGACGCGGTGATCGAGGTGCTTGAGTTAAGTATTTCAGCATTTAAAGAGAACAATCCCCAAATTGCCTCCCGAGTAGAGCCATTGGAGGAAACCATAGATATCATGTGTGATACGCTGCATGAGCAGCATATCAGCCGGCTAAAACAGGGCCAATGTTCCACCGAAAGCGGAGTCGTCTTCCTGGAAATTCTTTCTGATATTGAGCGGATTTCGGACCATTGCAGCAACGTGGCAATTAATGTGATAGGTACAAATACAACGGGTGAATTTGACTCTCATAGACTGAAAAAGGAACTCCATAGTGGGAATACAAAAAGCTATAATGAGCTTTTAAATCATTATAAAGAA
>JAHDPQ010000153.1 GCA_018434245.1 Oscillospiraceae bacterium
CAAAATTCGGGTGGTAGACTCCCTCTGCGCCTCTTTGGGTCAGGGGCTGATGCTTCACAAGTTGGTGAAAATGCGGGATGCGGGCAAATCGATGGATGAGCTGGCCGACTGGGCCGAAGCCAATAAGCTCAACATGGCCCACATGGTGACGGTGGAGGACCTGATGCACCTCCATCGGGGCGGGAGAATCTCCAAGGCATCGGCGGTGATGGGGGGGATGCTGGGCATCAAACCCATGATCCATATGAATAATGAAGGCAAGCTGATCAATATCGGTAAGGTGAGGGGCCGCAAGGCCTCCTTGGAGGCTATTGTGGATTGGATGGCCAAGGTGGTGGGCAACACCCACAACGACGAGTTCTTTATCTGCCATAGCGATGCCTATGACGAGGCAGAATACGTGGCCAAGCTAGCCAGCAAGCGCTTTGGAATCAAAGATTACCTGATCCATTATATTGGTCCGGTGATCGGTTCCCATACCGGGCCCGGCACCATCTCCCTCTTTATGATGGCAGAGCACCGGTAGAAAGGAATGTTCATGAGCACACAACTTACCCTTTGTGCCCCCTGTCACTTTGGGCTGGAAAGCACATTGGCTTATGAAGTGAAAAAAATAGGCGGCGAAGAGGTTGCCGTAAACGACGGAAAAGTCACCTTTTCGGGTGACTTTTCCCTCCTTGCCCGGGCCAACATCTCCCTGCGCTGCGCCGAACGGGTTTGCGTGGTGCTGGGCAGCTTTTCCGCCACCTCCTTTACCCAGCTGTTCGATGAAGTGGAACAGCTTCCCGTTGAGGATTTTATCGGCAAGAAAGATGCTTTTCCCGTTACGGGCTGGTCACTAAACAGTCAGTTGCGCAGCATCCCCGATTGTCAGAGCATCATCAAGCGGGCGGTGGTCCGCCGCTTTGAGCGAGTATACGGCCAAAGCTGGTTTGAAGAAAGCGGACCGGTCCATCAAATCCGCTTTTCTATCCACAAGGATCAGGTCACCATCATGCTGGATAGCTCCGGCTCGGGACTGCACAAGCGGGGTTACCGCCGGGGCACTGGAAACGTTGCCCCCCTTAAAGAGACTTTAGCCGCAGGGATTGCCGATCTGGCCCGCATTCGGCCGGATACTCTGGTGATCGATCCCATGTGCGGCTCCGGCACGCTGCTGATTGAATCAGCCCTCAAGGCCTACAACATTCCCCCGGGAGTTCGCCGCTCCTTTGCCGCCGAACAGTGGGGAGCCGTGCCCCCTGCCGTTTGGAAAGAACAGCGGGAGGCGGCTCTGGCGGAAATCAACCGGGAGAGCACTTTTGAAGGTTTGGGTTTTGACCTGGACCCCGAAGCCATTGCTCTCACCCGGGAAAACGCGGTCAAAGCGGGAGTGGGTCGGAAAATTGAGGCCCAGGTGCAGGACATCGGCGACTTTGCTCTCCCCAAGAGTCACCACAAGATGGTGGTGCTCTGCAATCCACCTTACGGGGAGCGGCTGCTGGAGGTTCGTCAGGCGGAGCAACTCTACCGGAGGATGGGGAAAGTTTTTACCCGTCGCCCAGACTGCTCCTACTATATCATCAGCCCCCACGAAGAATTTGAAAAGCTGTTTGGCCGCAAGGCAGATAAGCGGCGTAAGCTTTACAACGGCATGATCAAATGCCAGCTTTATATGTATTTTGGGGGGTAAGGCTTTTGCTATCAAAATCAGGCGGATTTTTCTAATTTCCTTGTATCACCATGCTTTTTCGCAGCCCTTATGTCCATCTTCCTATATGACACCTTGCTCCTTTGGGAAAGGAATTTCTATTTTGACTTAAGGAGGCTGCCATGAGTTCCATGCGATCAGCGGGAGTGCTGCTCCATCTCACCTCATTGCCGGGTCGGGGTCCCATTGGAAATATGGGTCCTGCTGCCCGGCAATTTGTAGATTTCCTCCATTCGGCGGGGCAAAAGCTGTGGCAGGTACTGCCCCTCACGCCACCCGCCAGCGGGAATTCCCCCTATTCGGCCTACAGTGTCTTTGCGGGGAACCCTCTGCTCATCAGCCCGGAAGATTTAGAGACGCAGGGGCTTCTCCCTCAAGGCAGCTGCTCGGCTTTGTACGCCGAGGGGCCTTTTCCCACCCGACAGGTGGATTTTGAAAAGGCGCAGGCGCTGATTCTTCCCTTGCTACGGGAGTGCTACCGGCTTAGCCGGGAAAAGCTTGGGGAGGACTTAGAAGCCTTTCGCCGGGAGCAAGGCCGCTGGCTGGAGGATTACGCCCTCTTTCTGGCTCTGCGCAGACAGCAGGGAGGAGGCAGCTACCTTGATTGGCCCCGCCCCCTTTTGTTCCGAGAATCTTGGGCCATGGAGAAGGCCCGCCGGGAACTGGCAGAGGAAGTGGACTTTCATATATTTGTCCAGCATTTGTTTTTCCGCCAGTGGATCGCTTTGCGCAGCTATGCCAACGAGCAGGGCGTGAATATCTTTGGGGATGTGCCCATCTACGTCGATCGGGAAAGCGCTGATGTCTGGGCGGAGCCCCGGGTTTTTCAGCTGGACGAGAATTTGCAGCCTGTGGAAGTGGCGGGGGTCCCTCCCGACGTCTTTTCTCAGGAGGGGCAACTGTGGGGAAATCCCCTCTACGATTGGGAGTACCTCCGGTCCGACGGATACGGCTGGTGGATTCGACGAATGGCTGCAGCCGCCCAGCTCTACGACTGGGTGCGGATCGATCACTTTCGGGGGCTGGAAAGCTACTGGGCCGTTCCCAAGGATGCCCAAACTGCCCGTGCCGGAAGCTGGAAAAAGGGTCCGGGGATGGACCTGGTCCACCGCATCAAGGGATGGCTGCCCCACTGCCGCTTTGTGGCGGAGGATTTGGGGCTGATTGGAGAGGACGTCCATGCTCTGCTGGCAGAGAGCGGATTTCCCGGTCTGACAGTGCTTCAATTTGCTTTTGAACCCCAGGCCAACTCCATCTATCTACCCCATAATATCGACAGGAATCGGGTGGCTTACATCGGCACCCACGACAACGACACCGCCCTGGGCTGGCTGGCTTCCGCCCCCCAGGAGCAAGCGGCCTATGCCCGGGCTTACATGCACCTGACCTCGCAGGAAGGGGAGGCCTGGGGGATGCTGCGGACTCTCTACGCCAGTGTCGCCGATACCGCCGTGGCTATGGCTCAAGACTTGCTGGAGCTGGGCAGCGAGGCCAGAATGAACATCCCGTCTCAGGCACAGGGCAACTGGAGCTGGCGAATGGAATCCGATTCCCTGACCCCTGATCTTGCCGGGCGTCTACTGGAACTAACGCAGCTTTATGGGCGATAATTTCCCCGCATCCCATCCAAAAGCACCCAAAAGGGTGCTTTTTCTCTTTTTGCAGGCCCTTTGGGTTTGCCACGAAGACGGGGAAGGGATAAAAATATACAATAAGAATGATAAATCCCGGTTTATAGGCAAGAGTGGACACATATAGGGGGAAATTGACTGAATTCCGTTGGAAAAGGCCGGATGTAGTGGAGGATTGACCTGTGACTAACAGCAACCCGCCGCCATATGATAGGGTAACAAACCATAGGAAACGGGGACCAAGCCTTCTGTTAATGAATGGCGCCCCTTTGGTGACGGTATGCCGAATGAAGCCATTGCCGCCGCCATTTTTGATCTTGCAGACAAGGAGTGTTGATATGAAATTGGGAGTGGCTTTGTCGGGCTGTGGTATGGGAGGTATCTGCGCCCACCGGGTGCTGGAGGAAGTGGAACGTCAGGGATATGAAATCGCCATGGTGGCGGCTAGTTCCATCCCCGCTGCCGCCGCTCTTTCTTGGAGCGCTCGACTGAAACCGGAGAAAATAGACCTAATGGCCAAGCGGTTCTTAAAAGATGTGGCCCGGTGGGATTTGGACACCGCATTGGCGGTGATGGCCGAAACTCTGGCCAAGGTGAAATCCAAGCAGCGAAGACCGGTTTGCGTAACATCTTGCAACCTCACCGACGGCCGGATGGTAGTGTTTACCGACAGTTTTTCTTTAAACAGCGATACGTTTTCTGCCCTGCCCCTTCAGGAGCCATACGATATGCTCAGCGCCACTGTCAGCGGAACAGCGGGGCTGGGCAGTTACACATTGGGGGAATACCGCCTGTGCGATTACAGCGCCCGTTACGGTTGCCCCGTCGCTCCGCTGCGACTTTGCGGTCTTTCCCGGGTTCTGAGCATTTCCTTTTTGCCTGCGGTTCCCACCGGTGCCTATGAGGCCGCTTTGCTGCAGTCCTTGGGGCAGGCCTGTCCGGCTGTGGATCTTCACCTGCCCATTATCTTGCCACAAGACGCTGATTTTGAAGGATGTGTCAGGCATTCTGTCAAACTGCTGCGGGAAGCGCTGGAGAATTGGGAAAAAGCCGAGGCGTCCTAGCTTCCGATCTACCTAAGTGATTTTGCAAGGACGAAAATTATACTTTCATGGTGGGAAGCGGCGTTTTCCCAGCAGTTCAAAGGGGAGGATTAATCCCAGAGCGATTGTGAAAGGAAAAACTAACAAATGGGTTCCGAACATAAAAACGCACAAAAATAAGGTGGATCCTACCGCACCTTTGTGGATTGAAACAAAAGTGAAATTTACGTATTGCAAAATTGCAAAAATGTAGTATAGTACAATACAAAGAAAACCTAAGACCCAACAGAAATACCCCGCGGTATTGCATAGATTCTATTTTGAGATTGCGGGGGAGCGGGTCTTTTTAACAATATCCAAGCAGAATTTATTTTTCATTCTACCAATTCTCACAGCCGATGTCGGCTATGTATCCTTCCCTTTCTTTACGCGGCGGTGCAGCCTGCGCCGCCCCCTCGAAAAGAGACCCGTCACCTCTTTTCGGACAAAAAGGTCCCGCTAAGGCGGGGCTTTTTTGCATCTGCAGGGCAATGGTAATTTTCTTTCGACAAAAAAGAAGGTTTCAAAGGGGAATCTTGCATAAATGTCTGGTTGATGGTAGAATAGGTAAATAACTATCGCGATTGCGACAAGAGCAAACCGTATTTAAGGAGAGAATAACATGGAAGGACTGCAAATTACCCGCACACAAACACCTAAGCAGAAACCTCAGGGCCCTTTGGGTTTCGGTAGATATTTTACCGATCACATGCTGATTATCGATTACACCGAGGGCAAGGGGTGGCACGACGCCCGCATTGTGCCTTACGGGCCACTTTCCCTGGATCCTGCCACCACCAGTCTCCATTACGGTCAACTTATCTTTGAGGGAATGAAGGCTTACCGCTGCGGGGATAAACTGGCGATGTTCCGCCCCCATGAGAATATGAAGAGAATCAGTATCTCCGGGGAGCGGCTCTGCATTCCTCCGGTGGATGCGGACTTTTTTGTCCAGGCCATTGCCGAACTGGTGAAAGTGGATGCCGACTGGGTTCCCAAGGAGCCGGGAACCTCCCTGTACATTCGCCCCTTTATCATCTCCACCGATGTGTTCTTGGGGGTTCATCCCTCCAGCACCTATCAGTTCATCACCATACTGTGCCCTGTAGGTTCCTATTACGAGGGCGGTCTTTCTCCCGTGAAAATTTATGTGGAAAACCAATATGCCCGCTCTGTTCAGGGAGGTACCGGCTTTACCAAATGTGCCGGAAACTACGCCGCATCTCTCAAGGCTCAGGTAGAGGCCAACGGACAGGGGTATGCTCAGGTTCTGTGGCTGGACGGCGTTAGTCGTAAGTATGTGGACGAAGTGGGCGCCATGAACATCGTCTTTGTCATCGATGGCAAGGTGGTTACTCCCGATTTATCCAGCGGAACTATTTTGGCGGGTATCACCCGCAAGTCGGTGCTGGAGCTGCTCCATTCCTGGAATATCCCTGTGGAGGAGCGGAAAATTCCCATTCAGGAAATTGCTGACGCTTACGATGCTGGAAAGCTTCAGGAGGTGTTTGGCTGCGGCACCGCCGCCGTTATCTCCCCTGTGGGTGAGTTGAAGTGGGGCGACAAGGTCATGCACATTAACAACGGTAAGATCGGCGCGCTGTCTCAAAAGTTGTATGACAACATTACCGGCATTCAGACCGGAGCCCTCCCTGACCCCTTCGGCTGGGTTTACGAAATTAAATAATCGCAAGAAAACAGGCCTCCCGTTGCAGGACTTTACTGCTGCGGGAGGTGTTTTTTAAGAAGCAAGTCTCTGTCGATGTCATCATCATTAAAAATCACAGAAACCATATTGACATTCCAAGAGAGCTGCAGTATTATAATCCTATCAATCATATATGAATACAGAATATTATTGTGTAGGGGGGAATAACATGGCAAATATTTATAAAAGCCTGACGGACCTCATTGGGAATACGCCGCTGCTGGAACTTTCCAACTACGAAAAAAAGCATGGGCTTAAGGCTGCTGTAGTGGCCAAGCTGGAATACTTTAATCCGGCGGGCAGCGTAAAGGACCGGATCGCCAAAGCCATGATCGAAGATGCCGAAGCCAAGGGGCTTCTCACTGCGGAATCGGTGATTATTGAGCCCACCAGCGGCAATACTGGAATTGGCCTTGCAGCGGTCGCCGCAGCCCGCGGCTACCGCACCATCCTCACCATGCCGGAAACCATGAGCGTGGAGCGCCGGAATCTCCTCAAGGCTTACGGAGCTGAATTGGTCCTCACCGAAGGCTCCAAGGGGATGTCTGGCGCCATTGCCAGAGCCGAAGAGCTGGCCAAAGAGATCCCTCATTCGTTTATCCCCGGCCAGTTTGTCAATCCCGCCAACCCGGAGGTCCACAGGAAGACC
>JAHDPQ010000169.1 GCA_018434245.1 Oscillospiraceae bacterium
CAGAGGGCACAACGTCGTAAAGAGGCTGGGTTACCGGATCGGGGGCGGTTTCCCAGGCAGGGGTGGTCTCTGCCGAAGGTCCGATGAACCGGTCGACAATTTCGGCGATGTCCCCGTCCTGCTCCGCCTGGAGAATATCCTGCTCCAAGGGGTGACCGGGAGCACCGGATTCGTCCTCCGGGTCCGGCTGTGCTCCCCGCAGCTCCTGAGCGGAGATGATCTCCACCGGGCTGTCGGGCCCACCCCCCGCCAGATGCATCAGGCGGTTCTTGCTGGCTTGAGCATCGGGAACAGCAAAATCGGGTTCGGAATCCACAAAAGTGTCCTCGCTAATGTCTACGTCAAAGGCAAACCGCCCCGACGGTGTAGGCTCCGCATCGGGAGGAGCCTGGGGCTTCTTGGCCCTTCCCGGCTTTTCGGAAAGGGAGACCTGCCGCTCCTGCCGTTCCAGCATCTGCTGAGTGTATGTGGCCTCCAGACCTTCCACCGGCTTCTTGGCCGCATGGATCAGCCCGATGAGGGTGGAACCGGTGATCAGCATCACAAAAACAAAGATCAGCAGGGCAATGATGATGGAGGCTCCGGTTTTCTCAAAGAGAGCCAGCAGAGGCCAGGCGGTGAGAGCACCGATGAGACCGCCTCCCTTGGGGGTGGCTCCCTGCTGATAGAGATGGATGATGTTCTCCACAAAGTTTTCCTGATTGGGCAGCCCCGGCCCGAAAATCTGAAAGGCCCCGGACAAAATGGCGATGAGGGTGATGACCTGCCACAGCTTTGCCTGAATGGAGGAGAGGGGCTTGTCCATGGCGGCGATCACGGCGGTGTAGATCAGCAGGGGAGAGAGGAAGTAGACGCTCAGCCCCAGCATCCCGAAGAGGAATTCGTGAAGTATCTTCCAGAGCTTATCCCCTTCCACAAAGGTGAGAGCTCCCAGCAATATGCCCAGCGCAAACAAAACCACTGCCCACATTTGCTTTCTGGCAAGGGTGGTGGCTTTGGTCTCGCGGGCGGGGGAGCGCTTGGTGGTGCGCTTGTTTTTTCCTTTGGTACTGGCTGCCATAGTGGATACTACCTCTTTACTCTATGATATTGCGAGTCGTTGCTTGGCGGGGAAATCTTCCGCCGCTTTCTATGTAGGTGAAAGGGTCAGGCCCCCATGACGATCTGTTGCAGCATCTGCCCCGACATGTTTTCGAAGATGGCCACGGCGATGACTAAAATTCCCAGGATCAGAGTGTACCATGCGAACCAGACAAACCGATCGGAGACCACCAGCCAGCGGACCAGCCGGATGGCCAGAACGCCGAAGAGCAGGGCGCAGAGCATTCCTGCCAGCAGTGTGGGCAGGGGAATGGAAAGCCCTTCCTTGGTGATTTTTCCCACCTCTAACAGGTTGGCCCCCAGCACAGCGGGAACCCCCAAAATAAAGGAGAAGGCTACGGCGTATTTGCGCTCCAGCCCGGCCAGCAGTCCCACGGCAATGGTGGACCCGGAGCGGGAAACTCCCGGCAGGGGGGCGATGGCCTGAGCCACACCAATGGCTACGGCGTCCCGGTATTGCATGGTTCCGGCAGTCTTTCTCCCCTTGACGCAGCGGTCAGAAAGAAAGAGCAGGCCACTGGTAATGAGAAAGCAAATCCCCTCGGCCAAAATGCTCTGGTCGGTGGACAAGGCCTCAAACCAATCCTTGAAGATTATCGTGATCAGCAAAGGCAGGCAGGCCACAATCAGCAGGAAGATCATCCGGCGCTTGCCGCTCACCACCCGGAAGGTGAACTTCCCGGTAAAGATTTCCCCCAGCATGGAGAAAAACTCCTTGATCAAATCCCAGATAGTACCCCAAAAGGCTAGCAGAACCGCCAGCAGAGTCCCCAGATGAAGCATCACCGTAAAGAGAACCCCCTGTTCCCCCCCCTGCCCGGTGAAGTATTGAATCAGGGACAGATGCCCTGAGCTGGATACCGGGAGAAACTCCGTCAGTCCCTGTACGATTCCCTGAAAAATAGCGTTGCCGATGCTCATAATAAAACCTCCGGTGTCGGCTGGATTTTTACAACAGGTCAAAGCCTTTAGGCAAACAACAGCTTAAAGCCGCAGAAAATCCGGCCCAACCGGGGGGAGATTATGTACTCCCCGGAAGGTTCCGGGGTCTGCGGAAGGGTAGAGCAGATGCTGTCAATGAACTCCCGGGGGAAAGATGCTCCCGGGGGTGTACTCGGTCTTCAGATACAGGGCAGGGTCGGTGGAAATGAGGCGGTTTGCCACAAATCCACGGGGAGTCTGGTAGCCTTCCAGATACCCGCCCTGAATCTCCATGAGAGCGCCGGGAGGCTGCTCCGGCTGTTCCATCAAAAAAGCATAGGGCATTACAGAGTGAATCACCATGGTTTCACCGCCCTTTCGGACCGCTGGAGGAATCCCCAGACTCTATTGTATGCTTGTTTTGAGTGGAGATATGCGGATTTTTGTCGTTTGGCAAGGGGGGATAGGGTAACTCACCGGAATAGGTGGCCTCGCTCTGGCTGATCCAAGAAGCGCTATCCGTGACTTCTGCCGCCGAAGCGGCGGGGGAGGCGGCCTTCCGGGGGCGTCCTCGGGGACGCTTTTCCCCCTCAAGCTGGGCAATGGCCCGAGGGCTTGCCACCGCAGGCTGTTTTTTGACGCTACCGGGCTTTTTGGCTGGAGAAGGCGGCTTTTTTGCCCGGGAGCCTGTCTTGCTGCGGGGGGACTTCTCCTTTTCAATGAGATCGTAGAGGCATTCCACTGCATCAGAAAGTCCGCCCAGATGGTCGATGAGGCCGCATTTTACCGCCTCCTGTCCATCCAGAACGGTGCCTACGTCCATCACCAGCTCCCCGGTCTGCATCATCAGCTTACGAAAGGCATCGTTGGAAATGTTGGAGTTGTCCACCACAAAGCGGACGATTCGCTCCTGCATTTTATCAAAATAGGAAAGTGTTTGAGGAACCCCCAGCACCAGGCCGTTCATCCGCACGGGGTGGATGGTCATGGTGGCGGAAGGGGCAATAAAGCTGACCTTGGCGCTGACAGCCAGAGGCACACCGATGGAGTGGCCTCCCCCCAGCACCAGCGAAACCGTGGGCTTACGCATGCCCGACACCAGCTCTGCAATGGCAAGGCCCGCCTCCACATCGCCCCCCACGGTGTTGAGGACAATGAGCAGTCCTTCAATTTCCGGGTTTTCCTGAATGGCTACCAGCTGGGGAATCACATGCTCATACTTGGTGGTTTTATTTTGGGGGGGCAGAATATAGTGACCTTCCACCTGCCCTACAATGGTGAGACAGTGGATGGTGTGCCTGCCCTTGGTGGTGGTGATTCCACCGGTTTGGATTATTTGCTGGGTCTGTTCCTGCTGGGTGTGGACCAGTTCCTCCTCGTCCTCGGCGGTATCCTCCTCCGAGGCCATGGCGGCGGTCCTTCGCTTGCGCTGCTGTTCACTCATACCGAAGCTCCTTTCACGTCAGGAATTTCCAGTATGTAGTGTTGGCCGCCGAGGCTTTCAATATACGCAACTTAAATGGTTTATGCCATTTCAGTATAGCATAGTTTTTACCGTTTGGAAAGAAAAAAGAACAACTGAGCGAGTGTGTGAGCGGGTGTGGGTTTCCCGTGTTTTTGGCTGTCGTGTTTTTTAATCCCGTATGTTATAATAAAAAACGTTCACATACAAAATACAAAATACAAAACTGAAAGCTCGCAAGGAGGAACCCAATTCCATGAAACCTATGATTCTGGTAATCAACCCCGGCAGTACGTCTACTAAAACAGCTCTGTTTGAAGGGGAGACCTGTCTGCTTTCCCGTGAGATTTCCCATCCAGTGGAAGAACTGGCCGCCTACCCCAGCGTGCGGGCTCAGGCTCCGCTGCGGGAGCGCTACATTATGGCTATGCTCCAAGAGGCTGGGGCGGACAGTGCCCGGCTTTCCGCCATTATTGGCATCGGCGGAGTCATGCCCCCCATGGAAGGGGGAGTCTACCGGGTGGGGGAGGAGATGGCAGACTATCTGCTCCACCGCTCCTATGTGGATCACGCCTCCAATCTGGGGGGGCTAATCGGCTATGGAATCGCGTCAACTCTGGGGATCCCCGCCTATATCTGCGATCCTGTCACCACCGACGAGCTGGACGAGGTGGCCCGGATTTCCGGTCTGCCGGAAATCCCACGGGTGAGCACCTTCCACGCCCTCAACATCCGGGCCACTGCCCGCAAGGTGGCGCAGGAACAGCTGGGCAAGCCTCTGGAACGCTGCAACCTCATTGTGGGGCATCTGGGGGGCGGCGTCAGCTATGCGGCTCTGAGAGAGGGCCGCGCGGTGGATTTGGTGCTGGATGACGAGGGCTCCTTCTCACCCGTCCGCTCGGGAGGACTGCCTGCCTCCGATCTAGTGTCCTACTGCTTTAGCGGTGGTTGGGCCGACCGGAAAACCGCCTATGCCCGAGTCCGGGGAAATGGCGGCTTCAAGGCCTACCTTGGCACCACCGATATCCCCGAGGTGCTGCAGCGCATTGAGGATGGGGACCAGCAGGCCGCTCTTATCTTCGAAGCCTATGGCTATCAAATTTCCAAAAGCGTGGCCCAGCTTGCCGCCGTCTTTTCTGGGAAGGTGGACGGGGTGATCCTCACCGGTGGAGTGGCCCGCTGCACTCCGCTGATGGACCATGTCACCGAAAGGGTAAGCTTTATCGCCCCGGTGTTTGTCCAGCCGGGGGAAATGGAGATGGAAGCATTGGCTGGGGCAGCTCTGCGGGTGCTGGAAGGCAAGGAGCAGCCTAAGGAGTTCTGCGAATAGCGGGAGCAATCTTTGATCGCAGCGCGCAAAAAGACCGGAATCCCAAAAGGATGCCGGTCTTTTTTAATCCAACAAGCTGCTCAGTTGCAGCTTTTGTACTTGCGAAAGAAGTTAGTGATGTCAAATACAGATTGGGGCGGGTAATTCAGCTTGGCAAAGAAGGTCCGGTGGTGGCTGCGGAAAGGCTCGGGCAGGTAGCCCTTGGAAATACCGTGTTCCGCGGCATAGTTGAGTCCCGCCCGCAGAACCGCATCAAAAAGATGGGGGTCCTCCTCCACACTTTCGTAGTAGACGACGTTGACTCGGTTGCTTTCCACCTCAAACAGCCCGGCGGCCAGAGTTTCGCCCCGATCGATGGCCAGATAAAGGTAAAACGAGGGACCGTGAAGCTTACCGCATTTCTTGCAGTAAACGGCCAACAGCTTGTCGTCCAGATTGGGTATAATCTCCAGCATAACCTTTTCCCTTTGGGGTCTGCCGCCAAAGGCGAACAGCCCGACGGATGGGATTTTCAGCTCCTTTCGGCGTCCACTTTGTCATCTGCCTGTGTCGTGACTTCTTGGCCCCCTCTTGCGCAAGGGGGATTTTTTCATTGGAGTGTCCGACCGGTTTTCGGCCTTGGTGAGAGCGCCCCGCAAGGCGGAAAGCTCCGCGGGGGTCAGCTCCCGATACTGACCGGGAGGCAGCATCCCCAGCTTAATAGGGCCAACGGAGGTGCGGCGCAGCCGGGCAACTTCCAGCCCCACCGCCTCGCACATCCGGCGCACCTGACGGTTGCGCCCCTCAAAGATGGTGAGCTGCAGCACCGAACGCCCCGGCTCACTGCTCAGCACATGAACCTTGGCGGGCAGAGTGGGGCGGCCATCCAGAGAGACTCCGGTGGAAAGATCAACCATCTGCTCCTCGGTCACCAAAGAGCGCACGGTGATCCGGTAGGTTTTGCCCAGATGGCTGCGGGGGTGCATGATGCGGTTGGCCAGCTCCCCGTCGTTAGTGAGAAGAAGCAGGCCTTCGCTCTGCATATCCAGCCGGCCCACGGGGTAAACCCGCTGGGGGTAGTTTGCCAGCAGGTCCATTACATTTTTTCGGCCCTTTTCGTCGCTGGTGGTGGTGACCACACCTCGGGGTTTGTGTAGCATGAGAACAACGCTTTGGCGGTTGCGTTCAAACTCCAGACGCTGACCGTCCAGAGTGATGATATCCCGGCGGGGGTCTACCGGCTGGCCAATTTTACAGGGCCGTCCATTGACGGTCACCCGTCCCTGGGCCACCGCCTCCTCGGCCTTGCGCCGGGAGAGAATGCCCTGCTCGGACAACACTTTTTGAATACGGGCGGGTGAGTTTGCCATAGTATAAACTTCCTTTGTTTGGATTTCCTTGTTAGATTATGTGAAAAAACCGATTCCATACGGCGGGGCAGGACTTTGTTTAATCCCCCAGCCCAAAGAGACCGGTCAGACGCCCCCGCAGGCTTCTTTGTTCCTGATAGGGATGGAGCAGGGCCACATCCCGGTCAGAGGTGAGAGAAAAGGTGGCGACCAACTCCTCATTCAGGTAAATCCGGGCCTCCCCCAAATAGTCACCCTTGTGGATGGGAGCGTAGAGGAAGGGTGGCACCACCACATCGCAGCGCAGCCGGGAGCCGTTTACCGGCAGAGGGAGGGAAACATCCTCCAACTGCTCGGGTTCCACCCGGGGAAAGACGCCGCCGGTGACCGCCACTTGAACGGGAGGGATGCGCTGGGTCAGGTTGATCAGCTCCAGCTGGGGGAAGAAGGCGTCGAAAAGGTTGCGGTGCACCGTCCAGTCGTCGGGGCAGTTGAGGGTGACGCAGATCAGCTGGACCCCGTCTCGCTGGGCAGCAGAAACAAGGCAACGCCCCGCCTTTTTGGTAAAGCCGGTTTTAACGCCGTAGGTGCCCTCGTAGTAGTTGAGCAGCTTGTTGTGGTTGGTCAGCCAGCGGTCTGCCGGGGGATTGCCAAAGTTGGTCCGCATCCGGTACTGGGAGCAGATGCTGGCAAAGGTTTCGTTTTCCAGAGCGTACCGGGCCAGCAGAGCCATATCGTAGGCGGTGGAGTAGTGGTGCTCTCCATCCAAGCCGGAGGGAGTTTCAAAGGAGGTGTCCTTCATCCCCAGCTCCTTGGCCTTTTGGTTCATCTTTTCCACAAAGGCGGGAATGGAGCCGGAAATACGCACGGCGGCTGCGTTTGCCGCATCGTTGCCCGAATGAAGGAGCATCCCCACGGCAAGAGCCCGTAAAGAGACCTGATCCCCTTCCTGTAGACCCATGGAGGAGCCTTCCACCCGAATGGCGGCGCTGTCCACCTCAAAGCACTCATCCAAATCGGGCTGCTCCAGAGTGATGAGGGTAGTCATAATTTTTGTGGTGCTAGCAATGGGAAGCTGCTCTCCCTCATTTTGAGCAAAGAGCACCTGTCCTGTCCGGGCCTCCATCACCAAAGCGGCCTTGGCCCCCACTTCCATCCCCGAAACATCAGGAACAGTCCGCACCACTGCCTGCTCTTGAGCTGCCGCAACAGGCAGGGTCAGCAGGCAGGCAAGGGCCAACAGACAGAATAGATGTTTTTTCATGGTTCCACACCCCTTTATCCAATAATATGAAGGGGGTGGGACAATTAGACGTTTGGACCGGCCTACTCCAAGGGAGCCTCGTTGGCCCCATTTTCCTTGTTCTTGTCCTTATCCTTCTTCAGAAGGCCCAGAACCTTGTCCACCAGACCGGGCACGGCGTTAACAATGCGATCCCCAGTGTTTTCCGCCGACTGAAGCTGCAAAAGCTCCACGCCGTCCTTGGTAATCACCAGAAAGGCCAAAGGCTGGATGGTGACTCCGCCTCCGGTTGCGCCGCCAAACAGCTCGGTGGTTTTGGCGGGAAGATCGCTGCCTCCCGAGGCGTAGCCGAAGCTCACCTTGGAGATGGGAAGAATCACCACGCCGTTGGCAGCGGTGATAGGATCGCCGATGATGGTGTTGACATCCACCAAAGAGCGCAGGGAATCGAGGGCGGCAGTGGTAAATTCACCGATGGGATGCTGCTGACTCATAGGAACCACCTTTACTGACAGAATTTTTTTTGCCCCTGTGAGCGTTTCGCAGAAGGGCAAGCAGGACTCCTACTCCCGCTGTCAAAACAAACAGAGGGCGAAAGCGGATGCGCAGTGAGAGATGATATACGCTGCTTTCCCGGGTAAAATCCGGGGAAAGGGTTAGCTTGTGTTTTTTGAGGACAAAGACCTCGCCGATGACCTCCAGCAAAGTCTGGAGCAGCAGAGCGGTTTTGGCATAGGCCAAAGCGGTTTGATGGGCATCCTCCCGGGCAATTGCAATATGCCCCTGCAACCGGTAGAAGATGATGTGTCGGCGTAGTCGATTGAGGGCTTTGCCAGAGCTTCGCACCAAATCCCGGATGTCCTCCAGCTGATGGGCAAAGCTCTTTTTCTTCTGGGGCTCCTCTTCCTTAGGCTCCTTTGCCTCGGCTTCTTCGGCTTCCTGGTCCGGTTCTTCCTTGGCGTCGGGCTTTTCTTTGAGGGGGAAGAGGCGAAAGCGCAAAAACAGGTAGTGAAGGCTGACCTGTGCCTCTCCCTGCTTATAAGAGAGGTGTAGGCGGACGCTGGGCAGGAGGAGCAAAAACAACAGCAGGAAGACTGCGCCCACAATGGCCAGTGCTATCACAACGCCACCTCCTTTGCGTGTCCGCCATGCTGAAACCCTTGGGTTATGTCAAACTCTGAGAAGAACACGGCGGGGCGGGCAACTCCCGGAGCCTTGGATGCGCATTGGCCTGCCTAAAGCTCAAAAAAGTCCATCTGGCCTTCCAGTTGCTCCGGTTCCTGTGGGTCCTCTTCTTCCGCATCATCGGGGAGGTTGGGGAGTTGCTCCAGACCGGTCAGTCCAAAGCTGCGCAAAAAACCGGGGGAGGTGCGGTAGGCAATGGGCCGCCCGGGAATATTCAGCCGCCCGGCTTCTTCAATCAGGCCCTTTTCCACCAGTGACCGGACGATGGAGGAGCAATCCACCCCCCGCACTTGCTCCACAAAGGAGCGGGTGACCGGCTGGTTGTAGGCAATAACGGACAACACCTCCAAAGCTGCTTGGGAAAGTGGTGCGGTGCGGCGCAGTTCCAGCGCACTGCGAATGACGTCGCCGTATTCCGGCAGGGTGCACATCTGAACCGCATCGTCCAGAATCGCCAAATCAAAGGGGCTTTGGTGTTCCAGATACCGTTCGCGAATCCGGTGGATGCAGTGCCGGACGACGTTTTCTTCCAAATCCAAAGCTTGTGCAATCCGGGAAAGTTCGATAGGCTCTCCCGCCGCAAAGATTATCGCCTCAATTTGGCGTTCACAACTGTTCCAGTTCAATTCAGACGCTCTCTCCTGTCAAAAAAAAGTGTATACGGGTGTTCTGCGGCGCATGAAAGCGTCTTTCACCTGATAGTATCGGTGGGGCGTTGCTATCCTCCTTCGGGCCTTGCATCCGGGATGCTGCTTATGAATTGGGCTCTTCCAGATTTTGATGGGGGAAAGTTAGCTCCACCTGATCGTGATACAGAGCTACCTTGCCGGATTTAATCAGCTCCAGCAGAGCCAAAAAGGTGGCGATCATACCGCTGCGGTCTGTATTCATGCGGTACAGCCTGTCCACCTTGACTCGACCATCGGTCCTAAGAGCGCGGAGCACGGTGAAGATTTTGGCGGTGACCGAGACAATGGGCCGGTTGATTAGGGGCTCGAAGGCCTCTCGGGGAGGGGGCAGACGCCTTGCGCCCTTTCCCATGGCGTCGGCAAGGGCTGCAAGTAAAACGCCGGCGGGATGGGTCAGGGTGTAGGCGGGATCAAATTCGATGGGTGCGGGTTCCCGCACAAAAATATCCTGACCGATATACACAGAGCCAAGAGTCTTGGCCGCCTGCTTGCAGATGGAGTATTCGATCAGCTGACCGGTCAGGTCCTGACGGAGTTTTTCGTGCTCCTCCTCATGGCGGGGCAGCAGGGAGACGGTTTTAATGTACACCAGTCGGCTGGCCATCTCCAAAAAATCGCTGGCCACCTCCAGATTCTGCGTCTTCCAGGACTCAATGGTCTCCAGATACTGCTCCAGCAGGGAGGAGATGTCGATATCTAAAATATCCAGCTTGTGCTTAGAAATAAGGTGAAGAATCAAATCCAAAGGGGCTTCATACTGGGCTACGGTAAAGTTGAGCGTTTCCATACTCATCCCCCGGCGAACAGGATGTCGATGGGGCGCGTAATAAGGTCCAACAAGGTGAGCAGCTGGTTTCTCAAAAAGGAAAGGGGCAGGCTGAGCACCCCGGTCCACAGCAGAGCAAATAGAGCGAGCATAATGATCCTGTCGTAGCGGGCGATCCGGTCGTAGATGCGATCGGGAAGGATGGCTCCCAGCAACTTGGAGCCGTCCAGAGGGGGAATGGGGAGCAGGTTAAACACCGCCAACCCCAAGTTGACGATGATGACGATCTCCAAAATAGACAGCAGGAGGTAGAACCTGCCGGAACCGGTAAAGCTGGTATAATACAGTATTTTGAGTACTGTCAGCAATACCGTGGCCATAATGATGTTGGAAATAGGCCCGGCGGCTGCGGTGATGGCCATATCCCGCTTGGGGTGCCTAAAGCGGCGGGGGTCCACCGGCACCGGCTTGGCCCAGCCAAAGCCCACAAAAATCAGCAGAACGCTTCCCCAAAGGTCCAGATGGCGCAAGGGATTGAGGGTCAGGCGGCCCTGCCTGCGGGCGGTATCGTCCCCCAGCTTATCCGCAACATAAGCATGGGCAAATTCATGAACGGGCAAACAGGCACACAGTACCAAAGCCCGGACAAACCATTCAAAAAGGGTCTCGCGGCCCTGGGGCGTCATGGTCATGGCGCACCCCCTTTTGTTGTAATCTATTTTTACTATATTATAACAGAGTGACGCCAAATTACAAGCGGAAGCGATGGCAGCCCTTGGATGGAAATGCAAAAGCCTAATCATAGGCGAAGCGGCCTTTTCCTAAAAGATCACCGTGCTATCCTGTGTCCCTTTGACATAAACATTATTATAGAATGATTGTGGGGAGGGGGAGGTATATGATTATCCATGTGGTGGAGCCAGGAGATACCGTCTATTCCATCGCCCGGCAGTACGGGGTGAGCGTGGAGCAGTTGCTGACAAACAACGGATTGGGGCGTTTTCAGAATCTGGTGGTGGGGCAAACGGTGGTGGTGCTGTTTCCCGCCCAGGTTCACACGGTAGCGGAAGGGGAAACCCTACTGCAAATTGCCGCCGATTACGGGGTCAGCGTCAACACGCTGCTGCAGAACAACCCCGTCCTCACCGCCAACGAGTTTCTCTATCCCGGCCAGACTTTGGTGATTCGCTACGACGATCAAAAGGAGGGCTACATTGCCGTCAACGGTTACGCCTATCCCTTTATCAACCGGTGGGTGCTGCGCCGGCAGCTGCCCTATCTGACCTACCTGAGCATCTTCACCTATGGGTTTACACCCGAGGGGGATTTGGTGGTTCCCGACGATGAGGAGCTAATCGCTATGGCCTTGGAGTACGGCACAGCCCCCCTGCTGGTACTGGCCGCCATGTCGGAGGAGGGAACCTTTTCCGCCGAGCTGGCCGGGCAGCTCTTTAACAATTTGGAGCTGCAACAAAAGGTCATCGACGCTCTGGCTAATACCATGGTCCAAAAGGGTTACTACGGCATCGACGTGGATTTTGAATTTGTGGGGGGCGAAAACAGCGCCGCCTTTGTGGAATTTATGGAGCGCCTTCACCAGCGGATGTCCGCTCTGGGAAAGGTGGTATTCGTCACCTTGGCTCCCAAGATCAGCAGCGAACAGCCGGGGGCACTGTACGAGGGCCACGATTACGGCGGTTTGGGAGCTGCCGCCGACCGGGCTTTGATGATGACCTACGAGTGGGGCTATACTTACGGTCCTCCCATGGCGGTTGCCCCTATTAACAGTGTCCGTCAGGTGGTGGAGTATGGAGTCACCCAAATACCTGTTCAAAAGCTGCTGCTGGGGATACCCAACTACGGCTACGACTGGCCCTTGCCCTTTGTGCAGGGGGAGACCAGAGCCACCACCATTGGAAATGTAGAGGCGGTGGAAATTGCCCGGCAGAGCGGTGTTCCCATCCAATATGACGAGGTATCCCAAGCACCCTTTTTTCACTACTATCACCCCGATAATGGGCAGGAGCATGAGGTCTGGTTCGAAGATGCCCGGAGCGTTCAGGCCAAGGCCCGGCTGGTCAATCAATACGGCCTGTATGGCATAGGAATCTGGCAGATTATGCGGTATTTCCCCCAGCAGTGGCTGGTTCTCAACAGCATATACGAAATTATCAAACTACTGTAGCTCCAAAAATCCCCCTGTTCTTTGCCGCAGCAGAGAGCAGGGGGATATTGGATCAACGGGACAGGGAAAGAAAGCATCGCGGCCGTTAGGGTTCCAGAGATTTTATCATCGCCTGAATGGTTCCGGCAGGGTTTTGAGTTAAATCAAGGCCCAGATGCTTTGCCTGCTCCGCAAGAGCAGCCACCCGTTGCTGGCAGTCTTCAAACTCCTGCAGCAGGCCGGGGCGGGGCGGCTGTTTGGCGGCAGCTTCCCGGGCCAGCATGCCCATTCGCAGCAGGATAGCCTCCATCTGCTCCAGAACCTCCCGGGTGGCTCCTACCTTGTCCTGTTGATGGGTTAAGGCAAGGATTCGCTCATCCAGCAGGCGCATTTGCTCCTGCACCTCTGCCCGGCGCTGAGACCGTATCTGGCTGAGCTTTTCGTTTAAATCGTAGACCATACAAGTACCCCCGCTTTGGGACAAGCCTCAAGATTAAGATAAGCGCCACCGTTGGCCGGCAGCGCTTATCCAGTGGAAACACAAGCGGTTACCCGCCGCTTTGCATTTCTATATTACGCGGAATGTTCCTGCTCCGCCTGGTATCAGGCAGAAACCGGACAGACTAAGTTTGCGTGGGAGCCGTCTTGCGAGCGGCTTTAGGAGCATGGAAAGCAGGTAGCTAAGACCTAGCTTACCGGAGCAGGGACAGAACGCCCTGAGGCAGCTGATTGGCCTGAGCCAGCATGGCCTGAGAAGCCTGCACAAGGATGTTGTTCTTGGTGAACTCCATCATCTCTTTGGCCATGTCGACGTCGCGGATGGAGGACTCGGCAGCAGTCAGGTTCTCCTTGGTCACGCCCAGGTTGTTCAGGGTGTGCTCCAAGCGGTTCTGCAGGGCACCCAGGTCGGCACGGGTGCCGGAAACCTGATTGATGGCGTTGTCGATGACGCCGATAGCATCGTTGGCATCCTCACGGGTCAGGATGGAAACATCGTTCACGCCAATGCCTACCGCGCTCATATTGCCCACGGAAAGAGCAACTCTTTGGTCCTCGCCGCCGTTGGCACCGATCTGGAAGATAAGCTCGCCTGCGTTGGGGGAAGCGCCGGCTGCAACAGCATCAGCAGCGGTAATAAAAGTAGCCAGCTTAGCAACGTCGATATCACTATCTGCGGAATCAGCGGTAGCAACAATCTCTACCTTACCTAAGCCGACCTTGGTCAGATCGATAGTAGTTTTAGTACCCTTGTCACCATAATCGGTTGTATCAACGATATCGGCCAAAGCCAGTTGGGTAACGGTTGCGTTGCCGTTCTCATCGGTAAAGGTGACATCGATATGGGTAGTGGCTTTCGTATCGGCTGCAGCCGCAGCGGTGAAGGTGCCTGCCTTATTCAGGGACTCACCGGTGATTTTGTTAATCTGGCTGTTGGTACCAACAGCCAATCCCTCTTTCCAGGTAGCGGAAGAAAATTTACCAGAGCCCAGAGAGCCATCCAACAGCTTGATGCCGTTGTAATGGGTGGATTCGGAGATACGGGTGATCTCGCTCTTAATGGCCTGCAGCTCTTTGTCCAGGTTTTCGCGGTCTACATCATCCTGGTAGGTGCCGTTGGAGGACTGGACAGCCAGCTCCCGCATTCTCTGCAGAATGGCGTGGGTCTCGTTGAGGCCGCCCTCGGCGGTCTGGATCAGGGAGATGCCGTTGCTGGCGTTCTGCTCGGCCATGGCAAGACCGCGGATCTGGCCCCGCATTTTTTCGGAGATCGCGAGACCGGCAGCGTCGTCACCGGCGCGGTTTACTTTAAAGCCGGAAGAAAGCTTCTCCAGGTTCTTGGAGGTGGCGATATTGTTGAGGCCCAGCTGACGATGGGAGTTCAGAGCGGAAATGTTGTGTTGAATAATCATTGTTGTTCCTCCTTGTTATTTTGTTTGCAATTCCCACGTTCGGGTAAAACGGGGGATGGAACTTGCGCGCCGCCTTCAAATCCTTTGTTGACTTTGCGCAATGGCAATTGGGTTTGGCGCTGAGTATGCCGCGTAATCATACTGTGTGCGCCCTCCGGCGTAAATGCCCTTTTACGCCTACATAAACTATATCGGTGGTATTTCTCAAAACTTTAATATTTTTTAAAAAGAAAAGTATTTTGCAGAAAAATGGCAGGATAAAAAGAAAAAGCGCCGGGCATACCTAACCCGGCGCAGAAACAGACTATGTAGTTTTAGCGGTTTTTCTTATTAAACAACTCCATGATATCGTAGAAGCCCTGATCGTCCTCATCGTCGGCAAAGGCCTGCTCCTCCGGCTTTTCCGCAGGGATGGCCACAGCACCGGATTCGGCGGCGGTAAAGCTGGGAGCAGTGCCGCTGGCGGCATCAAAGCCGGTGGCGATCACCGTCACGATCATCTCATCCTGTAGTCCGGGATCCAAGGCAGCGCCCCAGATCAGGTTGACGTCGGGGTGAGTTTGGGAGTGGACCATGGATGCTGCAAAATCCACATCGTCCAGATCCACATCTTCCGAGGCGGTGATGTTGATGATGACACCTCTGGCCCCTTTGATGGAGGTTTCCAGCAGGGGAGAGGAGATGGCCTGACTGGCGGCCACCTGAGCCTTATCCTTTCCAGCGGCCCGGCCCACGCCCATGTGAGCGTACCCGGCATTTTTCATAATGGCGGTAACATCGGCAAAGTCCAGGTTGACCACGCCGGGGACGTTGATCAGATCGGAGATGCTCTGCACCCCTTGACGCAGCACGTCGTCGGCGGCGGAAAAAGCGTTTTTCAAGGTGATCTTCTGGTCGGAAATCAGCTTGAGGCGCTCGTTGGGAATCACCAGCAAAGCGTCTACGCTCTCTTTAAGAGCGGCAACGCCGGCCTCGGCCTGTTCCATTCTGCGCTTGCCTTCAAAGGCAAAGGGTTTGGTGACAATCCCCACGGTGAGAATGCCCATTTCGTGAGCGATTTCCGCCACAATGGGAGCAGCGCCTGTTCCGGTGCCGCCGCCCATTCCCGCCGTGATAAACACCATATCGGCATCTTTAATCGCAGCGGCGATTTCCTCGCGGTTTTCCTCCGCCGCCTTTTGCCCCTTTTCAGGGAAGCCTCCGGCTCCCTTTCCCTTGGTCATTTTGCCGCCAATATGCAGCTTGAAGGTAGCTTTGGAGATGTTTAGGGCCTGACTGTCGGTGTTGATCGAAATAAACTCCACGCTGTCCATAGAGGAATCGATCATCCGGTTGACGGCATTTCCGCCGCCGCCGCCCACACCCACTACCTTTATGGAGACTACCTTCTCCGACTCGTTATCCATACCAAAATTCATCTGCATTTTGGCGCCTCCCATATATTATCAGTTTCCTTTAACGTTATACAATATGCCAGATCAAAAAGATACTCTTTAATACTTTAACAAATCTTACACGAAAACACAATATATGCCCTTGGATTTTTTCGCTTATTTACGGGAAGTTCATATTTTAAGGGCTACTTTTGGCAGGAGAGGAACCTTCTGCCAAAATAGTTTCCTGATCTTCTATGGCGACCTCTCTGTCACCGCCCTGCAGAGGGGTGAAGATTCCCTCTTCCACCTTTCCCCATTTTACCAGAATCCGCTTGCTGCGAACATTGGTGGCATCCAGTCTGGCCTGATCCTCCGGACCCAGATCATTTATGACCTCCTGCAAAAAGGTGAGCTTGTACTCCATATCCGCTTCACTGCCCAGTTCCAGCACCAGACGGGCCTCGTAGACCATCTTCATGTTGAGACGGTCGCTGACATCCACGTTGGTAATGGGGCCAAAGCCGATCTGCTCTGCGGCGTCAAAGAGATAGTCCAGCATCCAGAGCCGTTCCTGATTTTCAGGGTGATCTTCTCCTCCCAGCAGATCACCGGGGACAAACCCTTCCAGCTCCAAGCCTTTGATTACCGGAACCTCAGGGGGGATGTAGAGGTTGCCAACTTCCAGCAGCTTGCCTTCTCGGGTAATCAGCCCCAGCCGCTCGCCGTCCAGAACCGCCGCCCCGGGAACGCATTGGGTGACCTGCAGCTCCACCCGGGGAGGAAAGCGCCGGGCTACCTTGACGCTTTCGATATAGGGAAAGGCATCCAAAATCTTTTCTTCCACCTCTGCGGTGGGAATCCGCAACAGGTTGTCCTCTTTTTGGATGCCGGACACGGCGATGATGGCATCGGGTTCGTATCGGTCCACCCCGATCACCTGAATATCTTCTATTTTAAAGAAAACGGTGAGGGAGAGGACTGCTCCGGCTCCTGTGACAAGGAGCAGCAGGAGCAGATAGTGCAGGGTCCGTTTGCCGGTGCGCCGTTTTCTGCGCCGAGCCTGCTGACGGGCCGGTGATCTGTCCCGGGTGTCGGCCCGGGAAGCCGGCGTTTTTTTCCTCTGCCTCGCCACGTTGTTTCCTCCAAAAGTGATCCCGGTGGCGGCGTTGCCCGGTTGGGACCACGGCCGCTACTCGCGGACTTTCTCCATTATAGCGCCAAGGCTTCGCAGATTTTTGTCAAAATCTTGATAACCCCGCTCGATATGGTTTATTTTTGTGATCTCGCTGCGTCCCTGAGCCGCCAGAGCGGCGCAGCACAGGGCAGCTCCCCCCCGCAGGTCGGTACAGACCACCCGGGTCCCATGGAGTCTGGAAACGCCTTCCACCACCGCCACGCGGCCCTCCAGATGGATTCTGGCACCCATGCGGGTCAGTTCGTAGGCGTGTTTATAACGGCTTTCAAAGATGTTCTCTACAAACACTGAAGTACCGGAAGCAATACAGCTCAGAGCCATCATAGGGGACTGGGCATCGGTGGGAAAGCCGGGGTAGGGCATGGTGCGCACCGTGCGCAGTGGACGGGGCCGCTCGGGACCTTGGAGGTAGATTCCTCCGCCGGTGTGACGAATGCGGCAGCCTGCCTCCTCCAATATGGGAAATACAGAAGTTAGATGTTGGGGGATCACCTTTTTCAGCAGCACCTCGCCCCCGGTGATGGCGGCGCAGCACAAATAGGTGGCCGCCGCAATGCGGTCGGGAATGACGGTGTGCTCGGTGGGGTGCAGCTTCTGGACGCCTTGAATGTAGATGGTTCCGTTTTCGCCGATGTGGATGCGGGCTCCGGCCCGCTGCAAAAAGTTGGCCAAATCCACGATCTCTGGCTCCCGGGCGGGGTTGTGGATAACAGTTTCTCCCTCGGCGGTGCAGGCGGCCAGCATGATGTTTTCGGTAGCGCCCACACTGGGAAAGGGCAGGGAAATGGTGGCACCGCGTAATTTGTCCTCCACGGTGCAGTTGAGGTAGCCGTGTTCCTCTTCAATGGTGACCCCCAGCTTTTCCAGAGCGGAAAGGTGCAGGTCGATGGGCCGGGGACCCAGTTCGCAGCCGCCGGGCATGGAGATTTTGGCTTTGCCGCAGCGGGCCACCACCGCCCCTAGAAAGACGATGGAAGAGCGCATCTCTCTCATTAGATGCTCGGGGATGGTGCAGCTGCTCAAAGCTTCGGTTTCTACGGTGACGCTGTCATCCTCCCGCACAATCCGGCATCCCAGATTGGACAGGATGTTAAAGGCAGCATCCACATCGCTTAGGCTTGGACAGTTATGTATCGTGCTGGTATCTGTCAAAAGTGTTGCAGCCAAAATAGGCAGCACCGAATTTTTAGCGCCGTGGACCATCACTTCACCTGTCAGCTTGTTACCGCCTTCAATGACGTATTTGGACATTTTTTCCACCCTTTCCTAACATTGCAGGGCGGAAAATAGTACAAGCCGACCGGATGCTTTCCCGAAAGGCTCCTCATCCCTGCAAGCTATACTATGCAAAAGGTTGGGAAGTGGTGATAAAGCCCCGGTTGACGGCTGAAAAAGCTTAAAAAATGCGTTTTTTTGAAAATTTATGACAACAGCTCTTCTATTTGACTGCAAATACGCTCTGCAGAGTCAATAATTGCCAGCGAAGCTGCGTTTTTACCAATGTTTCTTAGCTCCTGAGGATCGGCGATCAGCTCCTCAATCGCCTGAATCAGACTTGTCCCCGTCAAATCCCGCTCCTCGATGAGCAGAGCCGCGTTTTTGGATACCATCACCATGGCGTTGTGGTACTGATGATTTTCCGCCACATTGGGGGAGGGGATTAAAATAGAGGCCTTTCCAGCCGCCTGCAATTCGGAAAGAGAGATGGCTCCCGAACGGCAAATCACAAGGTCCGCCGCCGCCAGGCAGTCGGGCATGTCGTCGATGTAGGTGCGGATATCCAGATGAGGGTCCCCGTCGGGCCGAATGTTCCGCTCCCGCAGCAGCTGGGGAAAGAGCTCTGTCCCGTACTGTCCGGTGGCGTGAATGTGGTGGACTTTTCCCTTTCCTGCGTGCCATGCTACCACTTTGGCGATAGACTCGTTGATCTGCTGGGCTCCCAGACTGCCGCCAAAGCTGAGCAGACAGGTTCGGTCCCCCACCCCCATTTTCTGGCGGGCGGACTGGCGGTCGGCTAAAAGAATCTCCTGCCGCACCGGATTCCCGGTGGTGATACAGCGGTCGTGAGCTTTTGGGGGGATGTAGTCAATGGCCTCGGGAACAGCTAGCAGCACCTTGTCCACATAGCGGGTGAGGAGCTTGGTGGTGACGCCGGGAAAGGCATTCTGCTCGTGGGTTAGGGTGGGAATACCCATTTTGGCGGCCTGACGCACCACAGGGCCGCTGACATAGCCCCCGGTCCCCATACACACATCGGGGGAAAATTCCCGGATAATCTTTGCCGCCTTTTGGGAGGCGGTGAGAAGATAAGCCGCCGCCGTGGCGTTGTTTTTCAGGTTGTGCAGGCTCAGCCGGCGCTGAAAGCCCAGCACCTCAATGGGGGCAAAGGGATAACCCGCTGCAGGAACCAGCCGGGCCTCCATGCCTTTGGGATTTCCGGCAAATAAAATTTTGGCATCGGGGTGCCGTTTTTTTAGCACTCCCGCCACCGCCAGCGCCGGGTTGATGTGGCCTGCGGTTCCTCCACAGGCAAACAGTACTTTGATGGGCATTGCCTTCGCTCCTTCGCCCCTGGTAATGAAAAACTGTTGGTATGATAGCACAAATGGTGGAGGGGGAAAACTTCTTTAACCAATGGAATACCGAATAACAGGGCTAAATTTTTTCCATAGTGGCCTGACGAGAAATAGCCAGAACTACACCCATCTGACAGAGCAGCATCACCAAAGAGGAGCCGCCGTAGGAAAAAAAGGGCAGGGAAACTCCCGTGTTGGGTATGGTGTTGGTGACCACCATGATGTTGAGGATGGTTTGCAGTCCCACCTGTGCGGTGAGGCCCACCGCCACCAGAGCGCCAAAGCGGTCCTTGCAGCGCATGCCGATGACAAATCCCCGCCAGATCAGCAGGGCAAAGAGGATGAGGATGAGGGAAGCTCCCACAAAGCCCAGCTCTTCGCACACAATGGAAAAGATAAAGTCGTTCTGGGGTTCGGGCAGATAAAGGTACTTCTGCCGGGAGTTGCCGATTCCCACCCCCATCAGCCCCCCGGAGCCGATGGCAAACAGGGACTGTATGGTCTGGAATCCGCTGTCCCGCGGGTCGGCAAAGGGGTCCCGCCAGGAAAGAAGCCGTTCCTGAGCGTACTCCACCACGTCGGGAATCATGATCAGCACCCCGATGGCCACAATCCCCATGATGGCAGCCAAACCGAACCACTTGATGTTGGTGCCGCCGATCAGCATCATGATGGCTCCGATGGCAAGCACTAGAATGGTGCCGGACAGGTGAGGCTCCACCACAATCAGGGCGGCCAACATGGCCAAAATGGTGACAAAGGGCAACACCCCATACCGGAAGCTGTCCATCCGGTGTTGGTTGAGCACCGCCAGATGGGCAAAGAGGATGACAACGGCAAACTTGGCGATTTCCGAGGGCTGCACGTTAAAGAAGGGCAGGGGAATCCAACGCCGGGCGTTGTTGATGGGGGGACAAAACAGCACCACAATCAGCAGCAGAACGCTGAGCCCCATCACGGCCCAGGCAAGGCGCTCCAGTACCTTGTAGTTGACGGTGGAGATCATCAGCATCAGCACAACGCCTGCAATGGCAAAAATCAGCTGGTTGGAAATAAAGGCGTAGGAGTTGTTCCGGTAGTAGAGAGCGTTGGCGAAGCTGGCGGAAAACAGCATGATCAGCCCGATGGTGAGCAGTAGCAGCACCAGAATCAAAAAGGTGAGGTCGATTCCACCTGCCTTGACGCTAAAGAGGGAAAAGGCGCCTCTTTTGGGAGCGGAAGCTTTGGCAGAGGGCTTCTCCCGCCTGTGCTCTGATTTTTGGCGGCGGGGCAGACGGTTGTCGGAGCCCATGGTTCTGGTTGTCATATCGCCTCACTCCTTTGCGGTTTCGATAAAGGGCACTGCAACCATGCCTGCATTACAGGCGGAATACGGCCCACAGGGCAAGGCAGCAGCCTGCCAGTTCAATCAGGGAGAAGACCGCCACAATTTTGGTTTCACTCCAGCCCGACATTTCAAAATGATGGTGAATGGGGCTCATCTTAAACAGCCGCCGGCCCTGTCCGTAGCGGTGCTTGGTAATTTTGAACCACCCCATCTGAATGAGGACCGAAAGGCCCTCTACAATGTAGATAATGCCCATAAATAGTAAAAATATGGGAATGCGCAGTCCAAAGGCCAGCGCCACCACCATTCCGCCTAAAAACAGGGAGCCGGTGTCCCCCATAAAGACTCGGGCGGGATAGAAGTTCCAAACCAGAAAGCCCAGACATCCCCCGGCCAGAGCGGCGGCGTACATGGCCATACCGTTGCTGTGCCAGACGGTGGCAATGGCCAGAAAGCCCAGAGCCGCCACAAAGGTGACGGAGGAGCAGAGGCCGTCGATGCCGTCGGTGATATTGACCACGTTGACCAGGTAGACGATTCCCAGCACCGCCAAAGGATAGTACAGAACCCCCAGATCCACCGGGTGCCAGAAGGGAACAAACACCACAGTGGAACGCTCTCCTGCCAGCCAGAGCCCGGCTAAGTAGAGGATGGCGATAAAAAACTGCATCACCATCTTTTGTCTGGCGTTGAGGCCCAGATTCCGCTTCTTTACCACCTTGATGTAGTCATCCACAAAGCCCACCATGCCAAAGGCCAGGGACATAATCAGCCCCAAGATGACGGCCATTCCCCCCCGGATGGAGGAGGTTTCGTCTCCCGGGCTGGTGGCCAGCATAAAAAATCCCGCCAGAATCGCCAGTGTAGTGCCGCCAATAAACATAAGCCCCCCCATGGTGGGGATTCCCTGCTTTTTCATATGCCATTTGGGGCCGATGTCCAGAATGGTCTGGCCGTATTTGAGACGGCGCAGAACAGGAATCAGCCAAAAGCCTGTCAGGGCTGTCAGGCCAAAAGAAAGAACAGCGGCAGTGACGACCGGAAGGTTGGTCATGAGTGGTATCCTCCATGGTTTTGATGAGAACGAGCCTCAAAGATTCATTGTGGAGCAGTGGGGAAGAAAAAACTGTCGAAAGAAGCTTTTGCCTGCAAGTCAAGGCAAGAAGCGGCGTCTTTGGCAGATGGAAGCAGAAAAACACGCTGCAGCCCCTCCTATTCCCAAATTGGGGAGAGGCGGGAGCTACTGGTCGTAAATCCGCTCCAAAAGATGCTCCAGATGCATGCCCCGGCTGGCCTTAAACCACAGGACATCCCCTGTGGTCACCCCACGGCACAGGGCAGCGTAAAGGCTATCTTGATCGGGGAAGTGAAAGGCCTGAGCAAGGCCTGCCTGCCGGGCCCCTTCCGCGTAGAGGGCGGAGCGGCTTCCGGTACAGAGAAGCAGGTCGGCGCATCCGGCGGCAACAGTTCCCACCCTGCGGTGCTCCTCCTCCTCCCGGCTTCCCAGCTCCAACATATCGGAGAGCACGGCAATCCGCTTGCCCTGGCAGGGCATGGACTTCAGGGTGTGAAGGGCGGCCTCCATGGAGTCGGGGGAGGCGTTGTAGCAGTCCTCCACAATGGTGAGCCCCTTGTGGGACACCACCTTTTGGCGCATCCCCTCGGGGGCGTAGCCTTCCAGAGCACCGGCGGCCTGAGCAGGAGGAATTCCCAACAGCACCCCGGCGGCAAATCCTGCCAGAGCATTGAGGACGTTGTGCCGTCCCAACGTGGGGATGCAGGCGGGGTACAAGCCCCCCTCCCACAGAATATCAAAGAAGGTGGCGCCAACTTCTTCCCGCAGGTTTTGAGCCTTCACCTGATTGCGAGGGTTTTCGATGCCGTAGCGAATTACCCGCAGGCGGGGGATTTCTACATCGGCCAGCAGGTCGTTGTCCCCGCAGAGCAGCAGGGGAGCACCGTTGGCCATGGCATCTCCCAGCGCCAGTTTTTCAGCCCGGATGGCGTCCCGGGTGCCGAATTGCTGCAGGTGAGTGACCCCGATGCCAGTGACAATGCCGATGTCGGGGGCGGCGCAGCGGGCAAGGGGAAGCATCTGGCCGGGAGCATCCACTCCCAGCTCCAGCACCGCCGCCTGATGGGAGGGCCTGAGGGAAAGAATAGTTTGCGAAAGCCCCACCTCGTTGTTGAGGTTGGCGGGAGTCTTTAAGATGGAAAAGGCGCTACCCAGTACACAGGCCGCCATCTCCTTAGTGGTGGTTTTGCCCACGCTTCCGGTGATGGCTACCACGGGAAGAGCCAGCTTGCCTCGGTAATATCCTGCCACATCCAACAGGGCCTGCCGGGTATCCCGAACCACCAGCACCCGGTCATCGTCCAAGGGCCGGGCAGAAACGGCAAAGGCGGCACCCTGCTCCAACGCTTTTTGGATGTAGTTGTGACCGTCAAAGTTTTCTCCGGTCAGGGCCACAAAGAGGCAGCCGGGAGAAAGGCTACGGGTATCGGTGCAGATTTGCCCAATCCGATGGGAAGGGCCGTCGTACAGGGCGCCCATCGCGGCAGCCAAGTCCCGGATATCCAAGGGTGTCACGGGGTGTTTCCCTCCATCTCTTCCAAAAGCTTTAGGACAATTTCCTTTTCATCAAAGTGAATGGTGCCGTAGTGGAGTACCTGATAATCCTCGTGCCCCTTGCCCGCCAGCACCAGCACATCGTCCTCCCGAGCGTTTTGCAGCGCCCATTCAATGGCGTCGTAGCGGTCCACAATCACTTCATAAGGGGTCTTGTGGGACTCAAAGCCGGGGAGAGCATCCTCGATGATGCGCATAGGGTCCTCATCCCGAGGGTTGTCGGAAGTGAGGATGCAGAAATCCGCCAGTCGGGCCACAATTTCCGCCATGATGGGTCGCTTGGCCCTGTCCCGGTTTCCGGCGCAGCCAAAGAGGCAGACAACCCTAGCGGGAGCAAACTCCCGCACCGTTTCCAAAATCTTCTGCAGGCCATCGGGGGAGTGGGCGTAGTCCCGGATGATGGTGTAAGGAGTGTTGGTGGGCAGTATTTCCACCCGCCCGGTCACTCCGGGGAAATCTTTCAGGGCTTTGACGGCTTCTTCCAGAGAGACTCCCGCTGCCTCGCAGGAGCCTAGAGCCGTAAGGGCATTGGAGACAGAAAAGTAGCCGGGCGTACTCATCTTCACCCGCAGAAGCCGATGGCTTGCCATCAGGGCAAAGCGGCTGCCCCGCAGGGTAAAGTTGATGTCGTGAGCGGTGTAGTCCGCCTCCACC
>JAHDPQ010000033.1 GCA_018434245.1 Oscillospiraceae bacterium
GCTTAAAACCTTGTCCTTTTCTATTTGCGAAACTTATTGTACCTTATCTACCTATCATGTCCCGCAAAGTCTTTGTGGACGTGACAGCAAGGTTTGACGCAGACGGAAAAATCCTCCCGCTGGTGCTGCAGTGGGAGGATGGAAGGGAATTTGAAATAGATAGAGTTATAGATGTGCGGCCGGCCGCCAGTCTCAAGGCCGGAGGTTGTGGCATCCGGTACTCCTGTTGCATTCTCGGCCAACTCCGCTATCTCTATCTGGAGGAAAACCGCTGGTTTGTGGAGGGGAAAAATTGATGCATGTTATAAACATAATGGGCATCTGAAATCCTTGCTATATCATTAGATTTTATGAATAATGATCAGTTGGATTTTGAATTATTTATAAATCCAACCCAGGCATTTTTATTTTCATAATGCCCCATATATTGTTTAGATATTTCTGATATTCCTAAGAAACTAGCTGCAAATCCAGCAGCCGGTAGATTTCCTGTATATGCAGAGTATATTGTAGCTGGCGTGGCGATCGCGGTCGTTAGGTTTGTCCAGCGTTTTATCTTTGGGAATACTTTTTTTATCCTTTTATTAATATTTTTCTGTTTTTCTTCATATTCTCTCTTGACATCAGCAATGTCTAGTTTATGACTAATCGCATACTTTAGTTTTATTATTTTCTCAAGCTCTTCTTTTGCTCGACCAATCTCATCATAGTCTCGCCATTGCATAATTTTTTGAGTATTATTCTCAATTTCCTGCAAATAAGTCGATTCACATAAGGCTTTTTTCTTGCATGAATCACAATCCGCACCTGTAAAGGCATAATTGTGTAAGACTAATTCATTCGGTATGTATACGGACATAATCTCACTTATTGTAGTTGCTCTATTTAGAAAGTCTAAATCGATACCACATTTATACTTTAAATACGCATAATCAAACTTATTTAGCAAGCTATTTGCACCTAACTCCTCTGCTAATTTTAAACTGCCATATAAAGACGCTATTTTGGGGCTACAAAAACTTATGCCATCAACAATAATCTCGTCCGGTACCTCATCATCGCCTTTTATTATAGAATTAGGAAATAATTCTCGAAGCCGCTTTGTATCGGAAGCAACTTCTCGCATGATTTGGTCTGCAACTGTTTCTTGGAAAATATCCATGGCATCAATTAGTTCAATTATCCCCTTGTCGTATGCAATATCAAGAACCATATTAATACCTTGACCAGACTTATCTGTTTCTCGTTTTTGTTCTTCCCAACTATTTTTCATGATAAGTATTTTATCAGCCCAAAGTAATATCGAAGGATTATTAATCAACCATGAATAATCTAAGTGAGAGGCTGGACAAATGCCAAAGCTATTGCCTACTCCCAAGCCAGTTATTAATACTTTATTCATTCTGTCATACCTCAATTTTAATTACTTTACCCAATAGCTACAATCCACATCCGGCTGAACTTCGTAGTATTGCTATAATGCTCCATTAAAAATGCACTTTGTTTTAAATTTAAACTATTATAGCATAATATATTCATGTTTACCAAATTTCTACAAAATGTCCCCCCAAATGATAAAAACCTGTAGGTGGAAGTTTTAATCAAAAAGGAAAATCCTCCCGCTGGTGCTCCAATGGGAGGATGGAAGGGAGTTTGAAATTGATAAGGTTTTGGATGTTCGGCCGGCCGCCAGCCTAAAGGCCGGGGGCTACGGGATGCGATATACTTGCCGGATTCTTGGACAACTCCGTTACTTGTTTTTGGAGGAAGGCCGCTGGTTTGTGGAGGGGAATCCTAACTAGATAGAAACTTTAACTTGTACGGCAAGTGATTATAATCTGCTCAATGTTTACCATCAGATGGAAATTACATGTTGGAACAAGACCTTTGGAAAAAAGAAGATTCCCATCGTCTTACATCAAATACCTCTTTTAACTGGTCTAATGTCTCTCTTCTTGTCCGTTGGTTAGAAAATAGTGAGATATAAGCCTCATTGATTAGAGATTTTGTATCTATTCCCAGCACTCCGGGTTGATCTTGTTTCCCATGTGCAAAACCTCCGAGTAGATGTTACACCAACTCGGAGGTTTTGAGGATTTTCGGGATAATCTTACTTTTAGCTGTTCCCTATACCTATGAGAAAGTAGTCTACTATTTCAGAAAAGTCAGGGGCAAAAACTGGTATCGCCCTATATTGCCCTATATTGCCCTAGAATATCCTAACGTACCACTTCGACGAAGAACATGTCGATGACCACTCCATCCAAGTCATAAACTGGAATCAAGGTGCTATTTGGATGCTTTTTTGATAGCCTGATGCCTTGAGCCTGTCCTGGATTTAAAACAGCGGAACGGGCGATGTTCTTCGGGTTACGCCGGCTTCTTCTTTGCAAAGTGGATAACGGCAAGGAGAACCACTACCGCCAATGCAAGTCCAACACCGTTGACCCACAGAGGGTCGGAGATGATCATCATGACGCCCGCTGCAGCCAGCAATAGCCTGCTAGTGAGACCCAGCGGATGCAACCCCCACCCTGAGACAGCCATGGAGAGAATGACACAACCTATGACGGCGGTGATGATGGCCATGACGATGTTAAAAGGTTCGCCCATCAGCAAAAGGCTGGTGTCGTAAGCGAAAATGAAGGGGATGATGAGGCCCGTCGAGGCCAGTTTCATGCCTTCCCATCCCGTTTCCCAAACCCCCGCACCCGAGATGCCGGCCGCCGCGAAAGTGGAGAGGGCCACGGGAGGGGTGATGGTGGACAGAGCGCCAAAGTAGAGCAGGAAGAGGTGGGCTGCCATCCTAGTGACGCCCATATTGACGAGGGCGGGAGCCACCAGCACGGCCAGCACCATGTACGCCGCCGAGGTAGGCAGGCCCATGCCCAGAATAAGGCTGGCGATCATAGATAGGAAGAGAGCCAAAAGCAGATTTCCTCCGGCCAGCATCTCGATGAGGCTGCTGATCTTGAGGCCGAGGCCTGTCAGGCTGATGGAACCCATGACAACGCCGGCCAGGGCACAAGCGGCAGCCACCGGCGCAATGCTCTTCAATGCACTCTCGAAAGCGTTGCCGATGTTTTTGAGCGTCATCTGCGGCCGATTCTTGATGAAGCCGATGGCGAGGGAGGCCAGAATGGCGTAGAAGGCAGAGAGCTGCACGCTGGCACCCGTCACGATCAGGTAAATCAGGATAGCAAGGGGAGTGAGGAAAAGCCAGCCCTGCTTGAGCACCACACAAAAGCTCTTGAGCTCCGAGGGGTCAGTGGCCTCGATGTTGTCCCTGCGGGCGATAAAATAGACCGACATCGACAGCGTCAAATAGTAGAGCAGGGCGGGAACCAGGGCGGCCAAGGCAATCTGGGCGTACTTAATTCCCGTCATTTCCGCCATTAGGAAAGCGACGGCCCCCATGACTGGCGGCATGATCTGTCCCCCGGAAGAGGCCACGGCCTCGATAGCGCCTGCCGTGGAGGGCTGGATGCCGATCTTTTTCATGAGCGGAATGGTGAACGTACCTGTAGTTACCACGTTGGCGGCACCTGAACCGTTGATGGTTCCCATCAGCATACTGGAATAAACCGCAGCTTGGGCAGGGCCTCCGCGCACCTTGCCAACGGCGGCGTATGCAAGGTCCACAAAGAATTCTCCCGCCCCTGTCAACTCCAGGATGCTGCCAAACAGGATAAAGAGAAAAATGTACTTGGCGCTGACGTAGAGAGTCTGCCCAAAGACGCCGTCGCTTGAGGTATAGAGGAAGAGAGCCATGCGGCGGACGGTGAACTTAGTGGTGCGCAGCAGGCCTGAAATCATATTGCCGTAATAGGAATAGAGCAGGAAGCAGCCTGCAATGATCGGCAGGATATTGCCCACGCTGCGCCGTCCCACCTCGATGATAAGAAAAACGGAAATGATGGCTACAGCGATGTCCAGTGTAGAGTAGAATCCGGCGGAATAGACCAGCCGCGCCTGGATGGCGACTTGATAATAACACACCCAAACGGTGAGGGCGATAATCACCCAGTCGTAGATTCTACCGATTATTCCTAGCTTTTTGAAAGGCTGGCGCAACACAATGTAGCTTCCCACAAATGCCCAGTGGGTTGCCGACAAAACGTAAGAAGACCATGTTCCGAAAGAGGCGGAATACATGTGGAACAGGCCCATAGCCACCGCCATACAAAGGCCGAGGGCATCGACTACTTTTTGGTAGCTGCTTTTGGTTTCAGCTGTCACTGCCATTAGCACTATCCTTTCTGAAAGCAGATTGCGATGCTTTCATCAGAGTTTTGTCTGCCAAGGCCACAGGAAAAAACCGCGCAGCCGTGGCGAGTAAGCCGTAATCAATGGAGAAACGCTATGGTCCCTTAGCTGAGCAGGCCGATCTCCTTGTAGTAGCGGGCGGCACCCGGGTGGAGCTCTGCGGAGACCTGAACAGCGGTTTCGGGAACAATTTCCTGACAGGAGACGTGGGCATCAACGTACTGGGACTGGCTCTCGAGGGCGTTCTTGACGAACAGGTAGACAGCCTCATCGGGAACGTGGGTGCCGGCGCAGAGCTCGGTGTAGATCTTGAGGGTATTGACTCGGTTAAGGGAAGGGTACGCGCCTTCCTTGGTCTGTGTGATGACGTAGTAGGGGTAATCTTTCAGCACGTTTTCAAGGATGGAACTATCGGCATCCACTAACTTAAGGTTGTTGGTGGCGGCAGCGCTGGTCAATCCCGAAGCAGGGGCTGCCGCCACAAAGAAGGTGGCGTCAATGACACCGTCGGCCAGCTTTTCGAGACCCTCGTCGATGGAAAAGTAGACGGGGGTGATGTCCTTTTCATGGTCAATGCCGTAAGCGTTGAGAATCGCAATGGACATAGCGGGAATGGTGCTGCTGGGAGGCCCGAGACAGACCGTCTTGCCCTTTAGGTCACCGTAATTGTTAATGCCCGAGTCGGCCATGGTGATCATGTGGCCTTGGCTTTCATACAGCCGCATGACGCCGCGCACGCTGCCGGGGTTGGCGTAGGACTGATAGAAGCCGCTACCGCCGCCGTAGCAGGACCAATAGGCCGCATCGGCGTTGGTCAGACCCAGCTCCATTTCCTCGGACATGATAAGGTTGAGGTTCTCAACGCCGCCGTTGGTGGCCTGGGCGACCACGGTGAGGTCGGGGCAGACATTGTTAACGGTGCTCGACATGGCCGCCCCCACAACATAGTAGGTACCTGTGGTACCAGCGGTGCCCATGGTGAGGTCATACTTTTGACCGCTGCTAGCGGAATCCGGGGAAGCCGGGGAGTCGGACGAGGCGGGGGAGGCGGCCGGGCTGGCAACAGTCTGGGACTGTGAGCCACCGCATCCGGTAAACAAGGTGCCCATCAGGGCAAGGACTGTTAACAGGGCAAAAATACGTTTCTTCAATTTTAATTCCTACCTTTCTATTTCTTCAGATTACTATGAGAGGCATTCTGAAAGCTCCAAGCTTTTGGGCAGTTCTAGAAGGGAGTGTCCGCTGTGTTAAAAAGTGCCGAATGTGGCAAGCATTCCTGCGCTTTTTGCCCTGCGGCCCCTTGGGCGAATTTCTGCCGTTTTCAGAAAAACGTCCTAGTATAGTTCTTCTCCTACCACGGGAAAAACATTTGAAAAGCATTCTGCAAACTTGAAAGCCTGGTTGCCTGAGATTCTGCGGGCGTGGTTGCCTCGTAGAAAAGCCCGGTCGGTATAGTACTGAATAAGATGGCTTTGAGCCTTAAAGCACTTCATGGCCGCTTCCTTTTGACCGAAGGTGTCGGTAATATCGATGAAAGAGCCCGGCATAAAGCGGCTCAGCTCGGTTTGATGGGGTTCAAAGCCAAACAGGCGCATCTGTTTGGTGGCTTTGGTTCCCTCCATGCGTACGCCGTCCGAGTTGGCCATGACGCTGCAGCGAAAAACAAATTCGCTGATCTCATTGTGATCGGGGTTGAGGATATCGGCACCATTGCGGTCGTGGGTGAGGATGATATCGGGAGCCACCGTGCGAATAACGCGTACCATGCGATCTTCCAGCGCGGCATCGATCACAATGGGGTAATCCTGCAAATCCCAGAGCTCGATATGCCGAAGGCCTAAAATCTCTGCGGCGGCCAACGTTTCGTTTTTGCGAATATCCTTTACACTTTGAGCTGTTGCGCCTTCCTGCTTCCACAGATCGTTGGACTCCCCGCGCCCGCCGAAGCTGATCACCAGGAGATGGACGTCGGCTCCCCCCTTGATATATTTGGCGATCGTTCCGCCGGCCCGCCAGACATAGTCAGCGGCGTGGGCGCTGACCACCAGCATACGTTTTCCCGCAATCACGGCGTTCAGCCCTCCCCCAGCAAGGTCTTGGGGTTGGCGCAGACCATTTTGTGGATCTCTCCCTCACTGAAGCCCGCCTCGAAAAGAGCGGTGACAAAGCTAAGCATCCCCTCGTCAGGATAGATGCCTGTCTTCTGCCCCAGATCGGTGGAAATAACGACCCGGTCGGCTCCCATGGCCCTAATTTGTTCGAGCGTAGTCTCAAACGCCACCTTCTTGGTGGCGTAGGTGGTGTAGCAGTGCTCCATGTACGCACCGTACCTTGCGAATTCTTTCTGCTCGTCTACGGTATAGAAGGTGGTGGGGAAATCCACGTGGGTAATGATGATGTGCTCCACATTGTGATCTTCCCTTGCCGACTTGACCAGGGCAAAGGTCTCATCGCGGGGAATATGGGAGGTGCACAAAATCATCTTGAACTTGGCGATGACGTCCAGCACGTCATGGGTTTCCTTGGTGAGATTGCCCTTATCATCGAGAATGGAGATGCCGGGACTCTCGATACCTTCATTCTTCATCTGGATGGCCACCTGTGCCCAGTAGGGAAGTTTGTTGCCGTGACCGCCGCTGAAGGTGTGCTTCTGCTCGTAGGCGCAATCACAGGTGGGAAACCAAACCAGCTTGGCCCCGGCCCGGCCCGCCATTTCCACGGCAATGGGGTTGATACCTCCTACTGCATTGTTGAGCGTGATGGAACCGATGGCATGACAACCCGGGTTGAGCTTGTTGATGATCTGTGCACGCTCGGCCGTGCAGAAGTAGTGTGATTTGCTGGTGTAACCCGCCATGCCTGCATCGATAATACGTTGTGCCATTTCAGTGTCGTCCATCAATCGGGGGATGATGTCGGGCGCGGAGTGGACATGCAGGTCGTATGCGCCTTTGAGTAGTTCCTTCATTTGACTCATGTGTCGCTCCTTTCTTGAACACCGAATTCCTCTTGCGGTTGAGTTGCTAATCCGTATGCCGCAATATGGTTTACGCTTTGGTTTCCCACTCCCATGAGGCCTTGCGGGACTCCATGCAGCAGTGGGGCCGCATCGACACCACGCGGAATCCGCTGGCCCGCATGTTGCCAACCTTAATGAAGGTGGCGAGAACTGACGTCTTACCGCCCAGGCCGATGGGACCGATGTTAGCGGCATTCACGGCGTCGGTAATACGCTGTTCTACATCACTCTGTACATCATAGCGGCCGTCCTTGATGGCTTCGAGGGAGAGGGACGATGCCTCCACCGCCGTGCGCCCCAACCCAAAAGAAAGGGTGCAGGGCTGGCAGCCCAGTGCGGCCACCTGTGGAATGGCCCACTGTATCATCTCTTCAAAGACACGATCGTGGGAGTGCATGTGATAGATAGCCTGGGTTTTGCTACGAATCTCGGGACCTCCGCCCAGCATAAGCACCGTGAGGCGAATCCTACTGCCCGGCATCCTGCGAATCTGGGTGGGAGCGGGCATCAGCATCCCCGGCTCGCCATGCAGGCTCCGGCATTGCGAGATGCGTTCGAGATCGTTTCCGCGCACACCCATGGGTCGCGCAGGAAGATCGTTGAGGCCCTTACGAATCCCCACCTCCATAGCCTCCAAAAAACCGGCGGGAAGAACTGCTTTATCGCCAATTTCCAAAAACGGATGAGGCGTTCCGGTATCGTCGCACAGGGGCGACTGATCGCGGTCGGCTGCCTCGGCGTTTTTAAGGAACTGTTCCATGGCCCATCTGGCGCGGGGAAGATCTTCGCGCTCACACGCTTTCTTCCAGCAAGCGACCTGATCCTCGTCCCAGTGGGAACTTGCCTTGACTACAAGCCGCGCGACATCCTGTATGATTTGATCTATGGCAATCATCTTTCTCCCTCCTGTTCCGCAAAAATGCTCTCGCCGTGCGCCACGGCGACAATGGCAGGAAAATCCTCCACCGTGATCTCAAAGAAAGCTTCCATCCCGAATTCGGGATGGACCACAGCCCGCTTAGAGGTCATTTTGGCGGTCAGCAAGGCGGACACGGGTGGAACAATGAGAAAATATGCACCGTTCTTCCTAAGTCCTTCAATCGTTTCCTGGGAGATACGCCCCTTACCCAAATGAAATTTTGCGCCATGCTCCGATAGGGGCACCATGGAACCCTCAATTTCTGGCTTGCTGGTGGTTGTAGGGGCGATACCCGCGCAACTAACCGCCGTATGGAAAATCAGCGAGCCTTTCATGTCCACGCCGGCCGCGGCGAGGGTTCCACTCCGGGCCATTTCTACGATGTGGGGCAAAACAGCATCGCGTCCACAATAGATTTTTCCCGTCACCTCGACAAAGTCACCCGCACACAGCTCACATTCATCAAAAAAAGGAATGGTAATTTTTTTCACATTGTCACCTCCACAGATGAGAACAGCTTAGAGTTTCCAGTCTTTGAGCACGCTGCTCCAATTTCTGGGAACCTCGTTTTCAAAGTTATCCTTTACCTTATTATCGCTCAGCCACGCAAGCTTACCGCGCGAGGCTTCGGCCATGATGAAAGGTAGATTCTCGTTCTTTAGAAAATTTACCACATTTTGCATTTCGTGCATGCGGCGCTCGGAATGGATAATAGCCCCCGAAACGTAGTTGTTAATGATGTTTAAAAAATCGGGGCCATAGCTGTCGAGGAAAGAATCGACAATTGATTGCTCTACACCGAACTTTTGAGCCGCCTGCAAAGACTCAATGAGCAGGCAGCTAATACCCTTGGCCGTAATGCTGCGGATGAACTTGATGCCTGTGGCGGTACCGGGTTTTTCACTTACCA
>JAHDPQ010000144.1 GCA_018434245.1 Oscillospiraceae bacterium
CGAGATAATCTGTGATATATTCGTTGTGGGCATGAAATCATCCTTTCGTATGGTCTGATCACCACGAATATACGATGATTTCATGCCTTTTTCAATGACCCTGTTCTATTTCCTTCTTTCTGTAAAGTCAATACGCATTAGGTTGAGTAACTAAAGCGGATTTGGTGGTATAATTATTAACAATCTATACTTGACAAACTTTGTATGAATAACGGGGTGGCTGGATGAAAAAATACCTTCTGATTTCTATCCTATTTCTCTTTGCAGTCTCGACTTTTTTTGCTTCAGTAGTTATAGATTTCTTCGGTGTAGCCACCTGTCAGGAATGCTTCGAGGCCGAGATGTTGCTCGAAAGTTTGAAGTACGAAATCGACGACGATGTCGTGCTGAACAAATTCATGCTCACCGAGGCGAAGAACCAGGAGTTGAAGCTCAAATACGCCAGAGTGTACGATATCCCTGAGAACCAATACGATCTATATCCTATGATTTTTATAGGCAAAGACGCCTTCTATCCAGCGAACATGAACCCCGACGAGATACTGACGAGTATGCAAAATTACTCGCAGGAGGAGAGAGAGGCGAAACTGAAGGAGATCGAAGGGCTCGAAGAAGACGTGAGCCAGAGATTGAAAGACAGATATGAGCAGTTCAGCGTTATGGTGGTTCTCGGTGCCGGTCTTATCGACGGGATAAATCCCTGCGCTTTCGTGGTGCTGATATTCCTGGTTTCGTACCTCTATTACGTTGGCAGAGGCAGGAACGAAATACTCATTGCCGGTCTATTCTTCGCTATCGGCATCTTCGGCGCATATCTGGCGATGGGTACGGGTCTCCTGGGTGCGGTTGGCTATCTCGAGAGTATCTCGAAGATCTTTCAGCTAGTGTTTTACCCGGCGATGGCCGTCTTCACAGGCATTCTCGCCGTTCTATCTATCCTGGATTTTTACAGGATGCACTACAAAGGAAAAAAGGCCGTTCTCGAACTCTCGGCAGGTTTGAAGAAAAAGACCCACGACATAATACGCAAAAATGCCAGGGCGAAAACCATCTGGATTGCTTCACTCGTAACGGGTGTTCTCGTATCCTTCGTTGAGTTCATGTGTACCGGGCAGGTCTATCTCCCGACAATAGTCTATGTAATCAACAGTGCAGGGGTATCGGCCGATGCGCTCGGTTTCCTGGTGATCTACAATCTCGGCTTCACCGTGCCTGTAATCGCCATAACGCTTATCGCGTATTTCAGTTCTTCGACGAAAAAGATCCAGGAGTACATGACATCTACGAACGCGGCCGCAAAGATCAAACTGATCATGGGTGCCCTGTTCACCGTGTTTTTTATTATAATGCTCAACATAACGTTCAGAACATTTAATGTAATCAA
>JAHDPQ010000036.1 GCA_018434245.1 Oscillospiraceae bacterium
ATTTTTACCGGAAAAGCATCAAAAAACGGCTTGCACTTACGAGAAATATCAACCTTTGCCAATTCAGCGATAAGGTCGCTCCCAAAATCGGCTTGCCTTTTGATCGGTTTCCTCCTCTGGCTGGGATTGCCACAAGGTGATTGTTGTTTTGAACTGCAAAAAGTGTTATAATAGGAAGAATCTATTTTGGAACCACCCAAGGAGAAGCCATGTTAAGCACTTTGACCGATACCGTGATTGTAGCCGGCCATTACGGCAGCGGCAAGACCAACCTCTCCCTCAATCTGGCTTTGCGCCTGCGAGAAGAGGAAAAACCAGTCACCCTTTGCGATTTGGATGTGGTGAATCCCTACTTTCGCACCGCCGACTTTCAGTCCATGGCTGCGGAACAAGGAATCCATTTGATCACCCCTGCCTTTGCTGGTTCCAGCGTGGATATTCCCGCCCTGACCGGAGCCCTGGATGCCCGGCTGGGAAGAGGTGATACCGTCATCATCGATGTGGGGGGAGATGACGACGGTGCCTATGCTCTGGGCCGGTATGCCCCCAAAATTCAGGAGCGGCCCTACACCATGCTGTTTGTGGCCAATTTTTTCCGCTACCTCACCCGCACCCCGCAGGAAGCCGCTCCCTACATGGCCGAGATTGAAGCCGCCTCCCGCTTGACCTTTACCCACATCATCAACAACTCCAATTTGGCGGAACAAACCACCAAGGAAGATGTGGAAGGTTCCATCCGCAAGGCAGAGGAGCTTTCCCGCCTGACCGGACGGCCTCTGCTCTTTTCTGCCGTCAAGGAGGATTTGGCTGCCGGCCTATCTTTGCAAAAGGTATTTCCCGTGGGGGTTTATGTCAAAACTCTCTGGCAGTAAGGTGCTATTAAGACGAAGATACCCACAGCCTCAAGGGCTGTTGATGTTCATATACCATACCGGGCACACCCTGCTCAAGGGTCCGAGACTCTTTGCAGGCAGGGCTGTCCGGCCGCTCCACAGTACTTATCAAGGAGGAAGCATAACAGAATGGCCAACCGCGTGACTGTCAACGAACAAATATGCAAAGGCTGCGGCCTGTGCACGTCGGTTTGTCCCAAGAAAATTATGGTCATCGACCGGGACAAGCTCAACGCTAAGGGATACAATCCCGCCACTGTCAGCGACATCGAAAAATGCATTGCCTGTGCCATGTGTGCCATCATGTGCCCGGACAGCGCCATCAAAGTGGAAAAGGAGTGATTCGACATGGCTGAACGCATACTGATGAAAGGCAACGAGGCCATTGCCGAAGCCGCCATCCGGGCCGGTTGCCGACACTTTTTTGGATACCCCATCACCCCCCAGACCGAAGTTTCTGCCTATTTGGCCAAGCGGATGCCCAAGGTGGGAGGATGCTTTTTGCAGGCGGAAAGTGAAGTCGCCGCCATCAACATGGTGCTGGGAGCCGCCGCTGCCGGCGTGCGAGTGATGACTTCATCTTCCTCCCCCGGTATTTCTCTAAAGTCCGAGGGAATCTCCTACATCATCGGCAGCGACCTGCCCTGTGTCATCCTCAACATCCAGCGGGGCGGCCCGGGGCTGGGAGGCATTCAGCCCAGTCAGGCCGACTACAATCAGGCCACCAAGGCTCCTGGCCACGGCGACGCCCATGTCATGGTGTTCGCCCCCTCCACCGTTCAGGAAATGGTTACCTGCATCTTTGACATGTTTGATCTGTCCGAACAATACCGGGTTCCCGCCATGCTGCTGGGAGACGGTCTGCTGGGCCAGATGATGGAGCCGGTGGAGTTCCCCGATGTCAAAGTCACCCCCGCCGAAAAACCCTGGGCCGCCAACGGCCACCAGAACAAGCGGGAACATAACGTGGTCAACTCCCTGTACCTACAGCCCGATCAACTGGAGGCCAAAAACATCGAGCGGTTTGAGCGCTACGCTCAGATCCAGGCCAACGAAACCCGGGCCGAAGCCTTTGAAACCGAGGACTGCGATGTGCTGGTGGTGGCCTACGGTGCCTCCTCCCGGATTGCCCGCAGCGCCGTGATGAACGCCCGTGCCCAAGGGCTCAAGGTAGGGCTCCTTCGCCCCATCACCCTCTGGCCCTTCCCCAAGAAGGAACTGCTTAAAGCTTCCAAAACCGCCAAAGATATTCTGGTGGTGGAGATGAGCATGGGGCAGATGGTGGACGACGTAAAGCTGGCTTTGGAATGCAAAAAGCCCGTTCACTTCTTCGGTCACACCGGCGGCATCATCCCCACCCCCGCCGAGGTGCTGGAGCAGCTGAAGACCATTGCAGGAGGTGCTGCAAAATGACTACCGTATACGAAAAATCCAAAATGCTCACCGACGCTCCCATGAGCTATTGCCCCGGCTGCACCCACGGAATCATCCACAAGCTGGTGGCCGAGAGCATCTCCGAGCTGGGCGTGGAAGGCAGAACCGTCGGCGTGGCTCCTGTGGGATGCTCCGTTATGGCGTACAACTTTTTTGCTTGCGATATGGTTCAGGCCCCCCATGGGCGGGCTCCCGCCGTGGCTACCGGCCTTGCCCGGGCCCTGCCGGAAGGTGTCATCTTTACCTATCAGGGAGACGGCGACCTTGCCGCCATCGGCACCGCCGAGACGGTTCATGCAGCCTCCCGGGGCGAGAATATTGTCATCATCTTTGTCAACAATGCCATTTACGGCATGACCGGCGGCCAGATGGCCCCCACCACTCTGCCGGGTCAGGTCACCCAGACCTCCCCCTATGGCCGGGATGTAAAAACCGCCGGATACCCCATTCGCATCTGCGAAATGCTGGCCACTCTGGACGGCACCGCCTATGCCGAGCGGGTATCGGTCAACAGTGTGCCCAACATCCGCAAGGCCAAAAAGGCCATCAAAAAGGCCTTTGAAAATCAGATCGCCGGCCGCGGATTCTCCATTGTGGAGGTGCTTTCCACCTGTCCCACCAACTGGGGCCTGACTCCGGTGGAAGCCCTCAAGTGGCTGGAGGAGAACATGACTCCCTACTATCCACTGGGAGTATACAAAGATATCACCGCAGAGGAGGGGAAATAACCATGGCAAGTTATAACATGGTGTTTGCCGGCTTTGGCGGACAGGGCGTGCTCTTTACCGGCAAGGTGGTGGCCTACGCAGGCCTCATCGACGGCAAGGAGGTCAGCTGGCTGCCCAGCTACGGTCCCGAAATGCGGGGCGGCACCGCCAACTGCAGCGTCTGCATTTCCGATCTGCCGGTGGGCTCCCCTTTGGTAACCGAGCCGGATGTGCTAATTGCCATGAACGGCCCCTCCTACGATAAATTTATCGATGCCGTCAAACCCGGTGGAGTGGTCATCATCGATTCCAGTCTGGTCAACCCCTCCAAACGCAGGGAGGACGTAACCCTCTGCGAGGTTCCCGCCACCGCTCTTTCCAATGAGGAGCATTTGGAGGGAATCGCCAACATGATTCTGCTGGGCAAGCTGCTGGAATCCACCGGCTTTGCCTCCATGGAAACGGTGGAGCAATCGGTACAGAAGTGTGTGCCCGCCAGTAAGGCCCATCTGCTGGAGCACAACCTGCGGGCCATTCGGCTAGGAATGGAGCAGTAAGCATCCTTACCCTCTTATTTGCATAAGCTGTAGCAAAGTGCAAACCAAACCACTGAAACGAATGTGACATTGCAGCGGTTTCAAAGCGAGGTGACACCATGAAGCTACATAAGATTCTCTGTCTGACTCTGGCTCTTGTGCTGGCTTTGGGCCTGACTGCCTGTGCCCGAAAGCCTAAGGAGCCTACCCCTGCCCAGGCCGCCAAGCGAGATGAGCTGGCTCAGGAGTTTATGGCGGAAATCCGGGACGAAATCTTGCCTCTGAAAAGTCAGCCGGGGTTGATTGCCTCCAAGGGCATCCTCATCAGCAAAGAGGAGGAGGTCACCGACTTTGCCCTGCTGGACGGCTTTGTGGATGATTATGAAGCCGGGGTGGACGGCTCTCTCACCGCCTGCTTCATCACCAAAAGCTTTGTGGCGGTCCGCATGGTGATGATGGACGGTGTGGGGTACTACTTCCGGTACCAGTACGACTCCAAGAACCCCATTGCGGTCAGCAGCAGAGTATTTGACAACATCCGCATCGCCGAGGACGACGCGCTGGGCAAGGTGCAGCTTAAGCTGGAATATGACGGCAAAGAGCTGGTGACCTTCACCTTCCGCAAGGTGCAGGAGAATGTTATGCCCCCGGAGCCGGGTTCTACAGTCCAATCATAATGCAACGGGTGGGGTATACCGCGGTATATCCCACTGTTGGCTGAAAAAGCCGCCGCAAGGCGGTTTTTTTATCACGGGATGAAGGGTTAAGGCAGGTGCAAAGGGCTGCCCGCTCTCAGGGTATCCCTGAAGAGGATATAGGCAAAGGCCTTGCACGCGCCAGCCACTTCAAGATGATTTCAACGGAAAAGGGGGAGCTTTGGGTGCTTCATTTGATTTTAGGCCGGGCGGGAACCGGAAAAACCACCCTGCTGCTGGAGCGCCTGAAAGAGGCGGCCGCCAAAGGAGAAAGCTGTATCCTTCTGGTACCCGAGCAGTATTCCTTTGAGGCGGAGCGGCAGGTGGGCAGGCAGCTGGGGCCCCAGCTTGCCTTGGGGGTGGAGGTTTTAAGCTTTACCCGGCTCTGCAACAGCGTCTTTCGCGCTCACGGGGGCTTGGCGGGAGTGGCCGTCACCCAAACGGGGCGGTACCTGCTCATGTCTCTGGCGGTGGCGGAGCTGGCCGACCAGCTCAAGGTCTACCGCAAAAGCTGCAACAACCCCGCCTTTCTGGAAACTCTCACCTCCGCCTGCTCGGAATTCAAAACGGCGGGGCTTTCCTCCAAGGCGTTGGAAGAGGTGGCAGGCACTCTGGAGCCGGGGCATCTGCGGGACAAGCTTTCCGATTTGACCGCCCTGTACACCGCTTATCAAGCCCTGTTGAAGCGGGGCTACACCGACCCGGAGGACGACTTGCTCCGGGCGCAGGAGCTTCTATCCCACAATAGCGTCTTTGAGGGGGCCTGCCTCTTTGTAGACGGCTTTACCACCTTTATGGCAGGGGAGTTTGCCCTGCTTCAGCAGCTCATCACCCGCTGCCGGGAGGTTCACGTGGCCTTTACCGCCGACAGCCTGCAGGACGCCGAGCTCAAGGTGGAAACCTTTTCTGCCGCCAAACAGGCCATGAACCGCCTGATCCGCTATGCCCGACAGGCACAGGTTCCCGTGGCAAGCCCCACGGTGCTCACCCGGCCCTTTCGCTTTGAAAGCCCCGAGCTCGCCCTGATCTCCCGCCGCTTTCTGCAGCCGGGGGAGGAGGTTTATGAACTGTCGCCCCAAAACGTTGTGCTGTATCAGGCCCCCGATCCCTATCGGGAGATCGAATACGTGGCGGCCAACATCGATGCTCTGGTGCGGGAGGACGGCTACCGCTACCGGGACATCGCCGTGGTGGCCCGGGAGACAGGGCCTTATCTTCGGGCTTTGGAGCGGATCTTTCCTCGCCGGGGGATTCCCTACTTTGTGGACAGCGTCCGGGATGTAGAGACCATGCCCTTGGCAGGGGGGCTGGTCAACGCTCTGGAAGCGGTGCGCAGCAACTTTGACAGCGCCGCGGTACTGTCTTGGGCCAAGTCTCCCTTAATGGGGTTGGATGCTCGGGCGGTGGCCCGGCTGGAAAACTACAGCTATCTTTGGAGTGTGCGGGGCAAGCTCTGGACCGGGGAGCTTGCCAACAATCCCCGGGGAATGGCAGGCCCTCTCACCGATGAAGATGTGCAGGAGCTGGCGGAGCTCAATCAAACCCGCCGGCAGGTGATCACCCCCTTACTCCATCTCCGGGACTCCCTGAGAGACTGTGATGGCCGGGGCTTTGCTGCCGCCGTCTACCGCCTGTTCGAGGAGGTGGATGCTCCCGGCAAGCTCACCGCCTTTGCCGGGGCTCTGCCTCAGGGAGAGCGGGAAACCTTTCTTTCCGAAAGCGGCCAGCTCTGGGATATTCTTATGGAGACTCTGGATGTCTTTGGGGAGGTGCTGGGGACTACCACCCTGCCTGCCTACCGGTTTTGCGAGCTGCTGCGCCTTTCCCTCACCTGTGCCGAGGTGGGCCTTGTGCCCCAAACCCTGGATCAGGTGCTGGTGGGCAAGGCCGACCGGATTCGCCCGGGGGAGGTCAAGGCGGTCTTTGTCATTGGCGCGGTGGAAGGGCAGTTCCCGGCAGCCTTGGCTTCTGGCGGCGTCTTCACCGACGAAGAGCGGCGCACCATGATCAGTCTGGGGGCGGAAATCGGCCCACCTTCTCTGGAGCGGGCGGTGCTGGAGCGGTACTTTTGTTACCACGCCCTCACCCTTGGCTCCCGGCGGCTCTGGGTCAGCTATCCCCGAGACACCCTGAAAGGGGAGGGAAAGATGCCCTCGGTGCTGGTCACCCAGCTGAAAGAACTGTTCCCCCTGCTGGAAGAAGAAAAGCCAGACCCCTTTGCCTTGGTGGGGGGAGAGCAGTCCGCCTTTGACCTATTGGCCTCCCATTACCGGGAGGATATTCCCCAAACGGCAGCGCTGCTCCAATACTTTTCCGAAAGCCGGGGGCAGGTGCTGGACCGGATGCAGGGGGCGGCCTACAAAGCCCCCCACAAGCTGACCGACGGAAGCCTTGCGGGCAAGCTGTTCGGCAAGCGGATGCGGCTGTCCCCCAGTCAGGTGGAGCGATATCACCGGTGCGCCTTTGCCTACTTTGCCCGGGACGGCCTAAAAATCAAGCCCCGCCGCCGGGTGGAGTTTGATCCTCTGGAATCGGGGAGTCTGGTTCACCATGTTTTGCAGGTAATGGTGCAACAGCACGAGGCAGAGCTGTTCACCCTACCCAAAGCTGAGATGGAGGCTCAGGTGCGGGAGATCATCGACGGGTATCTGGCCGAGCGCATCCAACAGCAGGAGGCTCTGCCCAAGCGGTTTTCCGACTTATTCCGCAGGTTGGCAGCCTCCATCACCCGGTTGCTCCGCCATCTGGGGGAGGAACTGGCCCAGAGCCAGTTTAAGCCGGTGGCCTTTGAACTGCCCATCAGCGCAAGGGAGGGGGTTCCCCCCTTGGAGCTGGTCACCGCCGACGGCACTGCCGTTTTGGTGGAGGGAATTGTGGACCGGGTGGATGTGATGGAGCGGGGGGAGAACCGGTACATCCGTGTGGTAGATTACAAGTCCGGCGGCAAGGAGTTCCGGTTGGACGACGTGCTTTACGGCCTGAATTTGCAGATGCTCCTCTACCTGTTCACCATTGCAGAAAACGGCGGCGGTATCTTCCATAACGCCATTCCCGCAGGAGTGCTCTATCTTCCCGTCCACGCCCGGTACCAAAACACCGACCGGGATGAGGAGGAAGAAAAGGCAGCGGCGGCGCTTAAGCGCCAGTGGAAGATGAGCGGCCTGCTGCTGGAGGACGAAACCAGCCTGCGGGGGATGGAGCAGGAGCTGAAAGGCGTGTTCATCCCCGCCAAACTGACCGCCGGAGGAACGCTGGACAAGCGCTCGGCGCTGGTGGGGAAAGCGGCTATGGGGCGAATTTCCAGGAAAATCAAAGAGCTGATTGCCGAAATGGCAGAAAATCTTTCCCGGGGGAAGATTTACTCCTGCCCTGTCAGCTCCCGGGGCCACAACCCCTGCGACTACTGCGACTATGCCACCCTCTGCGGCTTTGAGCCGGGGGATGAAGCCTTAAGTGTAGAGCCGATGAATTTAGAAGAAGCCTTGGCGGCGCTGGAAGAATCCGACCGCCTGTTAAGGGTATCGAAAGAGTGAGTGTTTGGCAGACAGATGCCGAACACGATATGATCAGGGATGAGTTTCCCATCCCCAAAAAGGAGGAAGATCATGGCCGGTCAGTGGACAAAGGCACAGCAGCAAGCCATCCAGTCCCGCAAGGGACCGGTGTTGGTCAGTGCCGCCGCCGGAAGCGGCAAGACCTCGGTGCTGGTGGAGCGGGCCATCGGCCTGATTTGCGACCCGCATCACCCCATCGATGCCGACCGCCTGCTGATTGTCACCTACACCAATGCCGCCGCCGCCGAGATGAAGCAGCGCATCGGTTCCCGGCTGGCCAAGCTGGCGGGGCAGCATCCCGAAAATTTGCGGCTCATCAGCCAGCAGGCTATGCTGTCCCGTGCCGGAATCGGCACCATCCACTCCTTTTGTCTGGGACTGATTCGGGAAAACTTCCAGCATCTGCCCATCTCCCACGATTTTTCCGTGGCCGATGAGGGGGAGCTGGACCTGATGCGTCAGGAGTGCGCCCGCATTGTTCTGGAGCGGTTTTACCTGGAGGATGAGGACGGCTCCTTTCAGGAACTGGTAGAGCTGCTTTCCGGTACTCGGGACGACGCCCGCCTCATCGAAATCCTCTTGAAACTTTATGATTTTGCCCGCTCCCATCCCTTTTACCTCAGCTGGTTTACCCGGGTGCAGAGCCTGTACGGCAGCAGCCCCGTCATCGAAGAGACCCAGTGGGGCCGCTCCCTGATGAGCTACGCCGCCGACACCTTGAATTTTTGCATCGCCTCCATGGAAGGGGCCCGGGAGATGATTGCGCAGGACGAGGCGGCGGAAAAAGCCTACGGCCCTGCTTTTTCCTCCGATCTGGCCCAGCTGGAGGCCTGCCGCAGCGCCGTAACAGAGGGAAGCTGGGACAAAGCAGTGTCCACCCTGAGCCGAATGGAATATCTTAGATTAGGCCCGCTGCGGGGCAACGATACCCTCAAGGCACGGGCGCAGGGGGTGCGGAAGCGGTGCCGCAAGCTGGTGGAGCGCCTTGCCAAGAATTACCTCAACGCCACCAGCGAGGATTTTGCCGAAGACATGGCCGATCTTGCCCCCAAGCTGGCCCTCCTCTTTGACTTGGCCCGGGAGTTCGACCGGGTGTTCACCGAGGAGAAAAGCCGGAAAAAGCGGTTAGACTATGCCGACCTGGAGCATCTAGCCCTGAGCCTTCTGGCCCGAGAGCGGGAGGACGGCTCCTGTGAACGCAGCCAGCTGGCGGTGCACCTTTCGGATAACTTTGAGCAGGTGCTAGTGGACGAGTATCAGGACGTCAACGAGGTGCAGGAGCTATTGTTCACCTGTGTTTCCCGGATGCAGCAAAACCTGTTTATGGTGGGAGATGCCAAACAAGGTATCTACTCCTTCCGGTTGGCCACCCCTGCCATCTTCCTCCACAAAAAGGATAGCTACACTGTCTATACAGGGGAGGAAGGGGAGTTCCCTGCCAAAATCATTCTGGATATGAACTTCCGTAGCCGCCGGGAAGTGACCGAGGGGGTCAACTTCTTATTTTCCCTGCTAATGAGCCGCAGGTTGGGGGACATCCACTATCAGGGAGAGGAGCGTCTGGTCTGCGGTGCCGCATATCCTGATTCCACGGGGGATCTTCGCCCCGAGCTTCTGCTGCTGGACGGGGCGGAGTACGCGGGGGAGGATGATCTTCCCACCTTGGAGGCCCGGCAGATTGCCCAAAAAATCGCCGATATGTTGGTGGAGGGGTATCCCGTTGCTGATAGGGGGGAGGTTCGCCCCTGTCGCCCGGGGGACTTCTGCATCCTGATGCGCTCCCCCAAACGCAGACTACAAACCTACTTTAAAGCGTTAGAACAGCAGGGAATCCCTGTGTGGGCCCAGAACACCGACGGCTTTTTGAGCCTGCGGGAGGTGAGCATGGTACTCTCTCTATTAGAGGCACTGGACAACCCCTTGTTGGATTTGCCTTTGGCAGCGGCTCTGACCTCTCCCTTGTTTGGCTTCACCGACGACGATATCGCCGCTTTGAGAGTAGCGGGCAGGGGCCTGCCCTTTTATCTGGCCTTGGGACAGGGGGCATCGGGAGCGGTGGAGGAAAGCCTTGCCCGGCGCTGCTCCGATTTTTTGGAGGTGTTTACCCACCTGCGCAGTCGTGCCGCTTTGCTACCTGCCGACCGTCTGCTGCTGGAACTGTATGCCCGCACCGATGCTCTGGCTGTGGTACAGGTGATGCCCTTGGGGGAAAACCGCCGGGCCAACCTGTTGCTTCTGGTGGAGTACGCCTCTACCTATCACGACCTTGGCTACAAGCAGCTAGGAGGCTTTGTGGGATTTTTGACCCGGCTGCGGGAGCGGGGCGGAGACCTTGCCCCCGCCGGATTGGCGGGAGAGAGCGGGGGAGCGGTGCAGATCATGTCGGTTCACCGCTCGAAGGGACTGGAGTTTCCCATCGTCATTCTGGCGGATACTGCCAAGCAGTTTAACCGCACCGACCTCAACCAGAACTACCAGCTCCACTCGGAGTACGGCTTTGCCTGTGCCCGCCGGGATCCTCACACCATGGCTCAGTTTTCCACCCTGCCCATGCAGGCCATCAAGCTGGAGCGAGTTCGGGATTTGCTGGGGGAGGAACTACGCATTCTCTATGTGGCCCTGACCAGAGCCAAGGAAAAATTGATTATCACCGGATGCGTGGGGAAGAATCTTTCCCGCAGGCTGGAAGGCCTGGTAGAGGATGTGGTGGATGGTCGACTCAATCCTCGGGCATTGGAGGAGGCAGGCTGCCTGCTGGACTGGATGCTGGCGGCTCTGCTCCATCACCCCGATGGAGAAGCCCTTCGGGAGCTGGCGGGCTGTCCCGAGTTGTTGCCTCAGGGGAATGAGAATTCGTGGAAAATTCAGGTGATTCCCGCCGGGGAACAGGCTGCCCCATGGGAGGAGAGAACCCAGCCGCCTCGCCTTGCCCAAGCCGACTCTGATTATCTGGAGCTGCTAAGACGCCGGTCGGTCTGGCGCTATCCCTACGAGCTGCAAACCCAAATCCCCACCAAGCTGGCGGTGTCTCAGGTATCTAAGCGGGAGGAAGGGGAGCATCGGTTCCGTTCCCGCCCCCGCTTTCTGCAGGCCAAGGGCCTCACACCCACCCAGCGGGGTAACGCCCTGCATCATTTCATGCAGTTTGCCGATTACCACAAGGCCAGAGAGAATCTGGAGGAAGAGATTGCCCGGATGGCCCTGCAGCGGTATCTCACCGCCGCGGAGACGGAAAGTCTGGACCGCAAAGCGCTGGCGACATTTTTCAAAGGGCGGTTGGCGGAGCGAATCTTTGCCGCCGATCAGGTATGGCGGGAGCTTCGCTTTCTGGGAGAATACGGCAAGGATGTGCTGGGGGAGCGTCTGGACATGGACGATACCGCCAAGGTGACTCTGCAAGGGGTTGCCGACTGCGTTTTTGTAGAGGATGGCCGGGCTGTCATTGTGGACTACAAAACCGACCGGGTCAAAACCCGGGAGGAGCTGTTGGAGCGATATGCACTACAACTTAGGCTTTACCGGCAGATTCTTTCTGGGGCACTTCCTTATCCCGTGGGGGAATGTCTCCTCTATTCCTTTGCGTTGGGGCAGGTCATTCCGGTGGAATAGGTGGCGATTTTGGCTTTACAAATTTTCCCTTGTGGATTATACTGATTCAATGGACGTTTAGAGTAAACACTGGCATTTTTAAAAATGGGAAAATATTATTTTTATACCCGCTGCCAATTTCCAATCATCAATTGGCCACATACCGTTCATACAAAAGGTGTATAATAGGGTACAGGTCCAATTGCGAAACCGAGGTGTAGGCATGAATATGCTTTGTTCAAGATGTAAAGTGCGAATGGCCGTTCTGTTTCTGGCCCATATGGAAAACGGGGAGATGCAGAACAAGGGTCTGTGTCTCAAATGCGCCAAGGAGCTGAACATTCCCCAAATTAAGGAAGTCATGGATAAAATGGGAATTTCCGACGAGGATATCGAAACCATGAGCAACCAGATGCAGGATTTTATGCAGGGGGATCTGGGCCTGGATTTGAATGGAGATTTTGAGATGGGGGGCGCTCAGGCGCTGCCTTTGATTCAAAACCTGATGAGCGGGATGGGTGGCGAAAGCGAAAACAAGCCGGCTCCTCAGGGGCCGCCAGAGAGGCAGAAAAACAAAGAGGAAAAACAAAAGCGGGAGCGTTCCCGCAAGCGCAAGTTTTTGGATAACTTTTGCGAAAACCTGACCGAAAAGGCCAAGGACGGCAAGATCGACAACATTATAGGCCGGGAAAAAGAAATCTACCGGGTGATTCAGATCCTCAACCGGCGGACCAAAAACAACCCCTGCCTGATTGGCGAGCCCGGTGTGGGCAAAACCGCCATTGCCGAGGGCATTGCTCAAAAGCTGGCCAACGGAGACGTTCCGCCCCGTCTGGCGGAAAAGGAGCTTTACCTGCTGGATCTGACCGCACTCATTGCCGGAACCCAGTTTCGGGGCCAGTTCGAAAGCAGAGTCAAGGGTCTGGTCAACGAAATCAAGGAGGCGGGCAATGTCATCCTCTTTATCGACGAGGTCCACAATATTGTGGGCGCCGGAGACAGCGAGGGCACCATGAACACTGCCAACATCCTCAAACCCGCCCTTTCCCGGGGCGAAATTCAGGTGATCGGCGCCACCACCTTTACCGAATACCGCAAGCACATCGAAAAGGATGCCGCCTTGGAGCGCCGCTTTCAGCCGGTGAAGGTAGAGGAGCCCTCCATCGCCGATTCCATCGAAGTGCTGCAGGGAGTCAAGCGGTACTACGAGAGCTACCACCGGGTCCGGGTGCCAGAAGAGGTGGTACGCAGCGCCGTGGTGATGGGAGAGCGGTACATCACCGATCGCTTTTTGCCCGACAAAGCCATCGACCTACTGGACGAAGCCTGCTCCTGCGCCACTCTGGCCAGCAAGGAGCTGGTGGAGTACGACACCCTCAACAAGGAGCTGCTGGGCATTGTGGAGGAGCTGGAGTCCATGGAGGACGGCAGCGAGGAGCCGGATTACGAGCGGATGGCGTGGCTCAAGGCCGAGCGGATTCGCCTGAATACCCGCCTGAAGGAAATTGAGCCTCAGGCTCTTTCCGTAGAGGTGACCCCGGAGGATCTGGCCAAGGTGCTGGAGCTTTGGACGGGGATTCCCGCCAGCAAAATCCGGGAATCGGAGCTGAAAAAGGTAGCGGGTCTGGAAGGGATTCTAAAAAAGAAAATCATCGGACAGGACGAGGCGGTGGAGTTGGTAGCGGCAGCCGTCAAGCGCTCCCGGGTGCAAATTTCCGGTCGCAGACGCCCTGCCTCCTTCATTTTTGTAGGCCCCACCGGCGTGGGAAAAACCGAGCTGGTCAAGGTGCTTTCCAGTGAATTGTTCGACGCCGCCGATCCCCTGATCCGGCTGGATATGAGCGAGTTTATGGAAAAGCACTCGGTCTCCCGGATCATCGGCTCCCCTCCCGGCTATGTGGGCTACGACGA
>JAHDPQ010000062.1 GCA_018434245.1 Oscillospiraceae bacterium
TCAACAGGGTGGAGGTACATCCCTGAATCAGCCGCAGCAGGGTGTCCTTCTGAGTCATCACGCCGCTGACCTCTCCAAAGGCAAGCTGCTGGGCCAAGGGGACGATCCATACAAGCCCCAGACAGGCGGGAAGGAGAAGCAAAACCCCTTTGAACCCTGTGTGCTCGGTGGCGGCAAGGGCAATGGCAACGACAACTACAATCCACAGGCAGCAGGCCACCATAAGCAGATAGCGGGTGGGGGGGATTTGGGGCTCATAAGAGTGGAGCAAGCTGCCGTAGCTTTCGGAAAAAGGCAGAAAAACTGCCGCAAAATGCAGCAGAGCAGCATAAAACAAAGCGACCAACGGACTTTTTGCAAGATTGCTTCCCATGTGGAAACCTCCCAGTCAAAAATCAACGCACCTAAAAATCAACGTCCCTCTAATATAGATCGGCAGGGGAGAGGGCAAAGTTGAACCTTAAATCCAACAAAAGGAATCCCCTTTGACAGCTCGCACTTTTATTCTACACAATCCCCCGGCGGAATTCAACCAAAGATGCTTGTACCTGCCTGTTTACAAATAAAAAGAAATCGTGTATAATGATATGGCCTTAGAAAAACAAAGGCATCATCTAATCATATTGTGCCGCGGCATGCGGACAGACGGGTCCTGTGCGGTGGGACGCCGTGAACCATGTCAGGCGGGGAACCGAGCAGCATTAAGCGGTCTGTTCTGCGCGCCGCAGATCAATCTGTCTGTTCGCGTGCGGCGGCATAATCCATGAAAGTTCGTTTGGAAAAAGGGGTAGAGGAGCCAATCTTCTATCCTTTTCTGCAGGATGAGCTTCCTGCGCAGGTCTTTTTGGGGAGGTGGACCATGTATCAGGCCCTTTACCGCAAATGGCGGCCCAAAACCTTTGACGATCTGGTGGGACAGGATGCTATATCCACCACCCTCAAGCATCAAGTGGCAGGGGGAAAGCTGTCTCACGCTTACCTGTTCTGCGGCACTAGGGGCACAGGAAAAACCTCCTCGGCTAAGATTCTGGCCAAGGCGGTCAACTGCATTTCTCCCCAAGAGGGGAACCCCTGCTGTGAGTGCGATATCTGCCGGGGCATTGAGGAAGAAAGCCTGCTGGATGTCACCGAAATTGACGCCGCCTCCAACTCGGGGGTAGACAATATTCGGGAGCTGCGGGAAGAAGCCCACTTCACCCCCGTAGCAGGCAAGTACCGGGTTTACATCATCGACGAGACCCACATGCTTTCGGTGGGAGCCTTTAACGCCCTCCTCAAAATTTTGGAGGAACCCCCCGAACATGTTATCTTTATTTTAGCAACCACGGAACTTCATAAGGTACCCGCCACCATTCTTTCCCGCTGCCAGCGGTTTGACTTTTCCCGCATTGACAGCGCCACCATTGCCGCAAGGCTTTCTTACATTGCCAAGGAGGAGAACATCCATCTGATGGAGGATGCCGCTCTTCTGGTGGCCAAGCTAGCCGATGGCAGCATGCGGGATGCCCTTTCTCTGCTGGATCTGGTCATTGCCCAAGGGGGCGAGATCACCAAGGAAGTGGTCACTCAGCGCATCGGTCTGGTGGGCCGGGAGCATCTCTTTGCTCTGGCACAGGCTGTTGCCTACGGCAATGGGGGAGAGGTGCTGGAGGTTGCCCAAAGCCTTTGGGAGCGCTCGGTTGACTACCTGCGGCTCTGCGAGCAGCTCATCGGTTTCTACCGGGATGTGATGGTGGCAGGAGCCGTTCAGGAACCGGGTGAGCTGATTTCCTGCCTGCCCGACGAGCTGGAGGGCTTTCGCACTCTGGCCCGGCAGATGGGAATGGAAGGCGTTATGGGGTGCCTGACGGTGCTTCAGGATACCTTGGCCCGGATGGGTCGGGGAGCCCAGCGCCGCACCGAACTGGAAGCTGCTTTGGTGAGGATGGCCGATCCCCATCTGCGCACGGGAACTGCCGGACTCCTTGTCCGCATCGAAAAGCTGGAGCGCCAGGGGGGAAGCCAACCTGTACAGTCAGCGGTCCCTGCCCCTGCAGCGGCGGTGATTCCGGCCGAGCTGCTCAAAAGAATCAACGCCTTGGAGCAGCAGGTGTCTCAAGGACCTGCCGGGGTGTCGGCTCCTGCGGCGCAAAAGGTGGCGCAACCGCAGGCTCCTATGGACCCGCCCCCGGAAAAAATTGAAAAAATTCCCACCGAGCCCTTTCTGGAATGGTCTCAGGTGCTGGATGTTCTCAACCAGAAGAACCGGGCCCTTTTTGGCACGCTGGTGGATTCCAGCGCCTATGTGGGCGGAGATTTACTGCTGGTGGACGCCGGAGCCGATAGCATGTTTGCCAAGATGGTCCGGGGCGACAGCTACGCCAAGGAAAGTCTGCGGGCGGCGGTGGAGCAGGTGACGGGGAAAAAATACCGCTTGGGGCCCTATAATCCCCAGCGCTATGAAGTCAAGGCGAAAATCCCCGATAAGCTGGATGAGCTTCTGAAAAAAGCAAGTGAGCTGGGCGTGGATGTCCAGGTGAAGGAATAACAGGAGGAGACACTCATGAAAGCAAGATTACCCAAGGGGTTCGGAGGCGGTCCTCAGGACATGAACGCCATGATTCGCCAGGCCCAGAAGATGCAGGAAAAAATGACTCAAAAGCAGGAGGAGCTGGCTGAGCGGGAATACACCGCCACTTCCGGCGGCGGCGTTGTCTCTGTCACCGTCAAGGGCGGCAAGGAGTTGACCGATGTTGTCATTCAGCCGGAGGCCGTAGACCCCGATGATGTAGAGATGCTACAGGACCTGATTCTCGCCGCCGTCAACGAAGCGCTGCGCACAGCCGACGAGACTGCGGCGCGGGAGATGGAGCAGATCACCGGAGGCATCAATTTGCCCGGTATGTAAGCACAAAGAGGAAAGGCGCTTCCTTGGCCGGGAGCGCCGGAATCTGAAATCCAGCAGGGCGGCGGATGTGTTTTCGCCACTTTGTACTGGCAAATGGAGCGATATTTCATGAGTAAAACAAGTGCCCTTCCGCTGGTCAAGTTAATCGAGCAATTTGAACGGCTGCCGGGTATTGGTAGAAAAAGCGCTCAGCGGCTGGCTTTTCATATATTGGATTTGCCCAAGGAGCGGGCGAAGGAGTTTGCCGACGCTATTTTAGAGGCTCACGAAAAAATCAGAAAGTGCGTCTGCTGCCAAAACCTGACCGAAGAGGAGCTCTGTCCTATCTGCGCCCAGCCAGGTCGGGACGAATCCGTTATCTGTGTGGTGGAGGACCCCCGGGATATTCTCGCCTTTGAAAGAACTAGAGAGTACAACGGCCTATATCACGTGCTTCACGGGTTGATTTCCCCCATGGACGGCATCGGCCCCGACCAGCTCACCATCAAAGAATTGATGGCTCGGCTAGGGAGTGACAGCAAGGTGGAGGAGATTATCATGGCCACCAATCCCACTGTGGAGGGGGAGGCCACCGCTACCTATCTGGCCCGGCTGCTTAAGCCCATGGGGTTGCGTGTGACTCGGCTTGCCTACGGAATTCCCGTAGGTGGGAACTTGGAATACGCTGATGAAGTGACCCTTTACCGTGCTCTGGAAGGCCGCAGGGAAATTTGACCTTCATAGAATTCGGTAGAATCTGATGTGTTTTATTCATAATTTTGTGATAAGATAAATCTGTCGCAGTTTTTAATTTTTTCTTTTGACATTACCGCAGGGAGGTGGCAGGCTTGGAAGATACACTCTTTAAAACCATTACCAAAAACAAAAAAGCCTATCACGACTACTTTGTGGACGAGAGCTATGAGGCGGGCATCCAGCTGGTGGGCACTGAGGTAAAAAGTCTGCGGCAGGGGAGCGTCAATCTCAAGGACAGCTGGTGCGACATCAAAGACGGCGAAATTTTTATTAAGCAGATGCATATTAGCCCCTATGAAAAGGGCAACATCTTCAATAAAGATCCCATGCGGCCCCGCAAGCTACTGATGCACCGCCGGGAAATTAACCGTCTGGCTGGACAGATCGCTCAAAAGGGCCTGACTCTGATTCCATTGTCCCTCTATTTTAAAGGCAGCCGAGTGAAGGTTCAGATCGGCCTTTGCCGCGGCAAAAAGCTCTATGATAAGCGGGATGATGCGGCTAAAAAGGCGGCTCAGCGGGATATTGATCGGGCTATGAAAGACCGAGGAAGGGAGTAGGAGGAACAAAAGTCTACCGCAAATGTTGGACGTGGGTTGATTACCATTTCAATGATACCCTTTTCCTCAAAGATCGTTTTTTATGGGGGCGTAAAGGTTTCGACGGGGATTTTGCAGTGTGGTAAGCGAGCCGAGACGCACGATCTCGTTAAAATGTGCAACCTTAAAGATAAACGCTGAAGATAATAACTTCGCATTTGCTGCTTAATTAAGCAGCCGTCCGAACCAGAGGGACCGCGATCTGGCTAGGGCGTCACTTTAGCGGTGAACGTCCCGTGTGGAGTGCCACGGCCTATGGGATGTATATGGGCTACCAAGTCGGCCAGCCTGCCTGTCGGCGGGTCGGTAAGGGAATGTAAAAGATAGGCTTCGCTCGAAGAAAGCCACATGAATGAGTTTTCGGACAGGGGTTCGATTCCCCTCGCCTCCACCAACAAAACCCGCATTATCATCAGGATAATGCGGGTTTTAACTTTGCATAGATGCACGGATAGTTGCACTTTTCCCCTAGATATGCTACTATTTTGATAGATAGGGAAGGATTGAAACTGTTTAACAAAAGATAGTTGCACGGATAAGGGAGGGGTTAGCATGTCGGCTCAAAAGCGCATTACCGTAGAGAGGAACATCAAGCAGGATGTGGATACGGGCAAGTATTATGTCACCTTTTATCATGGCAAGGACAATGCTGGCAAGGCCATTCGAAAAACTAAAACCTTCGATCATCTGGCAGATGCTCGCATTGCTCTAAAGGAACATGAGCTAGCCTTCGAAAAAGGTGATGCAATTCCCCCCAGCCGATTGGATTTGAATAAGGCTATTGAGAATCATTTGGAAGTATTGTCCCTCAAATCAGAGGAAAGCACTCTATATGGCTACAAGGGGATTGCAAAGCATATCAAGACCCACAAATTGGGGAAACGAGCTATACAGGATATAAAGCCCACCGACGTACAAGCCTATCTTGCCTATTTGCAAAAAGAAAAGGAATTGTCCTCCAACACCGCGCTAAAGCATTATAACTTTTTGAATGCTGTGTTTAACCTCTTGGAGCAGCAGGAGCAAATTAACAGGAACCCGGTAAAAAGGGTAGTAGCTCCCAAGAAGCAGGCCCATAAGCCGGAGTATTTGACCGTAGAGGAAACACAGGAGCTTTTAAAGAAAGTGCAGGGTGACCGCATGGAAGTGCCCTTTGCGCTGGGACTATACACAGGCATGAGGCGTGGCGAGCTTTGCGGCCTACAATGGGAGCATGTCGACTTTAAAGCCAACACCATTCGGGTAACCAATAACCGCATCAATGTAGGCGCAAAGATTGTAGAAAAGAAACCGAAAAGCACTACCAGCGAGCGCACAATACATATGGTTCCAGAGTTGCGGAAAATTCTGCTGCTGGAGAATGAAATACAGGAGAACAACAGCGAGTTATTAAAGACCGAGTATAAAAATGAAGGGTATGTCATATGCCATAACGATGGGCAAGCTGTTCGGCCTAACTACCTGTCGGAGATGTTCAAACGCTGGTTCGGGAAACCAGAAAACCGCGGACTACACGCCATAACCCCCCATGAGTTAAGACACAGCTTTGTAGCCTTATCCATAGCCGCAAAGGTACCGCTTTATGAAATTTCCAAAGCTTTAGGGCATGGAGACATTGGAATAACTTCACGAGTCTATGCCCACATGCTGGACGGCTCTCATAAGGGAGTGACAGAAGGAATGGCAAGTCTGTTGAGGAAATAAAGGAAGCGGGGAGGCGTTGAGCCTTCCCGCTTTTATTATCCTAAATATTCTAATATGCTGGATTTAGGGATTCGAATTTGATTTCTGACTCGAACGGATTTAATTTCACCGCTATTCACAAGATTATAAGCTGTATTTCTGCCCACCCGCAATATTTTGGCAAGCTCCGGGATGGTCAAAACATCATTGTAATCATCTAATATGGACTGGCTGTAAATGTTCATCATAATCACTAGAACGGCATATCGCCGTTATTGCTGACCTCCTTCCATGTATCTAATTTGGGATTGGGTGGGGGATTCAAATATTCCTTCGTGGTAAATTCATCATACTGCTCAGATGCATGGAACACTAGAACCCTATGTATGCGCCGAATAAGAGCATTCCAGACAGAGGGGTTTTCCACTCTTACATTGGGATATTGGAGCTCTAAGGGAATGTTACTGACAATATAAACCTTTGTAAAGCAGGCCACCCGATTGGCATAGCGGCAGGGGAGTTCTAGAGGATAACCATCTAGAAAATTTAGCATATCCTGTATTTTCAGGCTGGAGTGGAATTCATCAAAAAGAATGACAGGCTCACCCCTATATTTATCAAAGCAACCGTGCTGATAGCCTGTAACCTGGCAGACGTTTTCATAGCCATACTGCTCCATAACATGGCGAGTTTTGCCAAGGCCAGTGCCGCCAGATATATAGGCCACATCTAGTTGGCGGAACTCTTTCCGAAATTTATCTGCCAGTAAGTCCTGACGGGTCTGTTCTAACATGGATTTATACCGCAGCATGTGAGGCATCTCGCGGATGATATCCATGACGTTGCATCCAGCCTCCAGCATCTCAAGGGCTCGGCTAAAGTCGGAGCGGTGGCCGGGCTGCTCAATGGGCAACTCACCCCATTCTTCTTGTGTGCCAGAAATTTTTGTGCCGTACTTTTCATCGTTCTCCCACTTGCCTTCTTTGAAAACATAGTCCCGATTTTGTTGACTGGTTCCATTGGCCTTCTCAATATGTGCCTCTGGAAATCTTTTTTTAATGGTACTAAATCGTATAGGGGACTTAGAGGCCAAAAACACGTGGGTATGTGGCGTAGATTCTTTTTCTCCTATCTCATCACTCATACACCAATAAACCAGAGATTTGAGTTGGCTCAGCTCTGCCTTTATGCGCTCATGGGTATACCCATGCTCTATAGGGTTATTGATGGTAAGTTGCCATTTGCGACTGGCGGTATCAGACATATGCATCTCCTTTCAGTTGCTACAAGTTACATGGGTGCGCTAGGTAATACTAGGGTAGCGCACCGCCATATAAAGAATTCTCGCAGCTGGGCGCTGGCTTTCCCGCTTCGCGCTCACGCTTGCGAATGCGGAAAAATCCATGCGCTACCAGCTGCTAAGGCTTTTTGGGCTGGCCAGCGTTATGCCTTGTACCCACCATAGCATGCATAAATGCAACTTTCAATTGCTAACATTTTTGTGAATGCAACGAAGCTTACCGTTCACATTTTTGTGAATACTTGTTTTTCGATTCCCGCTTGGTATAATGGAAGTGCATGGAAAAAATGAGGTGACAAAATGGCATATACCGAACTACTGAATCAAATGATTCAAGAATCCGGCCTGTCCGCTAATGAAATATGCAGACTGTGCCAAGCGGATGGGGTAGACCTAAAGCCAACCTATTTGAGCATGTTAAGAAATGACTCAACGCGTAGGCCATCAGACGAGAGATCCAGAGCAATAGCAAAAGCCTGCGGCAAGCCGGAAGATTGGCTTGTTACGCAGGCCCGATTGGATCAAGATACAAAAATTCTAGAAAAGATGCGTGCCAATATCCGTGAGAGCGTTGTGGCTGCGATAGCTATGATTTTTAAATCGTTAGGGTACCCTGATTTTATGGAGCAAGCAACTGCATACATAAACGCATTGCCCGAGGTCGAATTACTACAAGAATACGCATCAATTGACATGGATATTATGCGTACCGGATTAGAGGAAGTATTAACAAATGGGACGATCGTTAAATCGTTGAATCAACTTAATCTCGTGGAATTACCTGTAGAGGATGACGCAATGGCGCCTATGCTTCCCAAAGGAGGCAGAGTGCACGTTGAGGTATGTGAATACAAAGATGGGGATATGCTTTGCTATCAAAAGCCGGGCGACAAGACTTGTTATATTCGGTATGTACGGTTTCTTGACAATACCCATAATGAGGTTATGATGATAGCTCACAATAGGGGATACCCTCCTGAAACTTTGAGATTGGACGAGCTTTTTATTTATGGAAAAGTTAAACGATTGGTTGTAGATTTTGAGTAGCCGAGCAACAACCGGGATATTTCCTGCCTTTATTTTTAGGTTTGCTTCCTTGCCCCTACGCTGGTGGTTATTTCTAGCAGCATCAATTTTGCCAAGAAAGGGGAAGGGGAGTGTGTGGTCTTACGAACTGCTGCCATTGGAAGCAGGAAAGTATTTTATAGCAACATCTACAAGGGCAAAAAAGATGCGCCGACAGAATCGGCGCAGATGCGGGACAGGCCCGCGCTGGAGACAGGGGGCAAAGGTACTAATTCTGGCGTTATGCTTGTGAACCCTGTACCTACTAAGGAAATGCTTGTATCAATAAGTTGCAAATTATTTAGAATGATATAATATATGGAGCTAGTATGCCGTAAATTAGCTTATCCGATATATCTGCTGGTTAGAACAATAGAAAGGCTCGATTTAAATGATTAAGAAAATTCGATCAATAATGAGTGAACTTAAACTAGCTATCATTATATTGTTATTATCCTTATTTTACGATATTCTAATTTTGCAACAGTTGGTGCCTTATTTGATAGTTAGCCAAGATTACATTTATACTATTTTCTCTGCATTAGTTACTGTCGGTGTATTGGGAAGCACAATATTATCAACAGTATTAAGCGTTAACGATATATCTTGTCTGGGATTTTCCTTTAAAGAAATACTTTGCTTTAACGAATGTCCTGTGAAAATAGAACAAATGCTTTTAATATCCATTTCACCCATTACTTTAGCAACATTAGCTTTAGCATTTAACTTAGCAACAACAATGACCTTCCTTTTGCTTTTCACTGTTTGTGTTATTATATTTTATAGTAATAAAACATGGCAATTAATTTCGAATAAAAATTTACTTGTTAATATCATTGAACGATATATTGAACAAACATTAAAAGATAATGATTTAGAATCTTTTAATTCAAAAATAGCCATATGGGGAAAAGAGTTAGATGATGCAATAAGAAACGATGATGATTTGCTGCAAAAACAATACCTTGAGCTTTTATATAGCATTTATTCAACAAAGCAAGAGGTAGGTAAAGGCAATCTAAACGAAAAAATAAATTATATCCTTTCCCAAACATTTTTGATTGCTATAAAAAAGTTTGGGATTTCGATGACATACGAGAAATTAAACCTTCAAAAATTTAATGAAATTGAAATTATACGAACTTATACCAATAAAATACAATATGCTACATTTGAAGAAATAAATGATCTTAATATTATAGGTAGTATTGACAACATAAAATATAATTTAAATGCAAGTGAAGATATTATTGTATTTATATTACATCAGTATTTTCTTTCTATATTTAATAATGATTTTATAAGTACTAATAAAAAATACACAACTCTAAATAAATATTTTGAAGCTAATTGTGAATTTTCAGATTATGCTAATAATAGTAATGCGCAAATAAAGGCTATGCAATATTGTTATCTTGATGGAGTTCTTAATAATAGACATGAAGATGAAAGAATAAAAATTTTTGAGATAATTATAAATAACTTGTATCGTAAAAACAGCCATTTTTGCCGTAATTATATAATTTATATAGCATCTATATTTAGAAGTTCATATTTTTATATATTTTATGAAAGAGAATTTTTAAAAGAATCCTTTAGAAATAGTCTTAAAGAAACTCTAATGAAACAAGTTGATACTATAGATAATCTAGATATAAGTCTACATAATCTTATTAAAAAAGAAAGTTTTGAAGTTTTAAAATATTATATCGAAGATGCTTTTGATTCTGACTTCAAGGCGTTTAATGTATTTGATTATTTTCCTGAAGGTTTTACGGTTAAGTCTGCAATCTGGACTAGGGAATCTCGCATTGATTTTGCTGTAATATTTTATTTAGCTACTATGGAGTACAATCTCCCTATTTTTGATTTACTAGAAAATAATAAATATGAACTAAAAGTTAAGATTAATATTTGCAGGAGAATTTTAAATTTATATAATTTTCCAACTGGAAAAATAGATGAATCTATTTTAAAACAAGTAAAAGTAATGGAAGAGTTTTTAAACAATGAAATTTTAATTGTAGATGATTTAGTTCGCGAGGATTTTGAAAAGATTAATACTTATTTGCAACAGCTTACAGACCAGCTAAAGGAACAAGTAGTTATTCAAGATATTCCTGTCGATAGACTTGAGGACGAAATCAAAAACAACCTCAGATATCAAGATGTAATTTTTGATGATTCAATTCCATTAAATCATAGCTATCAATTAAGCCCGTGGTTTGAAATAGATGCATCATCAAATAATATGAGAATAATTTTGGTTGACTCTATCATCAAAATTATTGATCAACTAATAGTGAACACTTTACCTTGTATTACATTAAGCTTTAATCAATCTGGAGTTAATTGTCTATTAGAACAAATCAAGGGTCAAGAAATAACGATTAGAAATTACACTTTTATTGATGACTTATCATTTTCACAAGCGGTTCGGGAGTCTTTTGAATATCAACAATTGGAAAAGTTACTGCGTGAAATCCGAAATCCGGATACCTATATTATAAAAAGGCCTGTTTTCTTGAAGCAACCTCTAAAGATAAATATGCAAATTAATTCCATTTATACCGAACAACCAAATAAGGAGCAAATAGATAAATATTTAGAAAGATATAAAATTTCAGATCTTCATTATAAGTTATCGAATTCTGTTGTATACAAATATCACTCTGCAAGTGAATGGGTACAAAAAAATGTTAAGATACGGTCAGTAAATTTTAGTTTTGAGCTATCTATCAGTGAAGAGAGTGGATTTAGAATAGACTTAAGTCGTACTCATAATATATAATTCTTTGCTGATCAGGGCGAAGACAACCTTTTTCTTTGTGCTCGATGGTCATGTCATGATATGTACCTACTAAAAAAAGTTGCACCAATAGTTGCACAGGCCACCTAAAACGGCATAATACGCAAAGGTATCAGACGTGTCACCGCCGGTATATAATTGACCGAGAACGCCGGAGAAATTGACCCACAAATAAATAACGGCTACCATGGAAGGAAGACAAAGCATGGAGGTAGGCCGGATGTTAAGGAGTGGGACAA
>JAHDPQ010000084.1 GCA_018434245.1 Oscillospiraceae bacterium
CACCCCTCTGCGCCGCAATCAGCCCATCTATATGGGAGTCAAGGGAGATCGTGCCCTTGAGATGGCAGGAGAGGTATCTGACGGGGTTCTGCTGTCTGCCGGCTCGCCCATCGCCTATGTCAAGTACGCCAGAGAAAAGATTGCTGCCGGTGCACGGCGCGTGGGGCGCAATCCCTCCGAAATCAAAATTGCCGCCTATCTACCCACCTACATCGATCTGGACAGCGCAGCCGCCAAGGAGCAGGCAAAGGGCGCCGTGGCTCGCTACATGGGTCTGCATGGCGCAAAACCTATTCTGACTACCTCAGGGCTGGATCCAGAGCTGCTTACCCATTTTCAGCAGGCTTTTATGAGAGGCGAAAAACCTACGTTGCCGGTTACCAACGACCTAGTGGATACTCTGGTGGTGGCAGGCAATCCCAACGAATGCCGCCGCCGCATCGAAGATTACATTGAGGCCGGTGTGGATATGCCGGTAATTTTCGAAGCTCCCGGTGTCAGCTCTCCTGCAAAGTGCATTGAGAATATCAAAAAATACCTAATGGATTAAATTCTGTTCATTGCGGATTCTGCACCGGTAAGGCGCAAAAGACAAGGCTTTGCCCTAGTCGGTGGAGAGAGGTTGTTGCGCTTGGAGCGGTTGTTCCGAGCGAAATAATAAAGGAAGCCGTGCCTGCTATAAGGCGCAGAAAGAATGTGTAGAGAGAGAGGTTATTTTATGGACGAGAACAAGAGCACGAATGTGGAGCAACTGGGTATTGATCTGACCGAGCAAAGTTCCCTCATGCACGACTACGCCACAGTGGCTGTACCTCTAAACAAACGCAGAGGGTTTTACGGTACGGCAATGGTGTGGGTTGGATGGTGCATCAGCCTTTCTGCCTTTATGACCGGTGGAACCATTGCGGCCGGCTCTACCTTGCCTCAGGCTATCTTGGCTGTTTTGCTGGGCAACGGCTTGCTGGTGTTGCTCGGCAGCCTGTGCGGTGTGATTGGTTTCCGCTCAGGACGTACCACCTACCAGCTCTTTGAAGGCATGTTTGGTTCCACCAGCTCTACCTTTTCGGCTGTTATTCGCGGCGTTTCGGCCATGAGCTTTATCGGCGTCCTGATCGATTCCTTTACCAACACCCTGTCTCAGCTGGTTCCTTGGTTCCCTAAATGGCTGGCTACCCTTATTTTTGCGGCCTGCATTACTCTTACTTCCATCAACGGCTTTAAGGGCTTAGAGATTCTTTCCAAAATAGCGGGACCAGCCCTGTGGGCTCTTGCCACCCTTGCTTTTTTCATGGCTTTGCGCCAGAGCGGCACCGCGACGCTGGCCAGTTGGGTCCCCGAAAAACCCATCCCCTTTATTACCGCAATGGGGGCGGCAGTTGCCACTTGGGTTGCAGGAGCCGGCATGACATCAGACCTTACGCGCTACAGTAAAAAGGCCTCCCATGTTTGGGGTGGCGCTGCCATCGGTTACGTCTGCGGCGCCGGCTTGTTCGAGCTGGTTGCCGTTGTGGCGGCAATTGCGGCCGGCAGCGCCAATTTGGCTATTGTTTTTAGCAATCTGGGGCTTTTAGTTCCCGCCGTGCTGATTCTGGGCCTTGCTCTGTGGACCACAACTGACAACAATATTTATTCTGCATCTCTGGCCTTTACCAACTCCTCCAAAATTCTGGGCAAAAATATTCCCAAGCCCTTCTGGACCATTGTTTGCGTACTTATTGCAGTAGGGGTTTCCTTTATGGGAATTGCCTCCAACTTTGCCAAATGGCTTTCCTTTACCGGCTCTCTTACCGGGCCTCTGGCGGGTATGATGATCGCCCACTATCTCATTCTTAACCGCGGCACACGCTTTTTTATTCCCAAGCATTTCCGCCTTTCTGGCTGGCTTGCATGGGCGGTTGCGGGCTTTGGCTCCCAGATGACCTCCTCTACGATTCCTGCTGTTACAGCTATCATCCTGGGTTTTGTGTCCTACATCGTCTTCTACCTGGTTTTCGATGTTGCTCTCAATCTTCATAAGGGCAAGGATCTTGACAAGATTGCTGCTGAACAGGGCGAAATCTGGGTGATCCCCACCGCTTCCGAGGTAACCAAAGAGGTTATGGAGGCCGAGGCCAAGCTAGCAGCTGCTTCCAACAAGTAGGCTGATATTTCCAATGATTTTAAGAAAAACCAAGGGCGTTTTCTCCCTTGGTTTTCTTATCACTTTCACTAAGGGAGGATTGTGCAATGAAACAGATACGCTTTGGATTGGGGATTGCTACAGGTACCGAGGGCCTTATGTACCCGATTCCCTACTCTTCTGCCCGGGAGGTTGTAGATCTTTCGGTCCTGGCAGAGCGCCTTGGTTTTGATTCGGTTTGGGGCAACGACCATATACAGACTCAGGAGTATGTGTTCGATGAGTTTGGAGCTTATCCGCGCTACTATGCACCTCTTATAGAGTTAGCAGCCATTGCGGAACATACGACTAACCTGCTGCTCTGCACCGCCTTGCTGGTGTTGCCTTTCCGGCACCCTGTCAACATAGCCAAGGAACTTGCCACCCTCGACCATCTTTCGGGAGGCCGGGTACGGCTGGGAGTCGGTATCGGAGCCTATCGGGAGGAATTTGAAGCCCAGTACGGCCGCGACGCTGCAGGAGTAAACCGGGGCGAGATGTTGGAAGAGAGTATTCAACTGTTAAACCGCATCTTTACCGAAGATACCGTCACCCACGAGGGCAAGTATTATTCGGTGCGCAACCTCAAATGCTTTCCCAAGCCGGTCCAGTCACCCTATCCTTTCTACTTTGGGGGCAACTCCACCATGAGTTATGCGCGGGTGGCCAAGTTTGGAACCGGATGGCTTCCTGCCGGCTTAAAACTGGAGGAAATGCGCCAGGCAGTCCAGCAAATTGGCTGTGAGTGCGAAAAGCAAGGTAGAAGCCTAGACGAAATTGATATTGCTCCTCAGTTTGGCATCTGCATTAAAAAAACCCACGAGGAGGCCCATGCCGCCTATCGAAACAGTCAGCACTACCAGCACAGTCTTTCGCTTCAAAGCACCACCTATAAGGGCAAAGATATTACCAACTACGCCGAGCGGCGGATTGTGGGCTCTCCCCAAGAGGTTGCCCAGCGCATCCAAGACTATATTGATGCAGGCGTTACCCACTTTGCCGCCCTGATGTTTGCGGGAAACTCTCTGGAAGACACCAAGGAGCAAATGCACTGCTTTGCCGAAGAAGTTATGCCTCATTTTAAAAATCGATAAAGGCCTCTGGAACGGTTCCGGTGGCTGCAGGGGGGGGCGGTCCCCCCCTTTTTTTGCTTTATTTTGCAATTATGAGCTTTTTATAAAACGAGCCTGCCGCCTGTCCTTTGGGGCAATCCTATTAACCCCCCAGACTTTTCAGGTAGATGGCGATATAATCCTCCAGCCCTTCCAGCTCCTCCCGGGTGGGGAGCCGTCCGGTTTTGCAATAAAAATACTGCCCCAGCCAATCGGAATCCTCCAGTTGTTCCCGGTTCTTTACCACCGCCTCTTCCGGCAGCACCCCCAGCAGATAATCGGTGGAAACCCCCAAGAACCCTGCTATTTTGGTAAGAGTGGCCGCAGACAACCCAGTTTTGCGCCCCGACTTTAAATCGGTCAAAGCTCCCCGGCTCACCCCCGCCAAACGGCACATCTGTGACATGTTAATTCCCTCCAGCTGGCATAGCCCCTCAATCCTGTGATATAGCCCTTCCATACAGCACCTGCCTTTGTCAGTATTTTACGCAACTACGTAAAAACTCATTGACATTTATTCCTTTTACGTAGTATAGTGGTGTTACGTATACACGCCCATTTTATTTCACGTTACCGTAAATGTCAATAGGAGGTTGCGTATGCCACTCAAGCCCATGTACCCTGCCAACAACCCGGTTACAGTGCAGCTGGCTCAGGATCTCTCATCCACCGATGCTCTGATTCCCGTCACCGATGTCTCCCTGTTTCCCGCTCCCCCCAACTTTGTCACCATCGGCACCGAGCAAAACGCCGAGACCATCCTCTACACCGGCCTGGATCTGGAAGGCGGCCGCCTGACCGGATGCCAAAGAGGGCGATTCGGCACCCTTTCGGCCGATTGGCCTGCCGGAGAGTTCATCTATCATGCCTGGAGTCCCGATAACACCAACATCCTGATGGAGAACATCCTCACTCTGGCAGACGAAAAAGCCTCTGCTCAGGAATTGCTCCGTCTGGACGATGTTCTGAAGGGGCTGGAAGGCAGCCTGCAAAGCCTCAACGAAGGCAAGGCCAATGCTACAGCGGTGGAGGAGGTGGCTCAATCTCTGAACAGCCTTGCTCTCCGGTTGGATGGCTTGGAATCCCTAAAGGCCGATGCCTCTCAGATCACCCGCATCGATGGGGAGCTTTCGAATTTATCCACAGCGCTAGAGAGCAAAGCCTCGGTCAATGCTTTGGCTACCAAGGCCGACATGGATCAGGTGGAGGCCCTCACACGTCGGGTCTATTCCGTCTCCCTCACCGCAGCAGGTTGGAGCCCAAGCGGCGACCTGTTCCGCCATTCCCTCTCCCTTCCGGCCCAAGATGGAGATCAGGCCGATTTTTCGGCCCCTATGCCGGTACTCTATCAGTTGGCCCAAGACGGCATCCTCGTCCATTTTGAAAACGAAGGCGGCATTCTTTCCGCCGTGGCCAGCGGACAGCCCGGCTTTGACTTTTCCGCTCAGGCAACTCTTTACAAGGTGGTGTCCGGCGCATGATCACCCGTGGAAAAGCAGGCCCTGTCTGGATCAAGGTTCCGCCCTTGGGAATCCCCTTGGCAAGCCTTTCCCTTCGCTCCCTGGTGCAGATACCGGTGAAAGCCCAGTTCCACAGTCTGTTTGGAAAACACATCGTGTTTCGCATGGCGGATATAGGACATCAGGGGTATCCGGCGGACTGCGTGACTTTGATATCCGATGGTGCCATCTTCGCCATGTGCTTTGACGCCACGGAGCCGGATAATCCCAATGGCGAACGGCAGTACGAAGGCAACAACCGCTACATCCACTCCAACATTGCCCAGTGGCTGAACAGCGATGCTCCCCCCGGGCAATGGTATCACCCTGCACACCCTTATGACGCTCCCCCCACCGCGGAAAACGTTTATCTGGGTATTAACCCCAGTGCCTCCCTTCCGGGCTTCTTGCATATTCTGGAGCCACAGTTTGTACCCCAGCTGCTCCTGACCGATCTGGTGGTGCGAAGGTCCCAGTTCGACGGAGACGGCACCGATACCTTTCAGGCAAAGGTGTTTCTGGCCAGCACAACGGAATTAGGCGCGGGCACGGAAGGCGGCGTAAACGAAGGGCCTGCCTTTCCCATCTTCACCGTTGCCAGTGAGCGGATTTGCTCCTTTACCCCGGAAGCCGAGGCCAACTGCACTCTTGCCGAGGAAGGCCCAGCCTATTGGTGGTGCCGCACCCCCTTTTACCGGGACGAAATCGCTGCCCGGTCCATTACCCCCTACGGAACACGTTCCTACCCCAATGCGCGCTCCGGCGCAGTCGGTGTTCGCCCCCTCTGCAACCTGCCCTCCACCGCTATGGTTTCCCCTCCCGATCAGGGCGGCATCCATACTCTGTTGCCGTAAAGCTGTGCAGAAGAGCAGGTATTGGCGCGAAAAAAGCCCACGTTACTTAAAACGTGGGCTTTTGACATTGCCTGTGGGCAGGAAATCCAAAGGAGATTCCCCGTTGCCACCCTATTTGCAATCTCCGGCTGGATGCGGTGCGACCGCACATCTGAAGCGTTTCATTTCTGGAACATAGCTGGAGATGCCGGTCTCAGTATTGTGGTGACAGAGCTTATGTCTAAAAGCTACTTTTCAATGGCCGCAATGGCCTCTACCTCGCAGAGCACGCCCTTGGGCAGTTCCCGCACTGCCACGCAGGAGCGGGCGGGCTTGTTGTTGACAAAGTACTTGCCGTAAACCTGGTTAAAGGCGGCAAAGTCGGCCATATCCGCTAGGAAGCAGGTGGTTTTGATCACGTTGTCGAATCCGATACCGTTGGCTTTCAGCACGGCTTCCAGATTGCGCAGCGCAAGATCCGCCTGGGCTGCAACATCATCGCCTTTCACCTCTCCGGTGGCAGGGTCCAGAGGAATCTGCCCCGAGGTAAACAAAAAGTTCTGAAAACGAATGGCTTGAGAATAAGGGCCGATGGCTGCCGGAGCATCCGGTGTATTGGTGGGAATCAACATGATAAAGCACTCCTTTTCATTATTAAAATAATCGTGTTAATTGGCCGGAGAAAGAACAAAACTGGTTAGAATCAGGAAAATCCGGAAAAATACCGGAGATAGCGGTATACAATAGCCTGCAATTGTGCTATACTTATTAAGTATGCTGGCAGCGCGCCGTCCACGGCAACGGCACTTTTGCCTTACAGCAAGACGAGAGGATGAAGCAGATGGCCGGAAATGAAACAACCAAAAAGATGCTCACCTATAGGGGAAAGCCCTTGGTGCGCAGTGGCAACACCATCTATTATGGAGATATGGCAGACGAATTCGTGGCCATGCTGCAAATACTGGATACCGGGGACTTTGAGGGGCTGGAGATTTCCAAAAAGGTTACGGTGCAAATTTTGTCTACCAATGCCGAGCTGCGCCTCAAAGAGCGGATTAAGAAAAAGACAGAGAAGAACAATCTCTACGATGCCCTTAAAATCGCTTCCATCTGGCTGGAGCGGATGCTCGAATTCCCCGACGACACCACAGAGTGAGCAGGCAGGCTCCCGGTCTTTTGGCCGGGAGCTTTTTGGTCGCCGGAAGTGGAAGGTAAGGCTATCCTCCCAGTGTGATGTCGCAGTCCTGATACCAGTTTAGAGCATCCAAAAAGTGCTGCTCGGTAAAGTCGGGCCAGTAATCGTCCACCACATAGATATCGGCGTAGACGCTTTGAACCGGCAAAAATCCCGAAAGCCGCCGGCGACCTCCCCAACGAATGAGCAGATCGATCCGGGAAATATCCCGGGAGGCAATCTGGCCCCCACCGGTCAAAGCAGTTTTCAAATCCCACTCCCAGTCATAGTTGACCAAAAGGTTCAGCTTGATTTTTCCCTCCCCAAAGGAACGGCGCTTGCCGGCATAGGGCAAAAGCTCCTGCGGAAAGGCCGGGGAGCCGGTGTTGCCCAGCACCAACAGATCGGCATCCCTCTGCTCAAGGGCATGGGCTACCTCCACACAGGCCCTGGTGAAGGCATCCCGCTGATCTTTGGCCCGCTTATTGTTATCCCGGGTAAACCCGTAGATGGTGGCTTCCTGAATGCCATGTTCCAACAGCAGGTGGTACAGCCGAAGGCCGGGAGAAATTCCATGATGGTATCCCTCCCCCTTTTCCATTCCCTGCTGTTGGGCCCAGCGCCGGTTGCCGTCGGGAATGATGCCAACGTGGCGGGGCAGACGCTTGAACATGTTGCAGCCTCCCTTGGCCCTATGGCTTTCCGGCCGGTCAGCCGGTTTTTCCAAAGGGACGGTTGAGATTTGTAATATGAGAGACAGGTGCATAATTGGTTACCGGGTTGCCGGTAAAGCTGGCATCGGTAAGGCCCTTTAATCCGGACACCGGATCAAGATTGGTGATCTGGTTGTTGCAGGCATCCAGAAAGGTGAGGTTTTTTAGCTGTTTGAGGGGAGAAAGGTCCTCCACCAGATTGTTGCTGATATAAAGTTCCTCCAGCCGGGAAAGTCCCGCCAGCGGCGTGATATCTCGAATCTGATTGTGCTGCAGGGACAGGGACAGCAGTTCGGTCTGCCCCGCCAGAGGGGAAATATCCGAAATATTGTTGTTGTACAGATACAAAAAGCGCAGGGTTTTAACTTGCCTCAGCGGGGAGATGTCAGAAAGATCATTGGCGTAAAGGCTGATAGTGGAAAGGTTCATATCCTCCAGTGCGGAAATATCCCGCACCTGATTGTACCCCACCGTCAGGCGGCTCAAATTCGTAAAGTTGACCACGTCATCCAAAGAGGTGATGGTTCCCCGCTGGGTATAGGTTTCCCCGCCGATGGTGTATCCATCCACCCCGTTTATGGTGTTTAAGTCGCCCTTGACGGAAGCGTGACCGCTTCCCAGAATCTTCAGGTTGGTCACCCCTGCCAGGTCAGCTTGGGTGATAGAGCCTTGCGGTTTTTTAAGCGCCAGACGCACCATGGCTTCAAAGGCAGGGTCCTTCCACTGAATGGGCTCTGCCGAAAGGGCAGGAGCAGCTTCCTCCCCTTCCACGGGGTCCGGCTGGGGGTCCAGCTGGGCCAGCCGCCGGGAAAGCCGCTCGTCCTCCGTCTCCCGATAGCCCAAAGACAGTTTTCCCAACGCGCCCTCCAAATCGTCGGAGGCCACAAGGCTCTCCGCCATTTCCAGATAGGCCTCGGGAACCATCTCGTTGGTTTTGATCACCTTTTCGTAGGTGGAAACCGCCTTGCCGTACTGTTCTTCTTCCATGTACTGGCGGGCCTTTTCCATCAGCTTTTCGGGCTGATTCCAGCTTCTGGTCAGCAGAAAAGTTCCCACGCTGCCCACCATAATCACAGCAGCTGCAATCCCCCCGATCACCAGCTTGCGGTTATTCTGTGGTTCTTTTTTATCCTTGGGGACTTTCATTTTTGCTGCCTGGACCGGTTTGGGCTTTTTGACCTTGGGCTTTTTGGGAGCCTTTTGCCTGACCGGTTTTGGCTTTTTTGTTATGGGGACCGGCTCCTCCTCCAACTCGGAGTTGGGCACCCGTCTACCCCAAGAAAAGCCCCCTCCCCGAGTGACAGTCAGCCGGTAGCCCAGCATTCCCCTTAACTTGGCCAGCAGCCCTTTCTTGGTCTTAGGCTGCGGGGCAGCACCGGCGGGCTGACCCTCTGCCTCATCCTCGGCCTCCATAGCTCCGTAGGGCAGCGGCTCTGGGAAATCCGTCTCGCCAATGGGGGGTAGAGGAAAATCGTCCAGTGAAAAATTCAAATGATCTGCCAGATCATCCAAGGGTCTGCTCTCTCCCAGAGACAGCACTTCCACCGGGAAGGCCTCGTCGGCTTCCACCTGACGGATAGAGGTTGCTCCCTCCGCCAGCAGTTCTAACATCGGTGCCTCGTCGGCACCGACTGGGGTATCGCCCAATCCCGGGTTTTGCGCTGGTCCATTCCGGGGAGGGGCGGCTTCTCTATTTACATTCAGCAAGCCTCTCCGGCCTCCTTATTACACGCTGATGATCCTGACAGTATTATAACATGGTTCGACCAATAATCCCATCAAAGAATTGTAAGGCTTTCGCTTTTTCCATCAATTTTTGATTAAAATTCATTTAAGGGAGAAGATTCCCCCCTATTTGGTACCGATACCCTGATGATTCCTAATAAAACGGAACTGCGGTATCTTAGTACACGGTCCATCCAAGGCAAGATCAAGAATCCTGCCTCTGACGGGGTGACGCTTCAAAGGGAAGAGTCACAGCCACTGCAGGCGGCTGCCCCGGGGGGAAGCGGATACTTCCAGCCTGGCGGGAATGTAGCTGCGTAGCTCCTTGACGTGGGAGATAATCCCCACCATTCTGCCCTGCTGCCGCAGGGAGAGCAGGGTGGCAACGGCGCTTTCCCGGGAGCGGTCGTCCAGGGAGCCGAAGCCTTCGTCGATAAAGATGGCCCCTAAATTGACCCCTCCCGCATGAATTTGCACCACATCGGAAAGGCCCAGAGCCAGCGCCAAGGAAGCTTTAAAGCTCTCGCCCCCCGAAAGGGTGGACACATCCCGGGTGGTACCGGTGCGCTGATCCAGCACATCCAAATCCAGCCCGGCGGTGCGGGCCTTGGCCGTCTTGCGCCGTAGCCGAAAGCGGGAATCTGTCATCCGGGACAGATAGACGTTGGCCAGCTGGATGATTTCTTCAAAGTAGGAGACCAGCAGGTACCGCTCGAAGGAGATATAGGGCGCGCGGTTGCCTCGGGCAAGCCCCGAAAGCTCCCTCAGAATGCCGTAACGCCGGGACAGGGAGCGGGTCCGCCCCTGAAGTTCCTCCAGCTCCTCCAAACGGCCCAGAGAGCCGCTGATGGCCATAGAAAGCCCGGCGTACTCCTCCCGCTTTTGGGTGATTTCCTCCCCCAAACGATTCCAGCGCTCCTCCAACGAGGCAATATCCCACCGCTGGCCCCCTGCCGTTTCCTCCCGCAGCTGCTCTACCTGAGCCCGGGTGGCACTGAGTCCGGCGGCGTATTTTTGTCCTTCTTCTTCCAGAGCCTGAATCCGGCCAATCTGAGGAAGCAGGGCGGCGTACTCGGGGTAGGAGGCAAAGTTTCCTTCCAGCAGCCCCTGTCGGAAGGCCTCTTCCAGCTCCTCCAGCCGCTTTGCCGCAGCGGCCCACCCTTCCCGGGCGGCCTTTTCCCCCGCCAGCAGACGTTCCCGCTCCCCTTGGGCGCGGCTCAAACCCTCCATAAGGTTATCGTACAAAGTCTGCTTTTCTTGAGCCAGAGTTTTTTGAACCTTTTTTTCCTCCGCCAGTGCAGCAGGGTCCTCCCCTCCCTCTGCGTCCAGGACCGCCTGATGGGCGGTCACTTTTTCCCGCAGCAGGGCCTCCTCCCGTTCCAGTTCCTCCCGGTGGGCGACTAAATTCATCCCGTCGGATTTTTTCAGACCGGGATGAGCCTGTTCTTCCTCTGTTTGGCGGGCCGTCAACTCCTGCAAGAACCTCTGAGCATCACCTTGGGCCATTTCCGGCTCAAAGCCCAGCGCCTTTGCCTGAAAAGCCACCTGATCCTTGAGAGCTGCCGCCTTCCTTTCAGCCTGCCGGAAGTACTCCTCCGCCCGGCTTGCCTCTGTGCGGGCCTGCTCCACCCGTTTTTGATCCGGCGGAGCCTGCTCCGATGCGGCAGGCAGGGGGTGATGCTCCGAGCCGCAGACCGGGCAGGGCTTGTTGGGTTCCAGCTCCAATGCCAAGAGCACCGCCTGCCCCTCCAAAAAGGTTCGGAGAAGCCCGTCGGCCTTTCTCGCCGCCCCCTTGCGGAGCAGGTCCGCCTCATGGGCAGCCCGGGTACGGTGCTCAAGCTCCTGAATCGAGCGGAGCAGCTGTTCCAATGCCAGCATCTTTTCCTGCCGCTCCCTGCGCTCCCGCAGCAGCCCGGTCAGAAGCAGCTCCTCCCTCACCCGCTCCAGACGCTCCCGAGCCTTTTGCAGTTCCAAGCGGCGGCGGGCATGAAGGATGGCCTTTTCTTCCCGCCGGGCCAGATCATCAGCTTTGCGGCGGGCTTCTTCCGCTGCGGCAGCCAGCGCGGGAGCATGCAGCGCCGCCTCCTTAGCCTGAAGATACAACGGCTGCTGCCTTTGAATTTCTCCTTCCAGATGGGCGATTCGCTCTTTTGCCTCTCGGACAATCTCTCTGGTTTGGTTGAGGGCACCCTCCTGGGCCGAAAGCTCCCGGGCGCCCCGCAGTTCCCCCAGCCGGATCTTCCGCCGCTCCATTTCAGGGGCCTGCTCCTCCAACCCCGCCAGAATCGATTCCAACTGCTCCAGACGGCTCAGTTTTTCGTTCATGCTCTTTTTTCCGGGAAGATCTATGGTCAGCCGCTCCTGCTCCAATGCGGCAATGTCCCCCACCAGCTGCTCCGCCCGAACCTTATCCAGTTCCACAGCGTCCAGTACGATTTTGGAGACGACCTCCCCCGGTAAAAAGGGAGCATCCTCGGTATCCAGAGCCGCGTGGCCCAACCGCACCAGCTCCCGGATGATTCTGCCAACAGTTTGCTGCTCCCCCTCCAGAATCCGGCGCAGCTCGCCTTCTTCCGAGGCTAGCCGGGCGGTCACTCCGGCAAAGGAGGCCGTATCGAAAATCCGGGAGAAAATCTCCTGCTTTTCGGTGCTATTGGCCTCAATCAGTTTGGCGAACTCCCCTTGGGCCAGCATGACGGTCTGCTTGAACTGGCGGTGATCCAGCCCCAGCAGCTCGATGATTTTGGCATCCACCGCCCGGCTGCCCGAAAGAATATCCCCGTCCGGCAGGGTCAGCTCCGCCTTTTCCCCCACCTCCCGCAGGGTGCCGTCCCGTTTGGGGACGCTCTGCTTGGGAGCGCGGTACACCTGATAGGTTTGGTTCCCCAGCAAAAACTGCAGGGTGACGCTGCAGGTTTCATCCTCCCCGGCAAAGTGGCTCTTAAAGCTTTGGGACTGCCTTGCGTCCCCGCTGGCACTGCCGTACAGCGCAAAGGAGATAGCGTCGAACAGAGTGGTTTTCCCCGCCCCGGTATCCCCGGTGATGAGGAAGATTTCCTCCCCGCCCAACGCGGAAAAATCCACCTGCTGGGTGCCGGCATAAGGCCCAAAGGCGTTGATGGTCAGTAAAAGCGGCCTCAACTTTGGGTCACCTCCCGCCTTTCTTCCTCCAAAGATTGGATGATCTCCTCCAGCACTGCCTCATGCTCCTCGGGTAGTTCCTCCCCGGTGCTCTCCCGGTAAAAGCGGGCAAAATGCTGTTCCATGGAAAGCCGCTGCCGGGCCGCCCCAATTTGGATCGCCTCGCCATCAGGCTCCCGGAAGGGCAGGCTGACCCCTAAAATCCGGGGGAAAAGAGTGCGGAGCTTTTCCATGGCGTAGAGCACCCCTTCATCGGATATTTCGGCGAAGACGTAGTCCTCAAAGCATTTATTTTCATGGTGGTCAGGATTCATCAGGTCGTCAAAGCGGCCTGCAATCCGCCGGACATCGTGGAGGGCAGGCACCGGAATCTCCCGGATATCGGCGGTGCTCCCGGGTGCACCCAGCTCTACCAGAGTCACCGATTTGCGCTGATTCTCCTCCGACAGGGAGTATTTGAGGGGGGAGCCGCTGTAACGGGCTACCTCCCCCACCCGCTGCGGAGCGTGAAGATGCCCCAGAGCAGCGTAATCAAAGGCCTGAAAAGCGGCGGCGCCGACGGCGTCCATCCCGCCGACGCTCAGCTCGGATTCGCTTAGAATCACCGGTTCCAATCCGGCAAAAAAGCCATGGGCAATCATTACATTACGAACACTTTTGTCCAGATGGGGGAGGTTTTCCTCCAGCAGAGCATCGTAGGCGGCCTGAAAGGTCCGGGCTCCGCTGTCGGGAAGCAGAGTGCGGACATCGGCGGGAAAGAGATAGGGCAGCAGCCAGAACACCACCGGACCGTGGCGGTCGGTCAAGGTCACCCGGAGCATCTCTTTTCGGGGTTTACCCGCTATGTGATACCCCACGGAACGCAGCAGCGCCCCTGCGAATTCCAGCCGGGCACCGCTGTCGTGGTTACCCGCCACCGCCAGAATAGGAACCCCCAGCTCCAAAGTGGCCCGGCTCAAAAAGCGGTCGAACAGCGCCACCGCATCCGCAGCAGGAACCGGCCGGTGGTAGACATCTCCGGCAATCACCAGAGCATCCACCTGTTCCTGCTCCATCAGCTCCAGCAGCCAGTCCAGAAAATGGGCCTGATCGTCCAGCAGGGAGTATTCGTAAAGGTTCTTCCCCAAATGCCAGTCGGATGTATGGATCAGCTTCACACAATCCCTCCCATAGACTTTGTTTTGTTCGAAGATTTCCCTCTCAGCCGTGAATTCTGCGAGATTTCAACGGTTCGACAGGATGCGATTTCTACTAACTGTATAATGATAGCAACCCATCATCGGGTTTTCTTACGGTACTCTATCAATACGGGGGATGTAACCATGGAGCAGCAAAGCTTTCAGACTATGTATCAGCAGGAGGCCGGCCCGGCGGAAGTAAGCCTTGTGCCGGCGGTGGAGCTCATTCTCGGCGAGGATGTTCTCACCTTGGAGCGCCGGTTGGCCCAGTGGGTGGGAGCACGGCACTGCATTGCGGTGTCCGATGCCGCCAGCGGCCTTGCTCTGGCCCTGCGGGCTGCGGGAGTTCTGCCGGGAGATTTGGTGCTCTGCGCTGCCTTGGGCTGTGCTTTGCCGGTGCAGGGGATCCTGCTGGCAGGGGCCTCCCCCGTCTTTGTGGATGTCAACCCCAACACCTATACCTTGGATCCCTACTGTCTGGAATACGCCTTGAGCAAGCTTCGTCGCATGGGAGAGCCTGTCCCCTCGGCTTTAATCGCCACCGATCTCTTTGGTGCTCCCTGCAACTATCCTGCTTTGGAGGAGATTTGCCGCAGTCAGGGCATCCCGGTGATTGAGGATCTTTCCGGTGCCTTTGGGGCCGAGATGAACGGCCGCCCCACCGGCAGTTTTGGTCGTTTTGCCGTGGCCTGTTTTGCCACCCCCTCCCCCTTGGAGGAGCTGGGGGGCGGAGCCATCTTCTGCCACGATGATTTAGACGCTCACCGGCTGCGAACCCTGCGCCGGGTAGGGCAGCAGCAGGTTCCAGGGGAGCCGCCCATTCCCAGAATGGGCAGCGTAGACGCCTTTCTCATCGGTGCCCGGCTGGAAAACTGTGCCCGGCAGACCGAGCAAAGGCGAACCGTCGCCGGTATCTACCGCACCGCCTTGGGAAGCAAGCTGAGGATACAGCAGTTGGCACGAGGCTCGCAAAGTGCCTATAGCCAGCTGGTGGTGGCCTTGCCTTGCTCCTGTGACAGAAGCCGGGTATCCGCCAAGCTTCGGGAGCTGAACATCCCCGCCGATGCTCCCTTCTGCGGGATGCAAACCGACCGCAGCGAGTGGAACCGGGTGATGCTGACCAACACCCTTGCTTTGATGGGGCGGCTTCTTTCCCTGCCCATCCACCCCTACCTCAGCCCCCGCCTGACCCGGCATATCGCCGACTGCCTGCTCCAATCCATGGATTCCTGCCGCCGGTGAGGTAAGAACACCGGCGGAAATTTTGAGGTCCCTGCGTCCAAACACAGGCAAAAATGCCGCGGCGGCTCCCCTTGCAGCTTGCAGAACAAGGACCCGCAAACCTCGATTTTTGCAGGCCCTTATATTACTCTAAGTATATTTGTATGTATTAATTCTAATCATAATGTAGGGAGCGTTTATATTTCGTTGAATAGCTATCTTATTATACATAATGTAAATCATTCAATCAACTGGTAGAGGGTGGCTTTATCCTTGAGGCGCACCCCACCCCGGAAGAGCTCCACCCATCCCCGGGCAGCCAAGCTTTTCAGGGTACGGCTGACCACCTCCCGGGCGCTGCCAATGTTGACGGCAATCTGCTCGTGGGTCATGTGGAGGGTATCGGAGCCATTGTCGGCGGTTTCGTCCAGCAGAAAGGAGATCAGCCGCTGCTCCAGATTCATAAAGGCCAGACGCTCCAGCCCGGCCACTACGTCGGAAAACCGCTCGGTGGCCATTTTGTAGGTATCCCGCTCCACATATAGGTTGTTCTTCATCAAAGAGGCGTAGACATCGATGGGCAGCAGCAGAATCTCGCTGTCCTCCTCTGCGTCCACCATGGTTTCGAAGGAGATGGCGTCCAGCACGCAGGAAGCCGCCAGCACACAGCTGTCTCCCGCCTTCATCCGATACAAGGTGATTTCCCGCCCGTTGGGGGAAAGAAGATAGGCCCGCAGCACCCCGCGCACCACAATGACAAGACCAAGGCAATCACCATGTCCCCCGCGAATGGTCTGCCCGGCCTGATAGCCAAGCATGGTCATTCGCCCGGCAACACGCTCCTGCTCCTGCTGGGACAAATGGGACCAAAAGGGAAGCCTTTTGCAGGCATCGGAGGGATCCACAGGGCCAAGCTGTATCAAAATATCAGTCCCCTTTTCTGAAAGATTGTCAAGCCGACCAGCACATAAGGAGGTATCCCATCTGCGTCTCGGCGCAATGCGTGGCTGCCCGCCTGCGCAGGGCGCAAACAACGTCGCTGTTTGCTTATGCGGATATGATACCACAGGGTAAGGCGCCGTTGTGGGTATATGTAATAAAATAAGTATAATAGCTGTATTATACCTCAAAATCCGGCGGCAAACAAGGCTGACTGCGCTCCTTTGCCCATTGTCCCGCCCTGTGTTCCGGCCCACTGTCTTGGAAATGGTGGGCCTGTTCTTGCGGAAAATCCACCTGTAAAGCCAATTCCTTTACAGGGCAAGAAGGAGAAACCGGGTCAGCATCCAGCCCAAAGCACCACAGATGGGAAAGGTAATCCCCCAGGTAAGGACAATTTCCCGCACCACCCGATGATCCACCTCGCCCCCGGCTGCAGAGGCGGCCCCCATCATAGCGGTAGTTTTGGTGTGGCTGGTGCTCATGGGAATCCCCCAGACGGTGGCCATCAAGAGGCAGAGGGCTCCGCCTAAATCGGCACAAAGTCCCTCCAGCTTTTGCAGCCGCACCATCCGGCTGCCCACCAGCTCCACAATCCTGCCCCCTCCCACCGAGGTGCCCAGAGCCATGGTGAGAGCACAGAGCACCAGTACCCACACGTGGCGGCTCAGGGACACCGGCCCGGGAAGATACTCTCCCTTAGCCAGTAGCTCCGCCATGACAAAGACCGCCACAAACTTCTGGCCGTCCTGAGCCCCGTGCATAAAAGCCATTCCCCCGGCGGCCAGTACCTGCATCCGGCCCAGAGTCCGGTCCCCCAGTCGCCCCAGAGGAGCCGCCAGCAACTTGGCAGACAGCCAGCCCAGCAGGTATCCGCAGGCGATGGAGATCACAAGGCCTGCCAGCACCTTGCCCCAAGCGCCCCGGTTGATGCCCCCGGTGTTGCCCAGAGCCAGAGCCGCCCCGCTCAGGGCGGCGATGAGGGCATGACTCTCGCTGGTGGGGATGCCAAAGCGCCAAGCCGCCACCGCAAAAAGGATGATGGATGCCATGGCGGCGGAAAGGGCGATGAGAGCCGCCCGCCGGTCTCCTCCAAAATCCACCAGAGAGCTCATGGTATCGGTGACCGAGGCTCCCGCCACACTGACGGCCAGCAGCCCCAGCAGGTTGCAAACACCCGCCATCCACGCAGCCCGGCGGTAGTCCATGGCTCCTGTGGATACGGCGCAGGCAATGGCGTTTGGGGCGTCGGTCCACCCGTTGACAAACACCGCTCCCACAATCAGCGCAAGAATCAAACCCTCCAGCATGTACACAGCACCGCCCTTCCCGTATTATTACATATATACGTGAAGGACGGCGGCAGATATGCGGACAACATGGCAGGGCAAGAGCTTCCGGCGGTTATCCTGCCTTTTTATCTGTTTTAATATGGGGTTCAATCACCTTTTGATGAAGGAGGAATCCTCCGGCGGCAATGGCGGTGATGCCAAGGAACAAAAGCCCCGCCTTGAGCCATTCTCCGTTGACCACGCTGTCTCCTGCCAGCACCGAGGTGAGCATGGCGGGCATCCGGGCCACGATGGAGAGGAGGAGAAACCGCCTCAAAGCCATGGGGGTGAGGGCAAAGAGGTAGGTCAGGGCATCTTTAGGGGTACCGGGGATGAAGAAGAGCAGCAGCGTCAGCCGTTCCAGACGCCTGGTATCGGAAAGAAAGCGGTACTTTGCCATATCCTTCTCATTCACAAAGAAAAAGAGCACCCGGTGGCCAAAGCGCTTGACCAGCGCAAAGACGGTGGCCGTGGCGGTTATAGTTCCCAGCAGGCAGGTCAGCATTCCCCCCACCGGGCCGAAGAGTGCTCCCGCCGCGATCTGAATGGGTCCGCCGGGGACAAAGGCGATGACGATCTGCAGATACTGGATGAGAAACAGCACCAGCCATCCCGCCACTCCCAGGGAGGCGATGCGGTTTTGGAACAGCTCCAGATTGCCGGGGGTTTGCAGGGCAAGCACCCAGCGAATTCCCCAGATGGTTACGGCAGCCAACCCCAGTCCGAACAGCATCAACACCGCTATCCGAAAACGCCTGCGCAGCTTGTCCCACTTTGTTTGATTCATCTTCTGCCTCCGCCTGCCTGCAACTTGTTTCTTCCTCTATTTTATAGTACAATGGTTATAATACGCAAGATACATTATTAATATTTCGTTAAGTTTCGGAGCCGATATGGAAAGTGATATCTTTCGGGCGGGGGTGGCTCCCGGGTCGCCTACCACCGACGTGGAAATTAAAATGCTGCTGTGCTATCTTCTCTCCCATCTGGAGGAGTCCATTAGCTTCACCCAGCTTCACGAGGCGTTGAGCGAGCACAATCTGGTCAACTACTTCGAGCTGGTGCAGGCACTGGACGATCTTTGCAGTTTGGGTCAGCTGTCCGTCTCCACCGAGAACAGCACTGACCTCTACCGCATCACCCCTTTGGGTAGGGAGATTGGGACCGAGTTTGAGCGGACCCTGCCCCTTGCCACACGGGAAAAGGCGCTGGAGGCCACCCGCCGGGTGATGGAGCGCCAGCGCAGACTCACCGAGGTCGACATCAAGGAAACGCCTTGCCGGGGCGGGGGCTTTCTGCTGGAGCTTTCCATCCCCGACGAGGATGGAGAGCTGATTGGCCTGCGGGTTTTTGCCCCCACCCGCCGGGAGTGTGACCGGATGAGAAAGCGGTTCCTCAACGCACCCCTCACCATCTACAAAGGGGTGATGGCTCTCCTCACCGGGGACGAGCAGGTGCTGGGAACCATCTTTTCCGACGAGCGAAAGCTATTTTAATCGGGTACCACGCCGAGCCTCCGGCCATCCAAGGGGCATCTGCGCGGGATTTTGTCCCCGTCGCCCGGTCACGGAAAGGGCCTTGGCTCTTCCCTTGGGGACTCTCTCCTCCCCCTTTTGCCCCGCGGCCTTCTTCGCCGCGGGTCTTCTGTTCCACCCATGGTTCCATACTCTGCACTCTGCGTCCAACTTTTGGACTGCGAAAGGATTATCTATGAACTTTCTTCCCCTGACCAAACAAGAGGCTGCCGCCCGGGGCTGGGATGAACTGGACTTCGTCTGTGTCACCGGAGACGCCTATGTGGATCACCCTTCCTTTGGCATTGCCATCATCTCCCGCCTGCTGGAAAGCATGGGCTTTCGGGTGGGGATTGTCTCCCAGCCCCAAAATGATGCCGACTACGCCCGTTTTGGAAAGCCCAGGCTGGGATTTTTTGTCACCTCCGGCAACATCGATTCCATGGTGAGCCACTACACCGCCGCCAAGCGCAGGCGTTCCGACGACCCCTACACCGCCGGAAACAAGGCGGGCCGCCGCCCCGACCGGGCGGTGATGGTCTACAGCCGCCGTTTGCGGCAGCTCTTTCCCCACACACCCGTCATGATTGGTGGGCTGGAGGCCAGCTTCCGGCGGTTTGCCCACTACGATTACTGGGAGGATGCTGTCCGCCCCTCCATTCTGGCGGACAGCGGCGCCCACCTCCTCTCCTTTGGGATGGGGGAGCGCCAAACCCGGGAAATTGCCACCCGTCTGGCGGCGGGGGAGGCTATCGAGGCCCTCACCGATCTTCGGGGGACCTGCGTTTTGGTGGACGGAACCAACCTGCCCAAAAATGCCGTGACCTGCGCTTCCTTTCAGAAGGTGCAGGAGGATAAGATCGCCTTTGCCCGGGCTTTTCGGATGCAGTACGACGAGCAGGATGCCGTCACCGGCCGGGCCATCATCCAGCAGCATGGGGACAATCGGTATCTGGTGCAAAATCCCCCCGCCCTGCCCTTGGAGCAAGAGGAGCTGGATCAGGTCTTTGCACTGCCCTTCCAGCGGATGTATCACCCCAGCTACGAAAAGCTAGGAGGGGTCAAGGCTATTGAAGAGGTGGAGTTTTCCATCATGCACAACCGGGGCTGCTTTGGAGGCTGCAACTTCTGCTCCATCGCCCTGCATCAGGGGCGCAGCGTCACCGCCCGCAGCAAGGACAGCGTGGTGGAAGAAGCCAAGGCCATGACCGCCTCCCCCCGTTTCAAGGGATACATCCACGATGTGGGGGGAGCCACCGCCAACTTTCGGGGGCCTTCCTGCCAAAAGCAGCTGACCAAGGGAGTCTGCCGGAACCGGCTTTGCCTTGCCCCCAATCCCTGCCCCAATCTCAAGGTCAGTCACACCGAGTATCTGGATATTCTGCGAACCCTGCGGAGCCTGCCCAAGGTGAAGAAGGTGTTTATCCGCTCGGGACTGCGTTTTGACTACATCAATGCCGACCCGGACCAAACCTTTTTGCGGGAGCTGGTGGCTCACCACGTCAGCGGGCAGCTCAAGGTCGCCCCCGAGCACTGCTCCCCCAAGGTGCTGGAAACCATGGGCAAGCCCTACATCCAAGCCTTTGACCGCTTTGCCCGGAATTTTTATGCCGCCACCAAAAAAGCCGGGAAGGAGCAGTATCTGGTCCCCTACCTCATGTCCTCTCACCCCGGCTCCACCCTCAAAGAGGCGGCGGAGTTGGCGGTGTATCTCAAGAAGAACAACATCCGCCCCGAACAGGTGCAGGATTTTTACCCCACCCCCGGCACCGTGTCTACCTGTATGTTTCACACCGGGCTGGACCCCTTTACCCTGACCCCCGTTTACACCGCCCGAAGCCCGGAGGAAAAAGCCATGCAGCGGGCCCTGCTCCAGTACTGGAAGCCGGAAAACCAGGCGCTGGTGACAAGAGCCCTCCGGCAAGCGGGGCGAGCCGACCTCATCGGTTCCGGTCCAAGCTGCCTGGTGCGGGCAAGCACCTCTGCCCCCCGGCAAGGCTCTGCCGGCCCCAAGGCAAGCACCGGGCGGCGCCCCAAACCCCGCCGGGGCAAAGGCTCTTCCCGCCGGTAAGGGCATCTTTTAGCGTTGCCCGGCCATCATCATGAACAACATCAGGAGGACTTATGGCAAGATTTAGAAGATACCGGTCGGGGTCCGGCAGGGTGGTTTTTCTGCTGGTTCTGGCCGTCTGCGGCTTTTTCATCCTCAGTTCGATGCAGGATAAATACGGCTACGACTTTGGCCTTCCCTCCCTTTCCCTGCCGGGAATGGAGGAGCTGTTGGATGAGCTGGAAGCACCTTCTCCCGATCGGCCGATATCCTCCCAAGTCGTGGAGCGCGCGGACTTAAAGGTGCATTTTCTGGATGTGGGACAGGCAGAAAGCATCCTGATTCTGGCACCGGAAAAGACCGTCCTCATCGACGCAGGAGAAAACGATCAAGGGGATTTGGTGGTGCGCTACCTCAAAGAACAGGGAGTGTCCTCCATTGATCTGCTCATCGGCACTCACCCCCATTCCGACCACATTGGCGGCATGGACATTGTGCTGAACAAGATGCCGGTGGAAACCGTTATCCTGCCCATCCTCCCCGATGATCTGATTCCCACCACTGTCACCTTTACTGATCTGCTCAAAGCTATCGACCGGGCGGGACTGGAAATTACCCCGGCCCTTCCCGGTGATGTCTACGATCTGGGCGGCGGGGCCGGGCTCACCCTCTTGGGCCCCGTGCGGGATTACGATAACCTCAACAACATGAGTGTGGTGGCTCGGCTTAGCTTTGGCTCCACCTCCTTCCTCTTTACCGGGGATATGGAAAAAGAGGCGGAGCAGGATTTGGTGGAGCAGGGAGCCCCCCTTGCCTCCACGGTGCTCAGCGCGGGGCATCACGGCTCCCAAACCAGCTCCCGCAAGGCTTTTCTGGAGGCGGTCAATCCCAAGCTGGCCGTCATCTCCTGCGGGCTGGACAATAGCTACGGCCATCCCCACCGTGAGGTGATGGAGCGGCTGGACGCTCTGGGCATCCGGGTGCTGCGCACCGATCTGGACGGTGCGGTGGTTCTCGCTTCCGACGGGGAAAATATCGAAATTCAGGTGGCTCAAAACCGAATTGCCGCATAAAGGAGGATGCTCATGGAAGCGTGGTTGGCGGTGGACCGCATTGAGGGAGAACACGCGGTCTGTCTGGATGAAGTAAAGCAGAAAAGCATCCTTCCTCTGGCGGAGCTGCCCCCCGGCCTAAAAGAAGGGGATTGGCTACGGCAGACACCACAGGGCTGGGTCATCGACCAAGAGGAAACCCGGCGCCGCAGGGAGCAAAACCGGGACCTGTTTCACCGGCTGCTGAAAAAGAACCATCCCCAGTGACCGTTCCATTCCTTCTAACGGCAAAGAGGTGCCCTTCTTAGGCTGGCGTTTTTTATGGACTTTATAATTTTTCATTTTTTACAAAATTCCGGCCCGGATGGTGAAATTTATTAGGCCGACAGCCTGTACGCCGGACGGAAAAGCAGGGCTTTTCAACCTAAAACGATGGATGGGTCTTCGATTGTTCCATCCCTTTGAGCCGGAGAGAGTAATATGGATTTTGACAATTCCCCCGGTGTTTTTTATAATGGAAGCAGAAACTGGAGAGCAGGTGGCGATATGGGTGAACAGGCGCGTATTGGGGTCATGGATTCCGGGGTGGGAGGGCTTACCTTTGTCCGGGAGCTTCTTGCCCTTTGCCCGGGAGCAGATATCATCTATTTTGGGGACAGTGCCAACTGCCCCTATGGCAATCAGACTCGGGAAAGGATTCTGGACCTCACCTACCGGACTCTTTCCTTTCTCCAACAAAGCAAGATTCATGTGGCGGTGATTGCCTGCAACACCATTTCTACCTTGATCGATACCCTGCAGAGCAACACCTCGTCTCCTTTGTTCAGCGTAGTTGCTCCCGTGGCAGGGGCGGTGGCCCACAGCGGTGCCCGGCGGGTGGGGGTGCTGGGCACCGAGTTTACCATTGCCGTCGGCACCTATCAGCGGCTGATTCAGCAAATCAACCCGGCTATCGAGGTGGTGGGTAAGGGCAGCTCCAGTCTGGCCGCTATGGTGGATCAAGGAGCTCCGGTGCAGGAAATCGAGGGGGAAATTCAGTCCTGCTTTGGGCCTCTGCTGGACCACAATCCCCCGGAAGTGGTGATCTTAGGCTGCACTCACTACCCCATTGTCAAGGATTTTTTCACCCGCCGTTACCCCAACATCGAGTTTCTGGACCCCGCCGTGGAGCAGGCCAAGGTGGTGGCTCACTGGCTGGAGCAGCAGGGGCTGGAAACCACGGGGCAGGGGGATTTAAAGGTTTACACCAGCGGAGACCCCGATGCCTACCGTCGGATTCTGGAACGGCTGCAGATTCCCGTTCCCCATGTGTTGGAGCAGATAATTCCTTAATTTTAATGGCAGAGCCGGGCCAAGGCCTGTTCGCTGTCCCGGCAGAGCCGGGGCAGTTTGGAGCAAAAAAACACCCGCCTTGCGGCGGGATATTTTTTGTTCCAAAAGACGGTTGCACTGCAACCGTCTGGGGGCGGGCCGGTCTCAGTGGCACTATTTTACAATTTCGCCGTACAGCTCTCCGCCGCCACAGGCGTTGGATTCGTCGGTGTCGATATGCATGGCGGTGGCAAAAGACTCGCTCACCCGAACCACAACATCATACAGAACGGCGGTGCGCTCAGCGCTTTCGATCTTAACACCCACCACATCTTTATCCTTCACGCCCAAAACGGCAGCGTCCTCGGGAGTGGTGTGAATGTGGCGCTTGGCTGCAATCAGGCCCTCCTTCAGCTCCACCTGTCCGGCGGGGCCTTTCAGAGTGAGAGGGGCGGAACCGGCAAGGTCCCCCGATTCCCGGGTGGGAACGCTCACGCCGATGCTCCGGGCATCGGTGAGGGAAATCTCCGCCTGAGTTGCTTTTCGGGTAGGCCCAAGTACCGAAACCCCCGTCAAGGTCCGCTTGGGTCCCACAATGTCCACCCGCTCCTCACAGGCGTACTGTCCGGGCTGGCTCAGCTCTTTTTTGTTGTGGAGCACCGCTCCCGCACCAAACAGAGTCTCCAGATCCTCCTGAGAAAGATGTACATGCCGTGCCGATGTCTCTACCAGTATCTTTTTACTCATGCTTTAGTAACTCCTGTCCCTTTTAAATTGAAAGCTGTACGAATTCACTCATTATTTTAACTCAAACCAAGGTAAAATGCAAATTTTTGAGCCTATACGAAGTGCTTTTATTTATGCTATAATAAACATGAACACGTATGGGGTCGAATTACGGTTAGTATGCACTATTTTTGTCTGTTATTGCTGAACTAGGAGATCAACTCATGGCAACCATGGATCAATTAAGAGAAAAAGTCCTTGCTTGTACCGCCTGCAAGCTGGCCGCCACCCGCACCAACGTTGTGTTTGGTGGGGGGAATTCCAATGCCCGGGTTCTGTTTATTGGAGAAGGCCCCGGACAGCAGGAGGACCTGAGCGGTCAGCCCTTTGTGGGACGAGCAGGTAAGCTGTTGGATAAGATGCTGGATGCGGTGGGCCTTTCCCGGGACGAAAGCATCTTCATCACCAACATGGTAAAGTGCCGCCCGCCGGGCAACCGGGACCCTCAGCCCGACGAGGTCAGTGCCTGCATGGGATACTTATACGAGCAGATTCGCCTGATGCGCCCCCAGTACATCGTCTGCCTGGGCCGGGTAGCGGCTCAAAGCCTCATCGATCCCGACTTCCGGGTAACCAAGCAGCATGGACAGTTCATCGAAAAAGACGGTATCCTGATGATGGGCACCTTCCATCCGGCGGCGTTGCTGCGCAATCCCAATCAAAAGGTGGACGCCTTTGATGACTTTTGCAAGCTGCGGGACCGCCTGTTGGAAAATAAAGCCCAGCTGTAATAACCAAATGCCCCATCTTTTCCCGGCGTGGACAGCAGCGCGCTGCTGTCCATCCCTTCACCAGTAGTTTATAGTACTTAGAGGAGGATCATACATGAAGAAGAGAAACTTTCTGGTCGCTCAGTCCGGAGGACCTACTTCCGCCATCAACGCCACTTTGGCCGGCGTGGTGGAGCAGGCTGCTATTTCCGGTAAGGTGGGCAAGGTGTACGGCGCCAAGCACGGCATCAAAGGTGTGCTGGAGGATAATCTCATTGAAATCGGCGAGATGCTTCAGGAAACCCATGCCATGCTCCGCCTGATTCATACCCCTTCCTCCGCTTTGGGCTCCTGCCGCCACAAGCTCAAGAGTGCCGAGGACGATCCCGCAACCTATAAGGCTATCTTTGATACTCTGGCCCGTTACGACATCGGCTATTTTGTCTACATCGGCGGCAACGACTCTATGGATACCGTCCACAAGCTGAGTGAGTATGCTCAGGAGCAGGGCATCGATGTTGCGATTATGGGAGCCCCCAAAACCATCGACAACGACCTTTACGGCATGGATCACTCCCCCGGCTTTGGCTCTGCCGCCCGGTACATCGCCACCACTTTTGCCGAGATTTGGTGCGACGCCAAGGTTTACGATTACCCCACCGTCACCATTGTGGAAACCATGGGCCGCCACGTAGGCTGGCTCTGTGCCGCTTCGGCTGTGGCCCGCAAAACCGGGGATGCCCCTCACCTCATCTACCTGCCCGAGGTTCCCTTTGACGACAACAAGTTTTTGGAGGATGTGAAGGAGCAGCTGGCTCAACATCCTGCTGTGGTTATCGCCATCTCCGAGGGGATTAAGCGGGCCAACGGCAAGTATGTCAACGAGGATAACGGCAACGCCAAGGTAGATGCCTTTGGTCACAAGCACATGGGCGGAGCCTGCCGGGTACTGGAGGACCTGATCAACAACAACATTGAATGCAAGGTCCGCTGCATCGACTTCTCCCTCATGCAGCGCTGTGCCGCCCATCTGGCCTCCCCTGTGGACCTGACCGAATCCAGGATTCTGGGTGCCATGAGCCTTTCCCGTGCGCTGGAAGGTGTTTCCGGCGAGGTGAGCGTCCTCACCCGGCTTTCCGATTCCCCTTACCGGGTAGAGTACTCTACCGTTCACGCCACCACCATTGCCAACCTGGAAAAGGCGATTCCCCGCGAGTGGATCAATGCCCGGGGCAACTTTGTCACCGATGATCTGATCCGCTATGTGGAGCCTCTGCTGGGCGTACCCTTTGGCGAAGAAGGCTGCGCCAAGCACCTGTGCTTCTAGGCGGCTTCTCTGCTTAACTTTATACGCTCCCCGTCTGCCGGTGGGGAGCGTTTTTGCGCAGAATAAAGATACCCCGGCATAGCCGGGGTATTTCTTTAACGGGCAAAACCCTTTACTACTAGCAGCGCCTAAAGGGCGCATGTTACGGTCTGGCACACGCGAAGGGATTGTTACTTGCTACCCGTAAACGGGTCAACACTCTAAAGTTGGCTGTTCACCTAGCTGGTCTAGCTTGAGTTGATTCTGGATGTATTCTTTAATTGTTTTGGTATTTTTACCAACCGTATCTACATAATATCCACGACCCCAAAATTCCAGATCCCGATACTAGTATTTCTTCCCTTTCAGTAATCCCATAACGCTAGACATGCTCATCTTTGGTGGTATTTCTAAAAGCATATGGATATGATCTACGTAGACTTCCGCTTCCAATATGTTCACACCTTTCCATTTGCACAATTCTCGCAGTATTGCTCCTATTTCCAGCCTCTTGTCCGCGCAAAATACTTTTCTCCTGTATTTCGGTGCCCACACTACATGATATTAGCAGTTCCATTTTGTATGTGATAAGCTGTGTATGTCATTCATTTTTGATGACCTCCTTTTAATGTTGCTTGCAGTTGCCAGGCTTATCTTACATCAAAAGGAGCTTTTTATTATGATTCATCGTAAAGCTCCATGGAACCCCGCGTCCAACGCGGGGTTTTTGTATGCAAATAAGGCGGACAGCAGTTGCTGTCCGCCTTTGGCGTGGAAATTCCAGCTTTGGGTGGCCCCTGATGGAGTCCTCAAAACGGAGGTATTCTCCTGTTGCCTTTACAGGCTGATATCTAGAATCTTGTACTGCACCGTGCTACCACTGGGGACGGTAACCGTCACTTCATCGCCGATTTTATGGCCCATCAGCGCTTTGCCCACGGGGGATTCGTCGGTGATGGTTTCCATTTCGGTATGATGATATTCCAGGGAACTGGTAACGCGGTAGGTAGTTTCTTCGTTGAACTCGATGTCCAGGATCGTAACGGTTGTCCCGATGGACACCACCTCGGTAGAAATCTTATCCTTTTGGATGAGCTGCGCTTTTTTCAGCTGCTCCTCCAACGTTGCAATCTTGGCCTCCACCAGCGCCTGCTCGTTTTTGGCCTCGTCATACTCGCTGTTTTCGGAAAGGTCGCCAAAGCCGCGGGCCACACGGATCTTCTCGCTGATTTCCTTGCGCCGAACCATTTTGAGTTCCTCCAGCTCGGCTTTGAGCTGCTGGTAACCCTCGGGAGTAATCAGTATTTCACCTGCCACCGGACACCCTCCTTTCTATCAAGCAATAAGGCGGCTGCGGGAAGGACCCCGCGACGCCGCCGGATAACCCTTGATACTGTTGAAAAACACTTTCACACAGTAACTGCGGCGCAAGGCCGCAGCTGCAAAACCCCATAGGGCTCCGCTCAATACACCTAATTATAGTCAAAGTATATCCCCCTGTCAAGCCAAAAAATATAAATTTTTTTGGAATTCTAAACATATTTTTGTCGCATCAATAAACGCGGTGGAAAAAGCCTGCTTCCCGTAGCAAAATGTACTTCGCTTCCTGGAGCAAAGACTCCTTTCCGTTGATGAAAAGCTGCCCTGACCGAAGCTCCGGCAGCCAAAAGCCGTAGCTGTGAAATACCGCCCCCGCAAAGGTGTGGAAGTCGCTTCCCCGGGGCAGCTGGGCCAGATGGGGAGTAGGCGCCGATACCCTGGGAGCAGAAAAGACGTTGCAGCCCTGAAAATCCGCAAAGACTCCCCCCGCCAGAACGGGGCAGGCCGGGAGCAAAGGCAACGCCTCGGTGACATCGCCGGGACAAAGCAACAGAACGCAGTCGGCAAAATCCGAAGGCTCCTCCCCCAGCATCACCGGGGCCCCCAGCTCCTCCATGGCCAGATCGGCGGTCCGTTGGTAGGCAGTCAGGTTGTGAGTTACCACCCGCACCGAGATGTAATGGCGCAGCAAAAACAGCAGCTCCTCCGCCAGTTCTCCTTGGGGGTCATAAAGCCCCAAAATCCTGCGGTACAGGGGCATGCGGTTGTCATTGATCAAGTCACAGGCGCACTGCAGTAGCACCCTCCTCTCAAATGCGGTAAACACAGGCGGCGAAAAGCCCAAATGCTCCGGCGGCTCGTACCCTATGGGAGTGAGGAGATACCGGGTCAGAGGCCGGGCCAGCCGGGCCACAGCCTCCCAGTCCGGTCTTCCCCTTCGGTTGACCTGAGCTTCCAGCAGGAAAAATTCCGCCCCCAAAGCCCGGGCAGAAAACAGCTCTGTCCGGGTTCGAGCCATGGAGAACAAGCTCCGTATCCCCCAAGATTTGGGGGGCATCAATTCTAAGCATGCAAACAACCTGTAGCCTCCGCAGAATATGGCAAAAAAGTATTCCCGGCGCAGCTTTATTCCGGACCCGAATCAATATCCGCAAACCGGTCAATGGGACCCTATGTCTTTTACAGGGGCCCAGCATAGGTTCTGCGCATATCTCAAACTTATGCGGGCTTCCTGCAAATTAGACGTGTTTTTCCCCATACCAACGAGAAAGCCGCCCCTCTCTCATTCACGGAGAAGGGCGGCTCTTGCCTGCTTGTTCTATTCTTCCTCTGCCATGGAAACTTCCAGCTCGTAATCATCCCAGTTAGACTCCTCCCCCGAGGACGGAGAAGGCTCTTGGGAAGGCTTTGGCTCCTGCTCCGGCTGAGAGGAGGACGGGGGTGGAGTTTCCGGCTTGCTCACTTCCGGAGACGAGCCGTTTTCTTGCTCCTGCCGTACCTCGCTGGTGCGGTGCATGGCAACGGCCACCGCCACGGCCTTTTTAAGCTGAGGGTCCAATTCCTCTCCCAAGCCCTGCCAGGGATCATCCATGGTGACCTCATAGTCGGGGCGCACCCCCACTCCATCAAAGGTGTCCCCCTTGGGAGCCACCAAAGTGGCGGTGGTAATCTCGATGGCAGAGCCGTCGGAAAGACGGATGATGCTCTGCATGACGCCCTTACCCGTGGAGGTAACCCCCACCACCCGTGCTTTGCCGTAATCCTTCAGAGCCTGGGCAAACACCTCGGCGCTGCTGGCAGTTCCGCCGTTGATCAGCACCACCATAGGCAGATCAATTTCCGCCGCGTCGGAGGTAGCCAGCACATTCAGGTTGCCCTCCCGGTCCAGAGAACTGACAATGGGTCCGGTGGGCAGCAGCCGATCCAGAATGCGGGTGGTAGCGGAAAGCCGCCCCCCCTTGTTGTCCCGCAGGTCAAAGATGAGGGACTGGGCCCCCTGACCAATCAGCTTGTCCATCTCCCGCTTGAATTGATCGGGGGTATTGGTGTTGAACTCGGTGATGATCAGATACCCTGCCATGGTGTCTCCCAGCATCCGGGAAGAGACACTGGGTACCACCACCACCCGGCGGGTCAGCTCTTCGGTCCGGTCCACATTGCCGGAACGGACGGTGAGGGTAATGCGAGTTCCCTGCTCCCCCTGTACGGCATCCTTCATCTTGGCGCTATTTTCCGGTGTCAGATCGGTATCGTCAATTTTAATGATCAAGTCTCCCGGTACAATTCCCACAGCCAGAGCCGGGGAGTCGGGATACACTTCCTCCACAATCAGGTAGCCGTCGGAGCCCACCCGGAGCACCGCCCCAATGTCCGCCACCAGATTATCCTGAGCGCGGAGAATCTTCTCATAGGTTTTGGCATCGTAGTAGGTGGCGTATTGGTCCCCGATTCCTGCCAGATAGCCTCTGGCCACACTGTCCAGTAGATGTGTTTCGTCAATGGTTCCGCTGTAGTTGGCCCGCACCTCCCGGTCAATTTCAGCGTATTTGGCCTGTGCGCTTTCCCGTTCCCGCAGGTCTACAATGCGGCTGTTCACCTGCTTGGTGACCGCATCGAAGGTAATGGAAAAGGTGATGGCTGCCACCAGAAACAACATAGCGATGGCTGCGCCCAGAGAGACTTTTTTATTCATAAAGGGTTGTCCTTTCCGGAAATCAAAGGCTGATTGGAACAAAAATGGTCTTCCAGTATCTGGATGCTTTGGGGAAGATATACACCAACCGGGGAGACAAGAAACTCCCCGGTTGATCCGCTGTTATTATAAAGAGCTATTGGCTCCTTCCGATGACATAGGGCTTGGGATTGGTGTGGTTTCCATTGACGCGCACCTCGAAGTGCAGGTGCGGTCCGGTGGACCACCCGGTTGAACCCACATTGGCAATGGGGTCCCCCTTGTTCACCACATCCCCCAGACCAACAGTGATGTTGGAAAGGTGGGCGTACAGGGTGGACATGCCGCCGCCGTGGTCCAGAATCAGGTAGATACCGTAGCCCCGGCCGGGAGTATAGCTCCAGTTGACGTATTTGACGGTGCCGGCGTTGGCCGCCACCACGGTGGCTCCGTAGATGGAGCCGTTGGAACCGGCAATATCCATACCGGTGTGAAAGTCGCTGCCCCCAAAGCGAGAGCCGTACTCGGAGGAGATGCGGTAGAAGCCGGGAACCGGCCATTCCATCTCACCACCGACGTATGGGTTCTTGGACCACTCGATCTTGGCATACAGGTCGTTGATCTCCTGCCGCATAGCCGCCAGCATGGCCTTGTTTTTTTCCAGGTCGGCGTAATACTCTTTTTCCGTCTGGTCCAGGGAGTGAATCTGCAGGTCTGCCGCCTGCAACTGTCCCGACAGGGTGTGCTGTTTTTCTTCGTTTTGAGCTTTGTCGCTTTCCAACTGCTCCAGCCTTTCATCCAGCTCCGCTTTAATCTGTTCCAACTCCAGGCGCTGGGTGGTCAGGTCGGCCACCAGTTTTCGGTCATGGTCCGCTACCCGGGCCATGGAATCGGTGTTGGTCAAAAAGGTAGTAAAGCTGTCCGACCCCAGCAGAAGCCCCAGAGTGGTGGTGTCATCCTGCATGTACATGGCCCGCATCCGCTGAAGATAGAGGGCGTAGTTGCGGTCAATTTCCCCTTGCTTATCAGAAATCTCCCGCTTCTTTTCAGCGATGTCTTGCTCCAGCAAGGTCATGCGCTCCTGCAGTAGGGTAATTTCGTCCTTGGTCAGCTTGATCTGCTGGTCAAGAACTCCACGCTTGGCCTTCACCTGTTCTTTTTCGCTCTTGGCCTTTTGAATCTCGTTCTGAAGCTGCTTATTTTCCTCTTCAATCCGCTTCATTCGCGAGTTGATCTGAGCGATTTGGCTTTGATAGTTATCCACCGTACCCTGCGAGATGGCGGGCTGCCCGTTGAGCACGGTAGATGCAAAGGCTTGCCGGGCCGGGCCGGTAACCAGAAGAGCAGTGCAGAGCACTGCAGATACAATTGATGCGACAAAACGGTTGGATGGCAAAATACAGTTCCCCCTCTGTGATGTATCGTGCTGTCTGACCATTTAAGTGGAACCCAACCAGATGCAGAACCCGGGAGTCCCCTGACCAAGCCGTCCTTTATACTCTGAGATGCTTGCGAACAAAGATGCCGCTTCCCACCGCGCCGATAAAGACACCCATGGTGGCAAAGGCTCCGAATATGTAATGGGCAATAGACCAAAAGTCGATGGCTCGTCCAAAGATAGGGCCGAGGAATGCGCTGAACTTCTCCCCTATCCAGGCAATCAGGTAGGTGTAACCGAAGCCCAGAATCAGAAAGGCCATAATTGCTGAAAGTAGCCCGATGAGTACCCCTTCCACCAGAAAGGGCATCCGGATAAAGGTGTCGGTGGCGCCCACATATTTCATGATGTTGATTTCCCTGCGCCGGGAGTAGATGGTGAGCTTGATGTTGTTGGTGATGATCACCACACTGACCACCAGCAGGATGGCCACAATTACCGCTCCGGAATAAGCGATGGCCTTGCGCACCGTCACCAGCATGGAGGCCACATCGGTGTTGGCGTTGACCTTTTCGACCCCTTCCATCTCCCGGAGCTTGGCCACTGTATCTTCAATCCGGGCCAGATCATCGATCTGTACGATAAATTTGTTGGGCATGGGGTTATCCTCCTCCAGCCCCCCAAACATCACCGGGTCCTGAAGCATCAGCTCCTCCAGGGCCTCCTCTTTAGAAACAAAGGTGCTGCGGGCAATGTTCCCCATACTGCCCAGTTCCAGCTCCATCATTTCCAGATCGGAAGGCGTCAGCCAGTCCTCCAAAAAGATGGAGACTTCGTTTTGCTCCTCCACAAAGCCCACCATGGCGGTGACGTTGAGGGAGAGCATGGCGGCACCGCCAATCAGCAGCATACAGGCTACCAGCACGCCGATACAGGCAAAGCTCATCAGCTTGTTGCGAACTACGCTGCGAGCACCTTCCTTCACCAGATAACCAAAATTGTGCAGCCTCATGCCTTCCTCCCTGCCGGTGCGCAGTCCCGTTGTTTATCCCTGTCCGGCCTGCGCCCCACAGGAAATTCCGCCCCGCAGGCGGTGGCGCAAGGGTCGGAGGGGCCGGGGAGAGCCTTGTCCGAAAAGTCGATGGCTTTTTCCCGGCTGGACAAGGTTTTGGAGTATCCGTCCATGAGATCGGCCCCGGTAAACAGATAATCTGCCGTGCCGCTTCTGGTATCGGCCAGCAGAACGCCATCGTCTATGGTAATCACCCGCTTGTTAAAGTAGCTCACCAGCTCGTGCTCGTGAGTGACCATCACAATGGTGGTACCACACTGTATGTTGATTTCGGAAAGAAGGTCTACAATCTCGAAGGAAAGCTCCGGGTCTATGTTTCCGGTGGGCTCGTCGGCAATGATGATGGACGGGTTGTTGACCAGCGCCCGCGCCAAAGCCACCCGCTGCTGTTCTCCGCCGGAAAGTTGCTCCGGGTAACATTTTGCCTTGTGGGCAAGGCCCAGTAGCTTGAGGCAGTAGGGTACCCGGGAGCGGATTTCCTTGCTAACCACATTGGTGACCCGCAGGGAAAAGGCCACATTATCGTAGACAGTCATGTTGGGAATCAGGCGGAAGTCCTGAAAGACAATGCCCAAAGAGCGGCGGTATTTGGGAATGTGGCGGCGCTTCATCCGGCTCAGGTTGTAGCCGTTGACCACCACCAGACCGGAGGTGGGAATCTCTTCCCGCAGAATGGTCTTGATGATGGTGCTTTTCCCGGCGCCGGAAGCGCCCACCACAAATACGAACTCCCCTTTTTCCACCTTAAAGCTGATATTTTTCAGCGCCTGGGTCCCGTTTTTATATTTCTTGGACACACCAGCAAATTCTATCACGTTTTAATCGCCCTCATTCGCGGTTGCCGGCAGTCATAGAGACCGCCGGTCGCCAAGTGCCGTAGGTTAGTATTTTACAGGGTTGGAGGTCAGGTATTTTTTGACCATCAGCGCCACCTTGAAGATGATGGCATGATCAAACTCCCGCAGATCCAGCCCGGTGAGCTTGCGGATTTTTTCCAGCCGATAGACCAGAGTGTTGCGGTGTACAAACAGCTTTCTGGACGTTTCGGACACGTTGAGGTTGTTCTCGAAAAACTTCTGAATGGTAAACAGAGTCTCGTGATCCAAACTCTCGATGCTGCCTTTTTTAAACACTTCCCGCAGGAACATCTCGCACAAAGTGGTGGGCAGCTGATAAATCAGCCGGGCAATGCCCAGGTTGTCGTAGCTGACAATGGACTTGTCGGTATCAAACACCTTGCCCACTTCCAGAGCCACCTGACTTTCCTTAAAGGACTTTGCCAGATCCTTGACTCCTACCACAGAGGTGCCGATGCCGATGATGACCTTGGTGTAGAACTCGCTGCCCAAGGTGTCCACAATGGAACGGGCCAGCTTTTCCAAATCCTTGGAGTCGATCCCCGACTTAATTTCCTTGACCAGAACGATATCGCTTTCGTTGATGTTAAAGACAAAGTCCTTCTGCTTGTCGGGGAAGAGGTTCTGAATCACATCAAAGGCAGAAATATCGTTGGCGGACACAATGCGAATCAGCAGGACCACGCGGGAAGCATCGATATTAAAGTGCAGCTCCCGTGCTTTAATATAAATATCACCGGGCAGAATATTGTCCAGAATGACATTTTTAATAAAGTTGCAGCGGTCATACTTTTCGTCATAGTACTGTTTGATGCTGGCAAAAGATATGGACAGAATGTTGCAGAACTGCGCTGCCACCTCGTCGGTACCCTCCACAAAGACAGCGTATTCGGGCTTTGCAACGCTACCAAAGGGTTTGAAGGTATAGTTGTCCCGCACAAAAACATCGGAGGCATCCCCCATGCCCAACATCATATACTCGAATGTCTCACCGATTTTGGTCAGGTCACTGCATGCGATCACCGTAGCCGTCTCGTCTACCACGCCCAGCACCCGATCAATGGATTCCCGCATTTGATGCACGATTCTCTGAAACAGCCTGTTCGACATATTCTAATCTCCTCTTTATACTTTTGTTACCAAAAATGGTCATGTTGTACGATTGGCCAAACTGATTCTTTTCTATTTTACCTAAAAAACCATGATATTACAACATGTAAAGAGGAAAAAAGTTTAAAAAATTAGAAACTTTTTTATTGTTTTGCCAAAACCGGCGAGTTCTAGCAGCTGCAACGACCCTTTTTTACAAAAATCTTACACTATAAATGTAGGCAAAATGTTAACAAACTATAAAATCCATATTTTACTATCATTGTCAGCTTTCATGCCGATTTGACAACTACCATATATTAAGTGTTTTTTCGGCAATAAAATACTGCATAGAAGTATATCATTTTATAATTTCCCTGCAAAATTAAAAATGTAAAATTTTTGTCGGTAAATGGCTTGACTTTTAAAGTTCTTTATTATATAATTTTGAAGTGCTCGGGGGGGCGGAAAACATTCCGCTGAATTGGAAGGGCATTTGCAACACCGAATTTGCAGTATAATGTGGGGGCGTAGCTCACCTGGGAGAGCGCCTGAATGGCATTCAGGAGGTAGTCGGTTCGATCCCGATCGTCTCCACCACATCGAAAATCGCTTAAACTTAAGGTTTAGGCGATTTTTTCTTTTTGTCTTTGCTACTAAATTCAGCCGATTTTTTACCAGTTCTAACGCCGGTTCTAACGGGTTCTAACCATAATAGTGAACTCAAAGGGTAATCGCCTCGGAAAGCTTATCCCCAATGTCAATTTTGCGGCGAAAATCCAAGTGGGCATAGATGTTGGCAGTGGTGGCATAGTCTCCATGCCCTAGCCAATCTCCAATGTCTTTGATGGAATAACCTAGGGAAAGCAGCAGAGACGCTGTGGTGTGCCGCAAGTCGTGGAACCGTATCACAGGCAAATCAGAGCTTTGCAGTATGCGGCGAAAACTTGCGGTAATATAATCCGGTGCCAGAGGGCGGTCATCCGGCCATCTGCACACATAGTCGTTGTGGTGATAGCAGTCCCCTTGCAGGGCCTTTTCCCGCTGTTGCCGGGCCTTTAATTCCAACAGGTATTCCTTGACGTTGGGAAGTAACGGAAGTGTTCTATAGCTGCTCTTGGTCTTGGTGTAGTCTTTTTCAATGCGGGAGACACCTTTGACAACAGTATGGCGTACAATCAGGCTGTCTGCCTCAAAATCAACGGCATCCCATTTGAGGCCGCAGACCTCACTTCGCCGGAACCCGTAGTAAACCGTAAGGACTACCACAGGCTCAATAGGCTTTCCCTTGACCAGTTGCAGTTGTGGGCAGCGGGCGGCTCTACCCTTCCGACCATAGGATGAGTGCCCATGAGCTGGTGCTTCAGCGCGAGAACAGGGAATCACGCCTTGCAAATGAAATGTTTAAGGATGCACTCGGTTTTTTCGCCAGAGACCGGAAGAGGTAAAAGCTGTGCGGCTGTACGCCTACATCAGCCTGCACCGCAAAAGATGGACCGTGCAGCAGCTGTGTCGGGTTTTGAAGGTGAGTGAATCCGGGTATTACCGGAGCCTAAAGCCTGCACTGCGCAAGGTGCGGCAGCACGCTCTTCTGGTCAAGATAAAAGAAATCCTCAGTCGATTCCCGGAGAATGAGAATTTCAGGGTCGGCGGATTTATCTGGCTCTGCGCCAGCAAGGAGAAGATATCAGTTATTCCACAGTGTATCGGACGATGAGGGAGCATGGCTTGCGACATAAGGCAAAGCGGCATTTCAAATACTTAGTCTAAGATATTCTCCCGTTCTTCGTACTGGGTTTTGTTGAGATGATGGCGATAAAGCTTTTTTGTTCCTTTGGGAATAAGACAGCATTCACTTATCAGGCGGGATACCCGCTTTGTGTTGACATAAATATTCTTTTGGTTCAGTATTGCCTGAATCCGGCGAGTGCCATATCGTCCCTGACGCTCGTGAAATACATGAATGATTTCAATTAAAGCCTTATTGTCAATAGCACAGCGGCTTTTGCGCCATGCAAATAATCATGAAAATCGCTTGCAGACCCTCCGAATATTATACTTTTTTGGTGCTCTTCTTCTTTCGAACTTTTCTTTATGTCCAATTTATTAGACACTATCCACTGTTTAATTCATTTTTGTCTATTTTTTCTTCATGTTGCCGGGCGCTTAAATTGTTGAGTCGCCTTCAAACAGTGTAAGAGTGCTGCTTAATATAAGGCTTTGAATGGAAGATTCAGGGTAGTTGATGCGCGTCAGAATCTGCTGCGCTGCCCACAACCCCATCTGCTCGGATGGCTGACTTATTAGCCCTACAGGCTGAGCTAAGCAGACGTCGCGCACACCTTCTTGATAACCAATCACATCAATCTTGGAGGGAAAATTGCCCCGCTCGCGAAAAAGATAGCTCATCACATCAGAGGCCATAACGTTATTGGATACAACAACCGCACTACAGCCTTGCTGCAGCAAGCGTGTGAAAGGAAGGAGGGCACTTGTATACATGGAATCGCCGGACTGAATGAAGGATTCCTCTACGGCAAGTCCGTGAGCCGTCATGGCGTCGTTGTAAGCAGTCAGACGCTCCTGCGTTGTCGAAAGACGCGTCAGGCCGGTTATATAACCGATTTTTTCATGTCTGCGTTGGATTAAGGCTACAACGGCATTATATACGGATGCATAATTAGAAATAGTAACATTATCATGAAAACAGTGCTTTGGCGTCCTGTCAATAAAAATGATGGGAAAACCTTGCGGAAGAACATCGTAGATTTCCTGCGCATCCTCCAAAGTACTGCCAATTATAAGTCCGTCTACCATGCCGGCTGAAAGCACCTTTATGCCATCCAACTCTTTTTGTGCAGTCTCTTTGGTATTGATGATAATGAGGCGGTAGCCGCAGGAAGAAAGAAAATCCTCAATTCTTTCTATAATCACAGCCCAAAAATAGTTGGAAATATCCGGGATAATACATCCAATTATTTTTCGAGAACCAGTTTTAAAGCCCCTAGCCATAGAATTTGGGATGTAACCGAGGGCCTTAATGCTGTCTTCCACTTTTTTTCGGGTAGCGGGAGAAACATTGCGTGTTTTATTTATTACGTGGGAAACAGTGGCAATAGAAACGCCCGAGTGGTTGGCTACATCACGGATATTTGTTTTGTTTATCATTGTAAACCTCCGAGCTGATATAAGCTCATTTTATGTGTTACATATTAGTTTGTCAAGGAACCCTGTGCAGTTAACAAAATTTAACATTAGTTAACTGTTACTTGTGCCATATTTATATAAATAATTATAATTAATCTTAATAATTGACGATTGACTGCAAAAAACAAATGTGATAGACTTTATTTTAGAGAAAAAAGTAAACGTTTCAATTTTAAAGTTTATACTTCAAACAAGAGGGAGACACTGAATGAAGGGCTCGTTTTTTAAAGGATCGCAGCTGATACCTAAGTTTGAAATAAGAGAGATGATAATGCCGGAGCTGGGCGAGCATGATGTGCTGATAAAAAACATGGCATGTGGGGTTTGCGGCACAGACATACATATTTACCACGGCGAAAAAGGTTCGGCGGACGTATCGCCACCTGTTGTGTTGGGGCATGAGTTTTCCGGAATCGTTGAGAAAACAGGCGATCAAGTGACAACCTTGCAGGCAGGCGATCATGTAACCTTGGATCCAAACCGATATTGCGGGCTTTGCTGTCCCTGCCGAATAGGGAAAAAACAAAACTGTGAGAATTTGTTTGCGCTGGGTGTAAATGCAAATGGTGGTTTTGCGGAATATGCGGTTGTACCGGAAGCTCAGTGCTTTAGATTAAATGACGAAATAGATTTTGATGTTGCAGCAATGGCCGAACCGTTGGCCTGTGTCATCCACGGAATCGACCAAGCTGAAATTCGCCCCGGGCAGACTGTGGTCGTCATCGGGGGCGGTGCAATCGGCTTGCTGATGGTTCAGATGGCAAAGCTTTCCGGTGCATCTACTGTCATTTTGAGCGAACCAATTCTCATACGTAGGCAGATTGGCGTATCGGTCGGTGCAGATTTTACCATCGATCCGGTTCAAGAGAACATTCAAGAAAAAATGATAGAATACACCGGCAAACAGGATGCGGATGTAGTTATTGAGTGCGTGGGCAAGCCAATCGCCGTAGAGCAGGCGTTGCAGTTTGCCGGTTTTGGTGCAACCGTTCTATTGTTCAGCGTTCCATCTGTTGATGCGACCATGGTTTTGCCGCTTTTTGATATTTTTAGTAAAGAGCTGAAAATCATAGGATCGAGAATTAATCCTGATACTCATCAACGTGCGGTAAACCTAATTAACAGCGGAAAGCTGGAAATTAAAAAATTGATTACACATACTTTTGGATTAGAGCAATTGGATGAGGCTATTCACAAGCAGATGGGTAGCGACTCGATTAAGGTAATTGTTCACCCGCAGGAATAAAAAGGATAAGGTGGCAAGGTGGATGCTGGATGTAACGGCACTGGGCGAAATTCTAATTGACTTTACACCATGCGGTGACTTTGACGGGATTCCGATTTTTGCCCAAAACCCGGGTGGAGCGCCCCTTAACGTGTTGGCTCAAAATGCACTGCTGGGAGGAAAAACAGCCTTTATCGGCAAAGTGGGCGCGGATGGATTTGGCGATGATTTGCGCCGGTTGATGGCAAATAACCATATCAACACTCAGGGGCTCGTAATATCGGAGGATGTACATACTACATTGGCGTTTGTTCAACTGGACAGCAAGGGAGAGCGCTCCTTTTGCTTTTACCGGAATCCCGGAGCAGATATTCTGCTCAGAAAAGAGGAGGTTGACGCAAATTTAATTCAAAACAGTCGCATTTTTCATTTCGGCTCGCTTTCTACAACATCGGAGCCCTCAAGAAGCGCCACTTATGAAGCTCTGCGAATAGCGAAGGAAGCGGGCTGTATGATCAGCTACGACCCCAATTATCGCGCGCCGCTGTGGGAATCGGAAGAGGTGGCAATAGAGGCGATGTTGAGTCTTATGCCATATGCGGATATTCTGAAAGTGTCGGATGATGAAATGAAGTTGTTGACGGGCACAGGTAATTTTGATGAGGGTAGCCAAAAGCTGGCGGATTACGGAATTACTTTAGTGTGTGTATCTTGCGGTTCGGAAGGAGCTTTTTTTCGGCGGGGCAATGATTTTGGGCAAGTTCCGGGTTTTAAGGTTTGCGCAGTTGATACGAACGGCGCAGGGGACGCATTTTTTGGCGCTATTCATTATCAGCTTCGCAAAAAGAGCCTGACGGATCTAAAGCAAATACCGCTAAACGAGTTGGAGGCTATTATTCGCTTTGCCAATGCGGCGGGCGCTCTGGCTGTTCTGAAAAAAGGCGCTATTCCGGCTATGGCAAATATGGAAACAATTTGCTCTTTGCTGGAAAAAAGTCGAACCGGTTAGGCCGGGTATAAGCAAATAATCAGCATATCAATGGAATCGTTCCATTAATATAGAATAGGGAAACTGGAGGAGAAAAAAATGAAAAAAAGAGCAATTGCAGTATTGTTGACTTTATGCTTTGTTGTTGCAATGGCTGGCTGCGGCGGAAATGCAGACGGATCTGCGCCCGGCAGCACAGCGCCTGCATCCAGCGCGGCGCCCGCAACCCCAAACAACGAAGCGCCGGCCAAGTCCAAGGGTGACGTCACCATCAGAATGTGGACATTCCTTGACCCCACAAACAAAGAGAATGGCCGCTCTGTTGCCTTGCAGATGATGATTGATGAATTTGAAGCTGAAAACCCGGGGGTTAAGGTGGTGGTTGAACCTCAGGACTGGTCTACCATGACAGCAAAGTTTATGGCTGCCGTAACCACAAATATGGCGCCTGATGTTATGTGGTGCGCCCGCGACGAGCTGTATGGTGTGCTAAATGCCGGCGCGCTGGAGCCGCTGGAGAATCTGTTTATGAAAGATTGGACCGCGGACGAAATAAACGATGTAGACGACGCCTTCTTCCAGTTCGGTGAACGCGACGGAAAACATTATACCCTGACCTTGAACAAGAACTGCACCGGCTTATTCTACCGCGAAGACTTGCTGAAAGACGCAGGCCTTGAAATTCCTACTTCTTTTGATGAGCTTTACAATCATGCCGTTGCTTTGACAGGGCAGGATGCCTCCGGTATTAACCGCTATGGACTGGGCATGTCCTTCTCCACCGAATCTAACGACGCACAGGCAATTGTCAACTGGCTGCTTCAGGAGAACGGC
>JAHDPQ010000042.1 GCA_018434245.1 Oscillospiraceae bacterium
TATATGAGCTGAAGAACGCTCTCAAAGAACAGACTCTTTCCACTTCTAGCCTTGGCTTGAATATGAATCCAGGGTCGCCACTTCATAGATTGCTGGAAAGCCGAGAGCATAACAAAGCTGGCAACGAATGGGACCATTTCCGGCTCTTCCCAGTTCCAAAAGTTGACGTAATTCACGAGCTTGTGGTAAACGTTATCAAGAGAGGCTGTAGAAAAAACCTCCTTCAGCAAACTTGTGTCAAGCCAGGAGTCTTCAAATTCGACAACTCTTCCATTTATAACCGGCTCGTCCAGCCTAGTGATTGTGCCATCCTCAACTTTCAGAACGTCTATCCCGCTGATTATTATGAACTCATCTCCGGCCTTCCAGATTCCATTCCTGAGTTTATCCGAGTCTTTGATCAAGCCCTTCCTGTTACATTCCTCTCTCACGTAAGTCTTTAGCCCGGAGAAAGTCTGTTTGTCTATTTCTGAGATGTCTGTGAGAAGGCATAAATTGTCCATACACAATTTCTTCAGTTCGAACTCCATAATAGTTCCTTGCTTCCAGAACAGCACTTTATGCTCTTTTGTGTAGCCGAGAATGGTCAGTTTAGACTTTAAAGAGTGTAGTCTATCTTCCTCCTCTTCCTTTTGTGAGGCTATCAAGGCCTTTGCTTTAGTGATGGAGAGAGCTACATAACGTTTTCTGTCTGCATCGCTCTTCTTTTCGGTAAGTATCTTCTCGCTGATCTTAAGACTGGAATCGGTAAGCACGGAATATATCTCGTTATCGGAGTAATCGGCGGCCACCATAGCACTCACTACAGCTTGAATCATAGCTGATCTGTCCGTATTCTCCGGCTCTCGGGAATCTATGCAGTCCTTGATCATCCCATTGATCCTGGGCGATAACCTCTTCCTGTTGACTTTAACAGGGCTAAGATTCAGATTCATCGCCGCACTTTCTTTAGAATCATCAATGGGAGTGATACAGCTGAAGTCTTCAATGTCGTAGCGGAGACCGGAGTCATCAACAATAGTGACCGGAATTGGATTCTCCGGATCCTTCACATTCAAAGAACCTGGAAGCCTCAGAAGTCTACTCACATCTGCCGTATCATCGGCTTTCAAAGCCCTTTGAATGCCACGGTTTATGGCTTCATATCTCTCAAGACTTATCTCTTCGCCGATAGTATGCGCTCTTGTAAAAAACCAAAGGCAATGGAATCCGTGGCCACTGTCAATTATTGTCGAAGGCCTGACGATGAAGGAATTGATAGCCGCCAGAGCCTCTTCCTTTGTGGCGTAGTGTGAGGCCTTCTTGTGACCAGCCTGGCCGGCTTCAACATCGGCATAAAAAGCTATTACCTTCCTGATTTGATCTTTGCGCCCCTGGCCGATGATCTTCCCATTACCGTTTGTGTTTATTGAATCCCTCGGGTTGATGGTGTAATAGCAATTCCGCGTAAGATCGATTTGTACAGCGCCGGAAAATACCTGAAAATTAGTGAGGCCGGGCTTCAATGGTTGGTCATTGCATAGTATAATTGAATCAGAGGTAAGCTGCTTCAACTGCTTAAGGAAATCATTGGCAACTGCGATTTTGGTCTTTTCTACTTCTACTTCAGTCATTGTTTGCTACCTCCTTTAAGAGAAAAAGGGCTCCCGCTGTGCACGGGAGCTCGTTTTTATGCTGAGTACTCGAAAATCCATTCAATGCCTTCGTGCTCAGGGCAGATATTTTTCAGGCTACCGACAGGAGATATAATCTTCATAGGTTTGTTCTGTTTGTACATACGCGGATTGATTAGGGAGGGAGGAAGAACGACTTCACCTTCCACTGCCAAGACTTTGACAAGAGTCTCTACAATTATTCTTGTATAATCATAACCTTCGGGGAGTACTCCTAAGAGCTTAAAGTCGAGATTTACCCGCTCCCTGAGACTATTACACAAGGTGAAGTAACATTCGCACTTTTCTTTAACTTCTATGATTCCAGCCAGAACATCAACTGCTTTGAAGGGCTTTGTTAAATCTTTCGATAGCCCTATACTTAAGCCGCCCACATCAATACTAATCGCCAGCGAATCTGATATCATCTTATTGTATTCGACTACCAAAGAGTATTCTTTGCCTTTCAACGCCAAAAGTCCCTGCAGCTGGATGTCCGTTATTCCGCAAAAAGATAAATAAGCCTTTCTTAATTTGGCCACAGCAGTGATCTCTCGAAGCTCATCTGCGAAATCACACATCTCGTCTAAATCACGCGTCTCGTCGAAATTACACACCTCGTCAGGAACCTCGAAGCCTTCTATATTCCTTTCTTCAGAATTGTCCGGGGAAATGTACGAGGCCAAAAAGGCAAATAGAGCATCAACATTGTTTTCAGCAAACCTAAGATCGTAGATTATCTCATCGGCGTAACTAGTGGCTTTGCATAGCCAAGTTGAATCCTTATAAGAGATATCTAGCCAACCAAAATAAACGCTTGCGTGCAGCGATAGTTCTTCGTCCGTTATAACGACGCCAAACCCGCAAACATTCTCATAATCAACCTCATACAGGAATTGCATCATTTTCAGGATTTTCCTTTCTTCTGTTTTCATACAGACCAAGTCCTCCTTGTTTTCGAAAATGATTTTTGGTAACCCATTGCTTCTGTAGCTGAATCAACGACTTTCAACATCTTCCTCGCAATACCCCCTTTTCTTCAGCTCCTTCAAAACCAATTCCAGACGATTTCCTTCAAGAAGATAAGTTCTTCCACTGCGTTTGAAGCCAACTCCATCTTTGATCTCGAGATTGTAAATAACATCGTAGATCACGGCCCGATCAACCTTGAATTTTTTTGCCAGTTGCTTTACGGTCATATCGCACCTCCTTTGTTTTTTTGCTGATCGTGGAGTTCTCTCTGTCAGAGATTTGCGCCAGCTCTCTTATGAGGTCTTTTAGATACTTACTACTGATATTTATGCCCTTTCTTGTCGGGATAATGTTGCCGCTATCATCCATCACGTATTCGCGAATCTCAATTATCTCAGTGCCGTTGAAGATTTTCTTTTCTACATTGATTAGCTTTCCGTCCGATTTCTTTATTTTTGCCATTCGTGTATACCCTCCTTTCAACATTATTGTGGCCTCAAAACAAGAATAGCAGAAACAATAAATCCCTGCCGTTGAGCTTTGTACAGTGTATTAAAACTGTTTACCATAAAGGATTATGGAATGTTTACTCTGTTTGGGGTTATCGACAATTCTCACTTCAATAAGGTATAAATATGTTGATAAACGCGATAAAAACTGTGCAGTATCCAAAAGAAAAACTCGACAGGGTTGTCGAGTTCTCTGTTGAATTTTAAGTTAGATTATGTAGACGCATCTACATTACGCGTATGTAACCAAAAGCACTGTCTTGGGCTGCTGATAAGGAGCTGCGAAGACACTATCACTTTCTTACCGAAGGGTTATAATATATATCCTTATATATTAGTAATTAAGAAATATATAATAATCATTCAGTAAGAAAGTGATAGTGTTTTACCAACAACAGACTGGAAGCCGATGAGGATACTTTTGTCAACAAACTGTAACTTAGCCCTACAGTGGAGTTGAGTCCCTTTTCTATTGATTCACTTCTTTCTTCCACTGTTTACTGGATGAGATGTTCCACCATTGGAGCGGCTATACTTACCGGAAATTCTGACGGGTCTTCTTCTTCGTTGCTGACAGAAGCCTGCACTGTCTTATACAACCATAGCTTCATATTTGTCCTGAACCTAACACAAGGCTATTGTGTTAATTTCGCCTGTTCTTCCCTTTCCCTTACCCACAAAGGCTTTCACTTCTATCCTCTCCGGCGGTGATCCCGAAGCCCGATTTTGTATTTAACTCA
>JAHDPQ010000080.1 GCA_018434245.1 Oscillospiraceae bacterium
AGTCCCAGTGCGGTTTGACTTCGAAGGCCGGTTTTCTCGGTTCGCCCCAGGTCCTCACCACCACGTTGTCGCTTTCGCTCTTGCCGACAGGTGTTTTCTCCGACGGGATGTTCGGCAAATACAGCATCTTCTGGCGTAGCTCTTCTTCTATCTGGGAGGTCCTAATGTCCAGTTCCTTTACTTCGGAGGAGATTTCCTTCGCTCTATCCATGAGAGATTGCGCCCTGGAATCGTCTTTGCTGGCCTTGGCGCGGGCTATCTCGGAAGAGATGCTGTTTCTTTCGGCCTTCTTCTGCTCAACTATCTGTAGCGCTTCCCTTCTCTGCGCATCGAGCTGAAGTATCTCTTCCAGCAGCTCCTGTCCCATCTGTCGATTTTCTAGAGCTTTTCTTACCAGTTCGGGATTTTCACGGATCAGCCTGATATCTACCATAATTCTCCTCCTGCACCTCGCTAGAATACGAGTTCTATCTCGACGTTCAATCCTTTGAACGAATCATCTTCCGTATTGTACAACAATTCTGAGGCCCAGATCTTCCTGCGGTTTTTCTCATCGTTCACGAAAACATTACCCTTCAGGTTGAGCATTCCCGTTTCTCCGTGGTATTCGAAGTAGAGCGTATCGACTTTCAGATCGCCCTTGTAGTCTATGAATATTAGCTCAGGAGTCGCGTCTGCCGTCTCTTTAGCGAAACCTTCATAATATTCGTTTTTCTGATCGAACTTGAGGACATCCGTTTTGTATATGTAGATATCCTTTTGGCCTTCTTCCTTGGAATATATCATCGCAACTGGCACGTCCTTCATAAGACCGGTCGAATTGTCCAGGTTGTAGTCGAGCGACATCGTAGTCGCCTCGCCCGTCTGGAAGATAACAAACGTCTCACCCTCGGTTATGAACGACTGCCAGTCGGTTGCGCCCTTCGTGACTGTTGCCAGGGGAGTTTCGACATAGATGTCCCCGTCTTTGTTTATCATAACGTTTCCCTTAAACGTGAAGACTTCCTGTCTTTCCGTCGCGAGAAGCTCGTTGGCCTTTATGCGCACTGTTGACTGGGCGATGAGAATTACCGCAAAAACGAGTGTGACAATCAAAAAGATTGGTAGTTTTCTTCTCATTCTTTACCTCCGATAAAGGGTTACTCTGCCGTTTTCTTACTGTCCATCACTTCGAGAAGAAGGGAGACTATTTGCTCGAGGGATATAACCTGTTCGGTACTGATCTCTGTCATCACGGAACGCAGATATTCCACTCTTCTGTCGATAACTTTTTTGATGAGGGATTTTCCCGAACTGGAAATATCTATTATGAAAGATCTTCGATCTCTTTCAGAGCGTCTTCTTTCAATGAAGCCGGCGTCTATGAGCCTTTTCACGAGGCCGGTAGTGGTACTCTTGGTTATCCCCAGATTGCGACTTATATCGCTCATCCTCTTTTCGCCCTGAAAGAAAAGTGTCTGGAGAACATCGAATTGCGCGGGAGTTATCGGAAAGTCCCTCAGAACCTTTCGACCTTCTCTTCTTATCCTTGTAGAAATGATTCGCAGATTTTTCTCCAGAGTTGCTGCATCCTCTTTTCTGACCTCACCTCGGGACATCTCCACACCTCCATACTCCCAAGCGTTGGTTTGGAATCGATACCTTACTGATAAGTTATTATAACACTTTCGGCCTGCTACATTATGACTGAGAGGGGGATAGAAACCGTTCAAAGGAACCGTGGTGGATGGTGTGTTGTAGGTGAGGGAGAGATGCCGGATCGGGGTCCGGCATGATGGGAAGAAAGAAGGACTGCCATCCAGAGTTCGCGTCTCGCCCTCTCTTATCTCTCTTCCTCTCTCTTTCTCTCTCCTCTTCTCGCTCTTTCCAAGGACGGGTCCACGCTCCGGGACGACTGACGAAGGACGGCTCTTCCCGCTATTCCCACCCCTGTTATCGACGGTAAAATCCGGTTCGTGAAGGCAATCGAAGTCTGATGTATAATCGCCTTATGAGATCTTCAGAAGACTATGAAGCGCTTGAACGTTTTGATTCGACATTCATAGAGAGGTTTGGAACCGTCGCCGGGCTGGATGAGGCCGGCAGGGGTCCGCTGGCCGGTCCAGTGGTTGCCGCCGCGGTGATATTGCGCGGTCCGGTGAGGGGAGTCAACGATTCCAAGCTTCTTTCCGCGAAGGACAGGGAATCGCTTTACGGGGAGATAGCTGATCGCGCATATGTTGGGATCGGTCTCTCGACACCGGAGGAGATAGATCTTCTGAACATTCTTAACGCCACGAAACTGGCCATGAACCGTGCTCTTGACGGACTTAGCGTGAGGCCCTCTTACGTGATTATCGACGGGAAATACCTGAATTTGAAGATAAGGGGAAGGTGCATCGTGGGGGGCGACAGGTTGAGCGCCTCGATCGCCAGCGCGTCGGTGATGGCTAAAGTTTTCAGGGACAGACTGATGAACGATCTGGGGAACCTCTTTCCCGAGTACGGTTATGAACGGCACAAAGGATACGGAACCGAGAAACACCTGAAGGCCATCACAGTTTACGGCCCAAGTATGTGGCATAGATTGACGTACAAACCGGTAAGGGAAAGTGCAAGACCGGAAATGGTTTCGAGATGGTTGAGAGATAGCGCCGTGAACGAAGACCGGCTGTTCAGGGCTGGATTGCTTACTCCGGAGGTACTGAAGTGAATAATGGAGAATTGAAGGAAAACTGGTTGAAATTGATAGAGACGATGAAGAGGCTCCGTTCACCGGGAGGCTGTGAGTGGGATATAGCCCAGTCTCACGAAAGCCTAAAACCGTACATGATAGAAGAGGCTTACGAAGTTCTGGAAGCGATCGACAGGCGGGATGATGCCGAACTGGTCGAAGAGCTCGGAGATGTCATGTTACAGGTGATCTTTCACGCGCAGGTGGCGGCCGAAAGGGATGCTTTCGATATAAACGATGTGATAAAGGTTCTGACCGACAAGCTCGTGAGAAGACATCCACACGTCTTCTCTAGCTCCCCCGGTTACTCCTACCGCCAGTGGGAGAAGATCAAAGCGTCTGAAAAGGGTGAAGCGCCGGGACAGAAATCTTCGATCGGAAAGATCAACAGGGCTCTTCCGGCGCTCAGCCTCGCGCGTCGGGTACAGGAGAACGCCTCGGCCGTTGGGTTTGACTGGACCAAGATAGACGGTCCACGGGAAAAGCTCGACGAAGAGATAGAGGAAGTCGATCAAGCCGTGAAGTCTGGCGACAAGAAAAAGATAGAGGAAGAGATCGGAGATCTGCTCTTCACGGTCGTTAACCTCTCCCGCTTTCTCGATGTGGATCCCGAATCGGCCTTGAGAAAATCTACCGAAAAATTCGTGAACCGTTTCAATGAGATGGAGAGTCATATTGAGAAGTACGGTTTAGAAATAGAAGGCATGACCATAGATGAGCTGAATCATCTGTGGGAAAAAGCGAAGGAGGGTACAAATTGAAGA
>JAHDPQ010000182.1 GCA_018434245.1 Oscillospiraceae bacterium
AGTCTTCCAGTGCGGCGAGAGGGATAACGATCCGAAGTATGATCTCCTTAAGTTCCTGATGGTCTCCGACTTCATGCCGAACGCCACCAACAACATCCGCCTTGACCGGGTGCGGACACTATCGTTGACCCGCACCGGGACGCTTGCCCCGAAACCCTTCGAGATCATAATTGAAGCGGTGATTGGATCATTCAGCGGATCAGTCGGGATCTCGGACCAGATCACGGCAGCCGTCCGCAACCGTGAATACCGGCCGCTCAGACAGAAACTGGCGCTTCTCGGTATGGAAGATCCCGAAGACAGGGATTTGGTCGTCCCTCACCTGAAGGCCGTGATGCGGGACTTCAACCGGTGGTGTTTCGAGAGAGAGCGGCGACTCACCGAAGGGTCGGGAAACCCGGCTATCGTAAAGGAGATGGACCGTATTGGAGGACTCCTTGACCAAAAAGACCTGATCCGGGTAGGGTTCGGAGTCGGGACGACCTACCAGACGCTCTTCGGGCTTATCGAGGAGAACGACCCGGACCTTGCGGCACAGATCGCCAGCCAGATCGGGCGGCATCGGCGGACGGTAGGCCCTGGTGGGCACCTTGACCCGCCGTACCCAAAAACAGTCGAACAGACCGCTAAAGGACACTCGCTCGGGTGGCTTGAATGGTGAGCCCGAACAATCCCTCGGCATCGGGTATGAAGCGATGAAGGTACGCACCCTCTACATGATCCTGCAGACCGACAGGCCGATGCAGGAGGACGCGACGAAACTGCGGGGGTATATAGGAAACCGGTTTGCAGGCTATCCCCTCCTCCATCACCATGCTGAAACGCCGCTCCTTACCTATCCCCGGGTGCAGTACAAGGTGCTGGAGGGAACTCCGGCCATCCTGGGCATCGAGGAGGGTGCCACAATCCTCAAGGAGATCTCTGACGAGATAACCGAGCTTGCCCTGCATGCACGCACCTACCAGGTGACCCGGAAGGTGATGTACGAGCAGACGGTCGAGATAGGGGCAACCCGCCGGCCAGTACAGTACCGATTCCTCTCCCCTTGGCTAGCCCTCAACTCACGAAATTACGAAGAGTTCCGGTCGATCGACGACTGGAGCGAGAAGAAACAGTTCCTCAACGCCATTCTCATCGGGAACATCCTGAGCCTGGCAAAAGGGCTCGGGATCGTCATTGACAGGCGTCTGTATACTCATTCAAGACTGGATGCAATGCGGACACGCTACAAGGGAATCGGGATGACCGGGTTTTCAGGCGAGTTCCGGATCAATGTCTGCCTGCCGGACTACATCGGGATCGGGAAGGGCGTCTCCCAGGGATTCGGAACGCTCTACCGGGTAAGCAGTTCGGATACAGCCGGGTGACGGCGAAGCGGAGACTCTCTTACCTTATCTAGATCATCCGGCAGGCTGGGACCTTCTATCAGGAGGGCCGCGTTCCCTTCCGGTATGGTTCCGATCGCCACTGCGGGTGTCTTGGCATCCGGGTTGGACGGATGAGTATGGTTATTTCAAACCCAAGACCTTCTGGTAGCGGATGTCGGGTTGCTTGCGGGTGTCCTTGTTTCGCTGGAGGTCGTATGCAACAGGAAGTCGCCAAAGGAGGGCAATACAAGTACATTCAGGAATTGCAGTCCTTGTTTTGCTGAAAGACCCTCTGCAACACCAGGATTAGATGTAAAA
>JAHDPQ010000035.1 GCA_018434245.1 Oscillospiraceae bacterium
AGATGTCTTCCAGCGTATCGAATACAGGGATGTTGTATTTCTCTCCAAATGCTTTCGCCCCGGCCGGTACGGTATCATACACACCAACTAAGGCAGTGCCTTCGGTTTCGTGAATGGATTTTGCGTGGTAATTCGCAATCATACCACATCCAATTATTCCAAAGTGAACGGCTTTCATATTCACCACACACCCTCCCTTTCTAAGCTTGCGCCTCTTTTTCGGCCTGCTCTTTCCTACTATCTTTTTTATTGCTATAGATTGTCATGCCAATAAAGCCAGCAGCCACAATCAAAAACGTCAAAGACAGTGGACGTGTAAACAAAATGGTCCAGTCATTGTTGGTTACGACGAGTGCTCGGTTCAGGTTGGCTTCAGCCATGGGTCCCAAAATAACACCTAACACCATAGGTGCTGCCGGGAAGTCATAGCGACGCATAAATAGACCGAACAAGCCGAACAGCAACGCAATAAATACATTATATAATTGATTTGACAGCGAAAAGGTTCCCACAACACACAGCACCATAACAATGGGCATTAACATGGTTTGCGGTATCTTAAGTATTACGGGTGATATCCGGGCAAAGCCCAGTGAAAAAGCGAGCATAACAAACTGGATTACAATCATTCCTGCAAAAATCGTATAGACCAGAGGTGCGTGCTCCAGAAAAATGAGAGGACCGGGCCTTACGCCAATTAACACTAGGGCACCCAGCATAACAGAAGTGACTACGTCCCCCGGAACGCCTAAGGTAAGCATAGGGATAAGCGCGCCGCCGGTGGTTCCGTTGTTGGAAGATTCCGGGGCGGCAATTCCTTCCAGTGAACCTTGGCCCCACTCTTCCGGATTCTTGGATATTTTCTTGCAAAAGTTATAAGCCATAAACGAGGAAATCGCTCCGCCTGTGCCTGGAATAATCCCGATGAATACACCGATCAGCCCGGAAATTCCGCTTACCTTGAGAATCGAGCGAATCTCTTTCCAGGAGGGTAGGATGTTTTTGAGCTCCTGTTTTGGAAGATCTATCTCGGAAAATCTTTTGCCGGCGGACTGAAAGACTTCACTTACGGCAAATACGCCGATTAGTACCGTTAAGAGCGGGAAGCCGTTCATGAGGGCAACAGACCCAAAGGTAAAGCGGGTTGTTCCCATAATGGAATCAATGCCGACTGTGGCGATAAACATGCCAAACACACCACTAATTAGCCCTTTAATTACATTTTTGCCCGAAGAGCCTCCAATCATGCTCAGTCCAAAAACCGCCAGAGAAAAGAAATCCGCTCCGTGGAACTGTAGCGCTACCTTGCTCAGTTGCGGTGCGATTAAGATGAGACAGGCTGTACTCAAAATGCCGCCAAAGAAAGAGGCAATTGCCGCAATTCCAATGGCCTTGCCCGCATAGCCTTTCTGCGCAAGCGGATACCCATCCATCATTGTAGCAGCAGCGGAAGCACCGCCGGGCGTCCTGATCAAAATGGCCGAAATTGAACCACCAAACATGGAGGCGCAAAAAAGTCCGCAAAGCATGACCATCGCTACGCGGCTGTCTAATTGGCTTACAAGGGGGAGCAGCAAAATAATGCCCAAGGATCCTGTAATACCAGGAAGCGCACCAACAATCACGCCTATCACAACGCCGAAAACCAGCATCAAGAACGGAAATGGTTGAAAAACAAAACTAAAGCCATACGCAAGATTCTCTAACAAGTAAGCCACCTCCTAAAAAAGTCTGAATGTGGGCAAGAAAACGTAAAAGACACGAGTGAATAAGAAAAATACTCCCACAGGCAGCAGAATACTGACAACACTTGCGAGAACGTATTTGCGGTACCCAAATAACATCATAAGTCCAAACAGATAAATGGGCGTTAGCAGAAGAAAGCCCAGCCGCGCCACCAGAAAAACATAAAGAAATGACATTGCCACGCAAACCGCAATCTTTATGACTGCATGCGGATCCTTGAAGCCGGAAAACTGAATTTTCAGCTCCCCCTTCAATTCCCCCTTCAATGCAATGGGAAGCGCCAGCGTAAGACCCAGTACGATCAGCAATATCGCAAGAAACATCGGATATCCACGGGAGCCTAAGCCGGTTGGTGCTGAGGGGAGCGCGCTTGATAACATAAACACAACAATCCCAAACACCACGATGCCAATTCCGATGAAAAAATCCGCGACTTTATTTTCCTTCATTAAAAATCCTCCTCTATCTGTATTTGCTTCTTTAGAAGCATCCGCGGTTAAAGTAAATCGATCCCAAAATACCGCGCGGCATTATGGCAGGAAATGTCTTGCACAATTTCGCCCAGCGCCTTGATGTCGTTTGGATATTCACCGCATTCTACCATTTTTCCGATTACATTGCATAGAATCCGGCGGAAATATTCATGGCGGGGGAATGAGAAGAAAGACACAGAATCGGTCAGCATTCCAATAAAGCTGCCTAAGGCGCCAAGTTCCGCAAAGGAAAGAAGATGGTTTTCTATCCCTACCTTGGCGTCATTATACCACCAGGCCATTCCATGCTGCACCTTTCCGACCACGCCCCCTTCCTGGAAGCTGCCGACAATGCTATCTATAATCGGGTTATCATTTGGATTTAGCGAAAACACAATGGTCCTTGGCAGTGCCTGCTCTTCTTCCAAAGCGCTTAAGAATTCCGCCAGCGCACGGGCACACTCCCGGGGGTTTATCGTATCATAGCCAGAACCTGGGCCTAAAAGGCGGAACATTCTCTGGTTGATATTGCGCATCGCACAGTAATGAAGCTGCATGACCCAGCGCCTTTTTGCGAACTCTTTTCCAAAGAATAACATCAAATCTGTTTTAAAGATTTCAATCTCTTCTTCGCTTAATGTGACGCCGGAAAGCCCTTTTTGAAAAACTTCCTCTACCGTTTTTGCGTCTGCCTTGCGGAATACCAGGTATTCCATGCCATGGTCAGATGCCTTACAGCCCATTTCATCAAAAAATTGAATGCGCTCCAGCAAGGCGGCCTTTAACGTGTCGACAGAGTCGATGGATTTGCCGCTCTGCTTCGCCAAATCTTCCACCTGTTTTGCAAAGCCTTCAATTTCAATGTTTACAATTTTGTCAGGGCGAAAAGTTGGTGTCACGATTACAGAGTTTGTTTTATCCTCTTTTAAGGCCTTATGCCATTGCAAATCACTTGTTACGTCATCGGTGGTGCCAATCATTTTGACATTCATTTTCTTCAGAATAGGGCGAGCACGCAACGAATCTTGCTTTAGCATCTCTTCCGTTGCATCCCAAATCTCCTGAGCGTTTTCAGCATTTACGACAAGATTGCAGTCGAAATACCGCTGAAGCTCCATATGCGCCCAGTGATGTACTGGGTTTCCAATGCATTTTGGCAAAATTTCGGCAAACTTTTGGAACTTCTCCCAATCGGTCGCATCCCCTGTAATATACCGTTCTTCCACCCCCATGATGCGCATGAGGCGCCACTTGTAGTGATCCCCATGCAGCCAGGCATGCGTGATATTTTCAAACTGCGCGTTTTTCATAATCTGTGCCGGATTAAAATGGGTATGGTAGTCGATGATCGGCAACTCCGCAGCATAGTCATGGTACAGCGTTTCGGCCGTTTTAGTCTCTAACAGGAAATTCTCATCCATATATACACGCATTTTGCAGTCAACTCCCCTTTGAGATAATTTAGAAAGGGCAAGCATAGCATAGCCTTGCCCTTTCTGCGTTTGTTTTTCTATTGGCCGTAAATATCTCCTAACTTGTTGGTTGAAATAACATCATAGAACATTGCGTCTTCATCCAAGAGGAATTGACCGAAATCTTCAGGCCCCATGTAAACAGGCTCTTGGTCCATCTCAAGCATTGCCTTAACATATCTCTCGTCAGCGATGGCTTCCTTGAAAATCTGGTGAAGTCTTTCAATGATTTCAGGGGGGGTGCCTGCAGGAGCCATGATGCCGCGCCACGGTTCAGAGAGCAAATCAATGTCATGTTCCATGACAGTGGGTACATCCGGGAACTGCTCCAGCCGCTCGGAGCCTAAGGTTGCCAGAACACGGAGTTGTCCCGCTTCAATGTTGCTTAGCCCTTCGGGAGAAGTAGCCATCATACAGTCAATCTCACCGGCAAGGAGACCTGTAACCGCAGGGCCGCCGCCGCCATAAGGTGTGTGGATAAACTCAGTGCCCGATCTGGTTTCAAACACAAGGGCTATCAAGTGGGCACCGCCCCCGGCCCCTGCATTGCCCATGGTAATTTGACCGGGATTTGCTTTGGCGTCCGCAAGGAATTCATCGAATGTTTGCCAAGGCGCATCCTCGCGCACCAAAATCATGCTGACGCCCTGAACAATCTTTATAACTGGCTCAAACGAGTGGACATCAAACGGCACTTTACTCATATGCGCCCGGGTAATTGAGGCAACATTATAATGCAAAAGGTTGTAGCCGTCAGCCGGTTTGCTTAGAAATTCAGCGGTGCCTGCAGCGCCGCCTGCGCCTTCCAGATTGTTAATCACCAACGGTTGTCCGCCAGAATAGGTTGGGAAAACCTCTGCCAATGCGCGGAAAACTAAGTCTGCACCGCCACCCGCAGCCCAAGGCACGATAACTTCCACAGGCCTTGTCGGGAAGTTTGCTACCTCGGGATCCACTTCTGGCTCAGCTGGGGCTTGTGTATCCTGAGATGAGCTTGGGGTCGGAGCTGGGGCCGAGGACGATCCAGGTGTCTGCTGGCCGCATGCAACCAGGGTCAACACTAAAAGTAGAGCCACTGTCAAAGATAGAACCTTTCTCATTTCATTACTCCTTCTAAATTTGTATTTTAATGATTTGTGCTACTTTAATAAGGCCGCCGAATCTGCATCCAGATATAGTGTGGCATCGGGATGTGTTAGCAGAATCGTGGCGGGTAGATGCTCTCCAATCTCTGAATTGAGCGTCTCATATACAGCTTGTGCCTTTGATTTTGCCGGAACCATACATAATATTTTCTTTGCGCTTAAAATCGTCGGAATCGTTACAGTAAGCGTGATTTTTGGCACATCATCAAGAGTGGCAAAGCACCCATCGTTCACTTGCTGTTCGCGCGATGTCAAGCTAAGCGTTATCACACGGGCAAGCTCAGGGTCGTTAAAAGCAAGGTGACCATTTTCTCCTATGCCGATAAATGCGATGTCGGGCGGATTATCTTTCAATATTTTGATATACCGCTGCGCTCCGCTTCCGGGTCGCCACAATCACATTACATCAGGAAAAACTCGCCGGAGGGATACCTTGTCAAAAATATGCTTGCGCAGGAACTGTGCAAAGCCTTGCGACGCATTTGGGTCAAAGTTGAGATATTCATCCAGTTGCGTGACGGCAATGCGGCTCCAGTCTATTCGTTTGTCTTCGGCAAGCGTTACAAAAACTCACTTTGTGAGGGCACCGCAGCAAACATGAGAGAAGCCTTGGGGCTTTTGGGACAAAATAGCAAGGATAGCCTCGGCCGCATCCTTGGCTACTTTTGACCCATTTCTGCCCGTGTCGCAAATTGCTCTACATTAATCTTGTCTTTCTTGAAAGCTCTTGTCATAAAATTCTTCTTTTACGTAGATTCTCTTATAGTAAGGGTGGGCTCTAACGTGATTCGGATAATTTTCTCATCCTCTTGACTCTTTTTGTCAAGTAAGATGTCCGCGGCCAGTTCTCCCATCTTCAACGTGCTTTGATCTATCGTAGTCAACTTCGGGGTGACAATTTGCGATACAAAAATATTGTCAAACCCTACAACCCCTACCTGCCCTGGAACCTGGATGTTTTGATTCCGCAAAGCGCAAAGTGCACCGGCTGCTGTCACATCATTAATGCAAAATAAACCTTCCGGCAAGCAATCCTCTGCAATCATCTTTTGAACAAGCGATAATCCATTGTTGAAATCACACATACGATCGGGAAAAGCTGTCTCGGTGTTTGCGATTTTGATATATCGACGGTCTATTTCTATCCCGTGTTGCTCCAAGGCACTGCAAAACCCGGTGTATACCTCCCGACGGGAAAAACGGGTCAGTGGTGAGCTAATAAATCCAATCCGCCGACGTCCGGTGTTAATGAGGTGTGTTGCTGCCATGTGGCCACCTTTTCGATAGTTGAAACGCACCATGTGGCAATTCAAATCAACATGTTGATCAAACGCAACCATTCTAACTCCGGCATATTGCAGTTGTAATAAGTGTTCATGCTCAGTTGAAATAGAAGCAATCAGCGTCCCCATACAATTGTGGCTGTTTCGGGCAATATCGGCGGTAAACTCTCGTTCTATCTTCGGATCGCCCTTCGTATTGAAGAGGACCATTTTAATATCGCCTCTTTTTTGCAAAACCCCTTCTACACCCATAACTAACTGAGAGTAGTAAGGGTTGGTGATGCTCGGAATAACGGCATACACAGTTAGAGAACTGCTTGACTTCTTCGCAGCGCGCTTTTTAGGGAAATAACCGAGCTGTAGCGCAGCGTCTAAGACGCGTTGTCTTGAAGTTTCCGACACCGGATATCCTTTGTTATTTAATACCCGTGAAACCGTAGTTGGAGAAACGCCGGCAAGTGCTGCAATGTCATAGATTGTGACATTGGGTTTCCCCATGTTTGCACCCCCGTAAATCGTTGTATTTTCAACAGTTTAGTCTCCCACAGCTATTTCTGCATGATTACATACCACAATATCATATAGAAAAATCCTTGTCAACATACCTAATTTTGTTTCTGCTTGTTGCTGTACAATATGTACAAAGCAAACAACAAATGGCTCAGATTCACTGTTTTGGAGCTCTGGCCCTTGTCAACATACCTAGCTTTGTTTCTACTTGTTGCTATGCAATATGTACAAAGCAAATAAGAGAGGGCTCAGATTCACTGTTTTGGAGCTCTGGCCCTTTTTTGTCGTCAAGCCCACGCACTTCGAAAAAGCACAAACCTCACCCTTCACCAAGCTGGTTAAAGGATAGGTGTCAGCACGCTGCCCCCGCTCCGGCTAACACTGCACCGCAACGCGGTTCGGGGGACAATTGGAATCGTGGTCGAAATTGCGGTGGCGAGGTTGCATCAGTAGTCGGAAACGGAGGAAGATCGCAAGGAGAAAGGCTTTGTTGATGGGTTGATAACGGGATTATGCCCTGAGAACAGGCTTATGGGCATAGTTGACGATATTCGATAGCGGTACGGGGAGTCGCGGAAGAAATCGCGTCAACGGATTCATCCGTATGACCGACCAAAAGCGCCGCCAGAACGTCATAGCCTTCGGGAATGCCCAACATGGTTCGTTGATTTCCTGTACCGGCTCGATAACTATCCGCGCCCCCAATCCGAGCGATTCAGCGGCAAGCTGCATGTTTCCGGCAGCCAGCCCGCAATTTAACCGCATGGTGTCGGTGACAATATCCCGCTTTTCCGAAATCACAATCACAACATTGCCCTTCTTTGCGTGACTAAGTAGCCCGAAGGTTATCTCGTGATCCCTTCATAACTGTGAAATGCCATGGCTGTGCGTTTTTCGTGCTAGGGGTTTTTGCCCCGCTCGTCAGAATCCGTTCGATATCCAGATCGGCGACGTCGCCTTCGGCAAAGACACCGGCGGAACATGAAACGGCAATCAGTTCAAGAACCGTGTTGCCGCTGTTTGCCAAAACATCTACCGTCAGGGGTTCGTTTGAAACGGCTGCGGGAGATGGCGTCGCGTTTCCCTGTCTGAGCGAGCCCGCGGCACATCTCGCGAGCATTGCAAGTAAGTTGCAGAGAGCAATCGATATTTTTATATTCCCGTTCATTTGCGCTCTCCTTTTTGATGCCGATTGATAAACATACTTCTTGTTTAGTTTATTATAAATCTAACTTTCATTCCACAAAGGCAGGAGATGATGATATGCCAAGCAACAACAAGCAAAAGTTCGCGCTATGGATTCATCCCGAAACACAGGCGCTGAAAAAAGCTATATAAAGATGACAACTGCAAATCCCGCTCCGAATTCATTGAGAAGGCTATGTGGTTTTACTGCGGATACCTTTCCACACAGAATACCGTAGACATTCTGCCGGTCGCGATCACTTCGGCCGGTGTCCGGCGGGGTGCAATCGTCGGAAAACAGAATGGCGCATCTGCTCCATAGCTGGTCATATTGGCCCATGAGAAACTTCACCAGCTTGCCGAACAGTTCATTATTGCTTAGCTGGTAATAGCCTCGGCGATTATAGATGTAGATATTATGATCTTCTACCTCCACACAGGTAAGACACTTCCCAAGATAATCGGCAAAGATATTGGCTTGAAAGTAGTAACAGGTTCTACCCTGTCTTCTGTCCTCGTCCATAATAAATCCATTTTTCTCCAGATTGATGCGCTTCTCTTGGGGATCGCCGATCTTGGGCAGCAAATACCTGGGGATCAATATAGTCGTTCAAGCTAAACCGATTATCATGTTTTTTATGCTTCATATTTCATGAGAAATTACGAGTATGATTTTCCAATAACCAATAATTCC
>JAHDPQ010000025.1 GCA_018434245.1 Oscillospiraceae bacterium
AATTTGCTGCCATGAACCTCAAAAAGCTGGCAATGTGGGCGTAAATACGCCCTTTTTTCTTGCGCTTCCACTTGATTTGCAAGAAGAACCCCTGATTTCACGCAAGAAATCAGGGGTTCTTTGACAGGCTGACGCAATTGTTTTAGAAACAGTTGCGTTTTTGCTTTAGAAGTGCTATTCTTAAAGCTAATACATTTTTTGCCGACATGAAGGAGGCCAGCATTGCCATGAAGGATTACAGTTCACTTTTTGCGGATACGGTCCGCAACCTCAAGCCTTCGGGAATCCGCCGGTTCTTCTCCATCGCCGAGGAGATGGAAGACGTTATCTCCTTAGGGGTGGGGGAACCCGATTACATGACTCCTCTTCCCGCACGCCAGGCAGGTATCGCATCCCTGGAAGCAGGACAGACGAAATATACGGCCAATGCAGGCATTGCAGAGCTTCGAGCAGAGGTTTGCAACTATCTGGATCGCCGCTTTGGCATGAAATATACCGCCGACCAGTGTGTCATCACCGTGGGCGGCTCCGAAGCAATTGACTTGTGCATCCGAGCTTTTGTCAACCCAGGTGACGAGGTCCTCATCCCTGAGCCCAGCTTTGTGGCTTACGATGCCATCACCCGTCTGGTGGGGGGTGTTCCGGTTCCCCTTGTCACCAAGGAAGAGGACGAATTTCGCCTGAGCGCTCAGGCTCTCAAGGCGGCGATCACTCCCAAAACCAAACTGCTGATCTTCCCCTATCCCAGCAATCCCACCGGGGGTGTTATGCGCAAGGAGCATCTGGAGGAAATCGCCGATGTTCTGCGGGGCACCGACATCATGGTTCTCTCCGACGAGATTTACGCCGAGTTGACCTACGGGGACACCCGCCACGTTTCCTTCTCCACCATCGAGGGGATGTACGACCGCACCGTGGTGGTCAACGGATTCTCCAAAGCTTATGCTATGACCGGATGGAGACTGGGCTACGCCGTGGGCCCGGAGGAGGTCATCGCCCTGATGAACCGCATCCATCAGTATGTGTTGATGTGTGCCTCCACCACAGCTCAGCGGGCTGCTTTGGTGGCATTGCAGGAGTGCGACAAGGATATCGAGATCATGCGGGCGGATTACGACAGCCGCCGCCGTATGGTGGTGGATCGCCTTAATGCCATGGGGCTTCACTGCTTCGATCCCCAAGGAGCCTTTTACGTCTTCCCCAGCATCCAGTCCACCGGCATGAACTCTCAGGATTTCTGCGAGCGGCTGGTGCAGGAAAAACGGGTGGCGGTGGTTCCGGGAGACGCCTTTGGCGACTGTGGCGATGGCTTTGTCCGCATTTGCTACTGCTACTCGGTGGAGCATCTTACCGAGGCCCTCAACCGGATGGAAGCGTTCCTCAAGATTCTGTACATGTGAAAGAAAACAGCCCCGGCCTCTTTTGAAGATGCCGGGGTTTTTTTAGGGAGGCGGCTGATATGGCCGGTACAAAGATAAATAGGGTAACGGTTCAGGCTCCTGCCAAGCTTAACCTCTGTCTGGATGTGGTGGGGAAGGACGGCAAAGGCTATCACCTGCTGGATGGCGGGATGCTGGCGGTGGATTTATACGACACCCTCACTCTCCGCTTGGAGGTGGGGGAGGGGATAGAGATTGTCTGTGACCAACCGGGGGTGCCTTTGGATGAGAGCAATCTGGCGGCAAAGGCAGCCCGGGCCTTCCTTCAGGGCAGCGGAGCGGAACTTTCCCAAAAGCTGCTGATTCAGATTGAGAAGAAGATTCCCCCTCAGGCGGGGATGGCGGGGGGCAGTGCTAACGCCGCCGCCGTTCTGGTGGGGCTCAACCACCTGCTGGGAACGGGGCTGTCTCTACCCCGTCTGATGGAACTGGGGCTCGGCATCGGTTCCGATGTGCCCTTCTGCCTGCTGGGAGGCTGTGCCCGGGCCCAAGGCCGGGGGGAGCGGCTGGAGCCTCTGCCTTTGCCTCAAGGGGTGCTGGTGATCGCAAAGCCGGTGGGCGGTACCGATACCCGCAGCGCTTTTGCCCTGTATGACCGCCGGCGGGAGCAGCTCCGCCGCCCGGATGTGGAGGCCATGGCTTCTGCCCTGCACCAACAGGATGGGGTGGAAGTGGGCCGGGCAATGATCAACGTCTTTGAGCAAATTTGTGCTCCCGATGGGGTGCATGCTCTGGTGAAGGCGATGGGGGAGCTGGGAGCCTTGGGGGCTTCCATGACCGGAACCGGAACCGCGGTGGCCGGCCTGTTCCCCGATGAGTCTGCTGCCCAATGCTGTCTGCAATCTTTGCAGCAGAAGAAACTTCCCTTGGAGTATCTGGGGCTTCACCGCCCGGTAGAAGGTGGTGCAAAGGTGCTGGAAGCCGCCCCTCCGTCTTTCTGAACCCGACACAAAGCCCCCGACACAGGAAAAATCCAGCGTCGGGGGCTTTTGCTCTGCAGATACGAACTTAGTGGGAGGCGGCGGTTGCCTCCGGTGGGTTTTCCACTTGGATGGAGAGGATAATGATATCCTCCAAGGGCTTATCGTTTTCGGTGGGGACCGCCATCATGGCCTCCAGCACCTCCATCCCTTCCACCACCTGACCAAAGACGGTGTGCTGCCAGTCTAGATGGGGAGTGCCCCCCAATTCCCGGTACTTTTCCACGACGGAGGCGGGGAACTGAGCCTGCTGCATCTGGGCCAGCATCTCGTCGGTAATGGGGTAGCCCTCCACGATGAAGAACTGGCTCATGTTGGAATTGGGGCCGGAATTGGCCATGCTCAAGGCTCCGCGGAAGTGCCATAAATCCATGGAAAACTCGTCTTCAAAGGGAAGACTGGCTCCCTTTTCGTCCTTGTAGATGCTCTCTCCCCCCAGCCCGTCGCCGTTGGGCGAACCGCCCTGGGCCATAAACTGTGGGATGATCCGGTGAAAGATTTTTCCGGTGTAGTAGCCCTGCTGGGCCAGTCCGATAAAGTTATTCACCGCTTTGGGTGCTTTTTCGGGAAAGAGCTTTGCCTTGAGGGTCCCCAACGTGGTTTCCATCACCACCAAAGTGTCCTCAGGTGTCACCTGCTGAAATTGCAGGAGCTGAACAGGCTGGTCGTAATCGGCGTTGTTGTCGGTATCCGTCAGGGAGGGATCGCCTTCCGGGGCGGAAGCCCCCTCGGGGGGAGGTGTTTTTTTATCCCGGCCGGAGCAGCCGACAACCAGAATCAGGCTGAGCAACAGTGCCAGCTTTTTCACGGTAGAGGTCATTCCTTTCTTACAAACTTGGTACCAAAACATAACGGGTGATAAAAAATATTATACCGTAATTTTCCGGGAAAGCAAAGGGGGAATTCATCCCAATCGTCAGCAAGCCAACAAGTGTTTTTGTACCCGGCTTTGGCAGAAAATTTCTTCCCATTTGATCATAAATCGGGATAGCTTGTCATAGGGATGATAGGGGAGGGATGGAACTGTGTATATGGCCACAACCATGAAAATTATCATGCTGGCAGTGGGCATTCTGCTGTTTGTGGTATACAGCCGCATGGGCCGATTACTGCGCTGCATGTTGTTTACCGCCACCACCGGGCTGGTCTCTATGGGATTGGTCTGGCTGTTGGGCAAGGCCTTTGTCATCGGGGTGAGCATCACGCCTTTTTCCCTGCTCACCGCCATTGTGTTGGGGCTTCCCGGGGTGCTGACCATGCTGCTGATGCAGCTTGTCTGAAAGCCCCTACTTCCAGCTGCGCTAAACCGGGGAATGGAATTTTTCCAGCTTCCCGGTTTTTTTATGTTGCCCAAAGGTGGGTTCCAAGGCAAAGGGGTAAGCCTGTCCATAATTTTTCTCGCGATCCCTTGCAACCGGATATAAAATGTGATATGATACTAATTGCGCAATCGCACGGGGTGTGCATATGCGCCTGTAGCTCAGTGGATAGAGCACCGGCCTCCGGAGCCGGGAGCGGAGGTTCGATTCCTCTCAGGCGTACCACAAAAAAGCCGCTTGGTTATCACGAAAACCAAGCGGCTTTTACTTTGAATTTCTGACCCGAAGGACTGCAGTTCTACCATCCCCGTAGATGGAGGGTTTGGCGGTTGGCGGGCCGGAGCACCACACGGAGAATATTCCGCCGCCGGCGGGAACATGATGGTAAGTGCAGATCCGCTATCGGAGCAGTACGGCCCCGGGCGATGGAAATATCCTATTCCACCACCTGCGCCCGGTACTTTTGCATCATGGAAGTGAATAGCTCCGCCGGAGTGGGAGGAGTCCAAGTGATGGCGTTGGCCCCGGCGTCGATGGTTTCGGCAATGGTTTCGGCATTGGGGCCTCCCGTGGCCATAATGGGCACCTTGGGGAACTCCCGGCGCAACTTGCGCACCAGATCGGGCGTTTTGGCGGCGGCAGAAATGTTGAGGATGGTAGCTCCTGCCTGGAACCGCCCTTCAATATCCTCATATTCGCTGACCACGGTGACTATAATGGGAATATCCACGATCTGACGCATCTCCCGTATGGTTTCGTTGGGAGTCGGCGCATTGACCACCACCCCCATGGCTCCTTGAAACTCAGCATCGGAGGCCAGGTGTATCACCCGGGTACCTGTGGTGGTTCCGCCGCCCACGCCGCAAAATACCGGAACATCGGCGGCCAGCATCAGCGCATGAGTGATGATGGGCTGTGGGGTAAAGGGATAGATGGCGATGACGGCATCGGCGTTGCAGTTGCGGATGATTGCCACATCGGTGGAAAAGACGATGCTTTTGATGCGCTTGCCAAAGATGGCGATTCCACTGCACCGCCGAATCTCTTCCGGCACCAGAATCATATGGCTGCGCAGGTTGCCCGTGTATACCGGTATGAATTTCCCGTTCACAGAAAGCCCCCCTTTTTCATGTTGTTGTTTTGGTTACCTGTATTGTACACGGTAAGGACCAAGCCTTCAAGAGGTTTGATTGAGCTAAAGTTGTAAAATAGTTGTAAAGCGTGAGAATCTCTGCCATAATTAATTCAAAAAGGAGCATCGTTATGATTGTTACAACTACTCCCACCATCGAGGGACATCCTGTTCGGGAATACAAGGGTATTGTAGTGGGCGAGGTGATCAGCGGAATTGATTTTATCAAGGACTTTGCCGCTGGCCTGACCAACTTTTTTGGCGGGCGCTCCAAAAGCTATGAAGATGAACTGATTGGCGCTAGGGAATCCGCCCTGCGGGAAATGGAGCAGCGGGCTCGCTCCATGGGAGCCAATGCAGTGGTGGGAGTCGACATCGACTATGAAGTTCTCGGAACCGGAGGCAACATGCTGATGGTTACCGCATCGGGCACTGCAGTGGTGATTTAAGCAGGGGCCTGGTTGTTGCGTTTCTTTTTCTTTTCGACAATTAGCGGGAAATTTTATCCCGGAATTGGAATGTATTCCGCTCCGTAAAGGCAATCTCGGGCAGTGAGGGGAAGGTGCCTTTCACACCGGTTGGTAGCCCTTTGCATATGCTGGTATGTCCCCATGGGGATAATTCACTTGCAATGGAGGCCTTACTATGTGGTGGATACTTCCATTCCTGTTTGCGGGATGCTGCTGCACAGGCAATCGTTGGCACGGCACAGGCTGTCACTGCTGCCGCTGTTGCTGCCGCTGCCGGCGGAGCTGGTAAATAGGTAAGCGGTCGGGCTCTTGGCCTGACCGCTCTATTTTTGGGGAAACCTTTCGTTGGAGTCCATTACCATCACCTTTCTTGCCTTGCTGTGATACAATAAGAGAAAGAAGGGAGATGTCTCTATGAAGATTAGACAAAAGCATTACAATTTGGTATTTTCGTGTCTGGCTGCCATTATTATTTCGGTTCCCATTGCGTTTATTATGGTTGCTATCAATCTGGGCTTTGTGGAAGGCTTCTTCCTTGCCTTTTTAAAATCCGCTCTGGTCAGCGTTTTGATCTCCATCCCCTTGGCCAACCTTGGAATCCCCATCGCCAAGAAGATCACCGATCGGATCATCGCTCCCTAAAAGGCGGGTCCGGTCCGATCGTTTTCCACTAACTAAAAATGGCCGGAGCCCTTTGACTCCGGCCAAGCTATGGAATGGCAAAACCCTACTGACAGTAGTACTGCTTGAGGACCTGAATCACTTCCTCCACCCGGTGGTCCATAATAAAGTAGGTGCTGTTCTGGCCGCTTTTGCGGTTATCCAGAATACCGTTGGCCTTTAAGAGGGAAAGATGTTGAGACAGTGCACTTTGGGTAATGCTGGGAACGTAGGGCCCAATTTCGGTCACCGTCATAGGACCGGACATGAGGGCGCATAGAATCAGCAGCCTGTTTTCGTTAGCTAGCACCTTGAGCAGCTCGGCAACGCGTTTGGCGTTTTCCTCCATGTTAATCGTCCTTTCCGTGCTTGAGATGGCAAATCCCCTGGGTCATGGTGCCCATGGGGCAGTAGGTACACCAACTGCGGGGCCGGAACAGTACCATGGTGATCAGCCCCAAAATGGTGGAGGTTACCATTACACTGTAGAATCCAAAAGCAAACTGAGCCACCCCCGGCGCAACAGCAGCGGTGTTGGTCCAGTTCCAGGGGAGCTTGAACACCCAGAGAAGAGTGACCACCTCCCGCAGAGGTGCCCCAGAAACGACCAGCCAGGTGTTGTAGAGCATCAGACCGAACATAGTCATAAAAAAAGTTAGAAACCCGTAGCGAAACCAGGGTGAGCTTAAAAACTTAGGGGGCTTGCGGTTGCGAGAAAGCCCCAGCCGTCCTCCCAGCAGCTCAAAAAGCTGGCCCCGTCCACAATAATGGTTGCAGTAGGCCTTATTTCCCCAGACGATGGAGATCATCAAAGGCAGGATAAAACAGATCAGCCCCAGCCAGGCAAAGAGGATGTTGAAAAACCCGAGAATCAAATACACCGAGGACCAAATCCATAAATAATCATACCAGCGCTTTTTCTGCATTTGGAATCACCTGCCTTTCCTTGATTTCGATGATGGCGGCGGGGCAAACCTTTTCGCATTTGCCGCAGCCGACACATCGTTGGGCTTCCACCCGGGCCCGCAGCCCCTTGTAAATGGACAGCGCCCCCAAGGGACACTCCCGGACACAGCGCCCGCAGGCCACACACTGTTTGCCAATGATTGCAATCTTCTTTGCCGCCATATGCACCATCCTATCAGTATATTAATAGATTCTAATATACTAAAGTAATATGGAAATGTCAACCCCCGTCAGAAAAAAACACATCATCCTATTTCTATGAGGAAATCAGCAGGATGATGCTTGCAAAACGAAACAGGGGGCAGGCTCTGGGAGAATAGAAAAACGGACGAGCCCCGGCAAAAGGGGCTCGTCCGTTTATGCATTGCGAATCATTCCTACAAATGCTGTTGCCCCTGAGCGGGCCGCAGAGCGGAAAAGCTCCGGTGCTTGCTCAACACCTTGACAACGACCAGTGCAATCTCAAAGTCCACCATACTGTGAACCACAGAGCCTACACCCACCAGCAGAACCACCGAGAACAAAAAGCCTTTGTCGTAGAATCCGGCGCTGAGGTTGTTGTTGAAGTAAAAGGGAATGACTACTGCTACCTCTGCCGCCGCATGAATCAGCCCAATCGCCAGAGAGAACAGCCGGGTGCGCAGGGGATGCCCCAATAGGCCCGGCACCTTCTGGAGATAGAAGGCCCCGGCCAGGGCAAAGATGAGATGGGTGGCCGCCCGCATGGCAACCACAATGGGAAAGCTGAGGAAAAAACCCAGAGCAGTGCCCAGTGCAACGGCAGCAGCAGTGCCGGGGGAGATGATCATAGCAATAAAGATGGGCACATGGCTGGCCAGGGTAAAGGACGCCGGGTCCAACAGAATGCGAATGGGCGAGAACAGCGGTATCATCAAGCCAATGGCTACCAGCAGCGCCGAAACACAAACCTTTTGTATATTGAGCTTCATCATATAACCCTCCACATATACAGGTGTCTTGTCACCTGTATATTATAGAGGATGATCTCCATAAATACAAGGGTAATCTAAAACTTAACAATCATTTCGGCGCTAAAGAGGACTTTCACCGGAACAAAGGAGAAATGGCAAGCCTTTCTCAATCCTTGGAGCGGTAGAGGATGTTCTGTTCTTCCAGCTCCTGTTGGATGGCATCAAAGGTTGCTTTGTCCCGGCAGGCCACCGTGTGAAGATGGACTCCTCCCGTCAGTTCGGAAAGGAGGCGGGTTTCGTTATCCTTGACCCGCTGCAAAAAATCCGCCACATCCTTTTGGGTAGCGATGTTGAGCTGCCCGGTGATTTCGCCGTAAAGATAGTGCTCTACCACAACATTGAGCACCTCGCCCCCCAGCCTTACAATGGTGGAAAGCTCCTGCCCAGTCTGCTCCAGAGAGTGCTGGCAGGCCAGCTTGCCCATGTAGCGGCTGCCGGGATAGACAGGAGCCAGAAGATAACCCCGGGCGGTGGCTATAATGTCCCAGCCGCAGGCGCGCAGCAGCGCCACGTCCCCCACAATGACCTGACGGCTGACCTTTAGCTTGGTGGCCATGCGAGAGGCGCTCACCGGAACGGAGCTGTTTTCTAAAATGTTCAGGATACGGTTTCTGCGGGATTCACCGCTCATTCTGCCACCTCCTTATGGCATCATTTTAACACAATCCCACCCCCGGAACAACCGGACTGCTCAAGAAAGAGGAAGAAAATCTCCTCTTGGCGCATAAAATGGAGCATATCACTATTTATTCAATAAAAAACCTTGATTTGGCAAAATATATTTGCTAGTATGAAAGCAGAGGTGATATTGATGCTTGGTAAACGCTTACAGACCATTCGCAAATCCAAAAAGATTAATCAGGAAGAGGTGGCTCGTTATCTGGATGTGAAGCGCCAGACCTACAGCGCTTACGAGCGGGGAGTTTCGGTGCCCGATTCCCTTACCCTGAAAAAGCTGGCTGATTTTTTCCAGGTATCCACCGAATACTTTTTTGATTACGAGGGCAATGCAGCAAGTCGCTCGGGAGCCCAGAACGAGCAGGAAGAAAAGCTGCTGATGCTGGCCAGGCGGGCCGAAAAAATACCCGCCAACCTACGGGAGCGGATTCTGCGCAATTTTGAAGAAAACATCGACCTCTATCTGGAGGCTATCAATACCAGGCGGGGAGAATAAAGCGGTTGCCGGCCAATTTTCAGAGAGCGCGGGAGGCGGCCATCCAGCTGCTGCTGGAACAAAACCCCGCTGCAGTACCGGTGCAGGTGCAAAAGCTGCAGTTTCCCGTTTGCGTTCTCTTTGACAGCATGGAAGGCTTTTGCCGTGTCACCAACGCAACGATGGCACAACTTCGGGGCGCCGGCGATTATCTGCGGGATGGCTGCACCCTCATTGTCAACCGCAAGGGCGGCAGAATTTATCTGGTGCTATACACCAACCTTTCCGGCCGGCGGCTGAACTTTACTCTGGCTCACGAAGTTGGCCATATCCTTTTGGGCCATATTCAGGACGGCGAGAGGGAGGAACGGGAGGCCAACGCCTTTGCCGCCGAGCTTTTGATGCCTCGGATTTTGGCCCGGGAGCTGACCCGGCGCCTGCCTGAGGAGGCAGAGCCTGCCCGGGAGCTGGCCCAGACCTTTTCCACCTCTCTGAGCGTGGCAAGGCTTCGGCTGCAACATCTGGCGGGGCACCCTACCTTGCTGGAACAAAGGCTGCTCAAACGATACGGTCCTATTCTGCCCGATCCTTCCCGTCCACCCATGCTTTAAAAGGGGAGCTTGGCGGATCATTTGGCAGAATGGAGAGAATTTGCGCGCTGCTGTTTGGTTATGATGTTCTCATAACAGGATTGACACCGGCGCAACCAGCGGGAGGTTCCTGAATGATGGATAACAATTACGATAAAAACCGGGAGCGGGGAGCGCAGGAAAAGCCGGAGCAGGGAGACATTCCCCCCGGTTACCGCTCGCCCTGGCAGACGGAGCCGTATCGGGACGGGGAGAACCGCTCTTACACCGAGGATCGGCAGTATGGTTCCGCCCCTTACGATGCCCGCCCCGGCACCGGTTCCTACAATTGGAGAAGCCGGTCCCCTTATAACTCCGCCGGAGACTGGCAGAAGAACAGCGGCTCCCAGCAGTACCAGTGGAATTTTGCCGACTACGATCAGGCCATGCCGGGCAACAAGAAAACCCGCAAAAGCCGGGGCCTTGTGGTCTTTGCTGTGGCTTTGCTCTGTGTGTTGTCGGTGGGGCTGCTCTCTCTGACCGGTTACAGCATCTTCAAAACCCTAGCGCAGGGAGAACCTCCCGTGGAGCTTCCCCCGGCAGATGTTTCCGGTGATACCCAGTCTCCCTCTTTGCCCATGGTCAGCCCGGGGGATGACATCACCATGAACATTGCAGAAAAGCCGCAGGTAGAGGAGCCGCCCATTGTCCCGGGAGAGCGGATGACCATCCCTCAGGTGGCCCGTTCGGTGCGCCCCTCGGTGGTGGGCATCATCAATTACCAGAGCGGCCAGATCTTTGAGCCCTTTACCGAGGGCAGCGGTATTATCATCAGCGAGGACGGCTATATCGTCACCAACCAGCACGTGATTCAGAGCGCCGAGGCCATTGTCATCGTATTTGACGATGGAACCGAATACGAGGCGGCTCTGGTGGGAGCCGACGCCCGCACCGATCTGGCGGTGCTCAAGGTGGATCGGAACGATCTGACTCCGGCGGTGTTGGGGGACTCCAACGAGCTGGAGGTGGGGGAGACGGTGATTGCCATCGGCAATCCCGGCGGCACGGATTTAGCGGGCAGTGTCACCCGGGGCATCATCTCCGCCCTCAACCGGGTGGTCAAGACTCCTTATTTTTCCACTAATTATATTCAGACCGACGCCGCCATCAATCCCGGCAACTCGGGAGGCGCTTTGTGCAACGAGTTTGGGCAGGTGGTGGGGATTAACTCCGCCAAGATCGTAGCCGAGGGCTACGAGGGCATCAGCTTTGCCATCCCCATTGCCGAAGCGGCCCCCATTGTGGAGGACCTGATCGCCTACGGCCGGGTGACGGGCCGGGTGATGCTGGGCATTACCGGCGAGCCGGTGAGCGAAGTCCTTGCCCGCAACCACAACGTTCCGGCAGGGGTTCAGATCATCACCATTACCTCCGAGGAGCTGGCCCGCAAGGGAGCCATGCGGGGCGACATTATCACCCATATCGACGATGCCCGGGTGCTGGACCTCAACGATGTCCGCACCATTGTGGAATCCCACAATGCGGGGGATGTGATCAAGCTGACTCTATACCGCCAGTCCCGGGTCAACACCTCCAACAACACCTTTGAAGTCAGGGTGGCTCTTCTGGCGGATACCGGGGAATAACCTTGCGGGTGAAACCCATACATTTTCAATACTTTTCAGGGAGGCTGACTCTCTCGTAGCATAGGAGCATTTCATGAATATATTAATGATAGGCGATGTGGTAGGTCAGGCAGGGTGCGATTACCTCAGGGAAAAGCTGCCCCTGCTCAAGCGGCGCTATGAGGTGGATGTTGTGGTGGCCAACGGGGAAAACTCCGCCGAAGGCAACGGCATGACTCCCAAAAGCCTGCGCCATCTTATGGACAGCGGAGTGGACGTGGTCACCTCGGGGAACCACGCCCTGCGCCGCCGGGAGGTCTACGAGGTGCTGGACAACCAACAAGGAGTGCTGCGTCCCGCCAACTACCATTCTACTGCCCCCGGCACAGGCATCTACCTTCACGATGACCCCCGCAACCGCCTTTGGGTCATCAACCTTCAAGGGGTGGTCTACATCCAGAATCACCAAAACCCTTTTGACTGCATCGATTCTTTGTTGGAGCAGGTGGACAGTCCCTGCGTTCTGGTGGACTTCCACGCCGAGGCCACCGCCGAAAAGCTTTGTCTGGGCCACTATCTGGACGGCAGAGTGTCCGCCGTGGTGGGAACCCACACCCATGTCCCCACCGCCGACGCCCGGGTGCTGCCCAAAGGCACCGGCTACATCACCGATGTGGGTATGTGTGGCGGCTACGATTCGGTGTTGGGGGTCAAGCGGGAGATCGCCATTCAAAAAATGCGCACTGGACTGCCCACCCGGTTCGAAAATGACCCCCGGGATATCCGGCTTTGCGCCGTGGCTTTGGAGATCGAAAACAAAACGGGGAAATGTGCTGCCATCGAGGCTATTCCGTTTTTTTAATGTGGGTTTTACCCTTGACAGAATTTAAAACATCTGATATAGTAAATTTTACAACAAAGTAGAACCTGATCCGTTCTCACCCGTCGGCAACAGTGCCGGACGCGGTCAATACGGCGAAAGCCCCGATGTTGGGCTCAAGTTAGTATGCAGCGCGGATTTTGGTCCGCGCTTTTTTGTGTCAATACGCAAAATTGGAACTGGAATGATAAACCCTTTTAAATATGGAGGTGCTTACAATCAGCAAAAAGGAACTGCTTATCAACGAGCAAATTCGGGCTCAGGAAGTGCGTGTCGTCGGCGATGGTGGGGAACAACTGGGAATTATGCCCATCGGCCGTGCTTTGCAGGTTGCTACGGACAGGAGTCTGGACCTGGTACTCATCGCTCCCCAGGGCGTGCCGCCGGTTTGCCGCATTATGGATTACGGCAAACACAAGTTTGAGCAGGCCAAGCGGGAAAAGGAAGCCAGAAAAAACCAGAAGGTCGTAGAGACCAAGGAGATTCGCCTTTCCCTGAACATCGACAACCACGATCTGGAAACCAAGCTCAAGAACGCCACCAAGTTTTTGGATGCCGGAGACAAAGTAAAGGTCTCCATCCGCTTTCGGGGCCGGGAAATGGCTCATCCTCAGCGGGGCACCGAACTGATGAAGCGGGTTTCCGAGCACATTGCGGAATTTGGAACGGTAGACCGCATTCCTAAAATGGAAGGGCGCAGCATGGTGATGTTTGTTGTGCCCAACAAAAAGCCTGTCAATAAGTAGTTTCCCGCTGGGGTTCCAATTGCATATTATCTAGACCCAGGGCTGCGTTTTCTGTTGTAAATGCGCCCGGATATCATGTACCCCAATATCGCATACAATTAAGGAGGAGTACCCAAAATGCCGAAGCTGAAAACCCACTCTGGGGCAAAAAAGCGCTTTAATCTGACCAAAAACGGCAAAGTTAAGCGTTCTCGCGCCTACAAGAGCCATATCCTCAACAAGAAGGACCGCAAGCGCAAGCGCCGTCTGCGCATGGCCACCATGACAGACGTTACCAACGTCAAGGCAATCAAAAAACTTATCCCCTACAAATAAGCGTAACGGTCTTATTAACATTACCAAACGGAGGTAGTACAAAATGGCTCGTGTAAAAAGAGCGATAATGACTCATAAGCGCAGGAAGAAAGTTCTCCGTCTTGCCAAGGGATACTACGGCGCAAAAAGCAAGCATTTTAAAATGGCCAAACAGGCCGTTTACAAATCCGGACAAAAAGCTTACATCGGCCGCAAACAGCGCAAGCGCAACTTCCGCTCCCTGTGGATCACCCGTATTTCTGCCGCATGCAAAATGAATGGCATGAACTACTCCACCTTTATGGATGGGCTGAAAAAAGCCGGCGTCACCCTCAACCGCAAGATGCTGTCCGAAATCGCCATCAGCGACCCTGCTGCCTTTACCGCCCTGGTAGAACAGGCGAAAGCGGCCCGCTAAATGATACACTCAGCGCCCGAGCCGCATGCGGCTTCCGGGCGTCCACTTTTAAATAGTGAAAATCCGTCCGGTCCAACCCCCCGGATGTTGAGAGGAGTGGACCTATGGACGATGTGATGACGCAGGTGTTCCGGGATATTCGTCCCGTTACATCCCGGAGCAACCCCCAGGTCCGGCGGCTGGACGATCTCCTCCGCCGAAAAAAAGCCCGGGAGGAATCGAGGCTTCTGGCGCTGGAGGGCCGCCGTCTGGTACTGGATGCCTGGGCGGCGGGGCTTGCGCCCCAAACCCTGTACCTCACCCCCGAGGCTTGGCAAAAAGCCTTTGCGGAACTGGAGCCCCTGCGCCGCGCCGCCGGGGAAGTGGTTTGGCTGGAGGCTTCCCTTGCTGCCAGAATCGGGGATACTCAGGCGCCTCAGGGAGTGTTTGCCCTTTGTCCCCAGCCCCCCACTCTGATCGACACCCTGACGATCCGTGCCGACGGACGGTATCTGCTCCTGCACCAAGTGCGGGACCCGGGGAATCTGGGCTCTATTTTGCGCACCGCCGCCGCCTTGGGCGCCGACGGCGCTTTTCTATGCGATTGCGCTGAAGTTTTTTCTCCCAAAGTGCTGCGCGCTTCTATGGGGGGGCTCTGGCGTTTGCCCATTGCTCTCGTGAATTCTCTGGATCCCATTCTTGACCGGCTACAGCAGGCAGGTGTCGCTACCTTTGCCGCCGCCTTGCGGGAGGGAGCCAAAGGCCCGGGGGCGCTGGCATCGGTAGGCGGTAGAGCCGTTCTCATCGGGAACGAGGGTGACGGCCTGCCTGAGGATCTCATCAGTGCTTGTAGCCATGTGGTGATGCTTCCCATGAAAAGCGGCAGCGATTCTTTGGGGGCTTCCATGGCGGCGGGGATTCTCCTTTGGGAGATGCTTAAAGAACGGTAGCGCAGCCGGGACGAGGGGTACTTCTTGAGCAATTACCCCATGGGCCGGAGCGGTAGCAGTGGGCAGGGAGCTGCCCCGATACAAAACAGCACCGGGTTTTAGTCATCCATCCCGGGCCGTTATCCCCGGTAAGGGGGGACGGCGGGATAGGATTTTGCCGCCGTGCATTGCATACAACTGAGAGTCTCCATCACATTGACAACGGGGGGATTACCATGACCGACAGCCTCTACTGGATTTGGTTCCAGCTGATGTTTGGGGTAGGCAGCCGCCGCGCTCATGCGCTGATGGAGTACTTTTCCGGCCCGGAGGATATTCTCCGGGGGATTGAACAAAAAAATCACGTGATCACCATGCTCCGGGAGGAGGAGCTACTGGCCTGGGAAAAGACCTTGGATAAGGCCCGTGAGCTTCAGCGCCGGACCCTGCGCAAGGGCTGCGACATCATCACCCCGGACCACCCCTCCTATCCGCCGCTGCTGCATAGCATATTTTCAAAGCCCGCGGCCCTCTATGTTAAGGGGGAACTAGATTGCCTGCAGGATACTCTGGTCATTGCCATGGTGGGAACCAGAACCTACACGGAATACGGCCGGGACGCCGCCCGGTTACTGGCTGGGGAGTTGGCCGGGTGTGGTGCCGTGGTGGTCAGCGGTTTGGCCAAAGGCATCGACACCTTCTGCCATCAGGCGGCTTTGCAGGCCGGGGGCAAGAGCATCGGCATCTTAGGCTGCGGCATCGATGTAGATTACCCCAGAGGCAGCGCCCCCATCAAGCGGGGCCTTGCGGAAAATGGCGCCGTGGTCAGCGAATTCCCCTTGGGCACCGAGCCCATCCAGTGGAATTTTCCCATGCGGAACCGTTTGGTTTCCGGCATGGCCCACGGCGTGGTTGTGGTGGAAGCCGATCTGAAAAGTGGCTCCATGATCACCGCCGCCCATGCAATGGACCAGAACAGGGACCTGTTTGCCGTGCCGGGCAGTATCTTTCAAATGGGGGCCTTGGGTGCCCACCACCTCATCCGGGACGGCGCCAAGCTGACCCAATCGGTAGAGGATATCTTGGAGGAATACGACTTCCAAAGGTTTCCCGGACTCAAACCAAAGACGTATAAAACCGAACAAAAGGGGACAGCTAAAGAGGATACGGGCAGAGTGCTGGCCCAAAGCACCCAGATGCCCGACAAGACAACTTCCCCCTCCCCTCTTGCAGGAGTACGCCGGGAGCTGCCGGAAGGATGCTCCCGGGAAGCCGAGCAGGTTTATGCTCTGGTAGAGGAGGCTCCCGTCAGCTTTGAAAGCATCGCATCCGGCTGCCCCTTGGAAATCTCTCAAATTCAGTCGGCATTGACGGAGTTGGAGATTTATGGTTTAATCAGGGGGTACCCGGGCAGAAGGTTCAGCCTGTAATAATAGAAGTTTTTGATTGGCTCCAACCTTTTAGTTCGTTAATAAAGTAGAAAAAGCAAGCGTATGATTGCTATGAGATAGAACCAGCACCCGTATGGAGGTTAACTGCTGCATGTCAAAACTAGTCATTGTGGAATCGCCCGCCAAAGCCAAAACAATCCAGAAGTATCTGGGAAAGGATTACGAGGTTCTGGCCTCTAACGGGCATATTCGCGATCTTCCAAAAAGCAAGCTGGGGGTGGACGTGGACAATGGATTTGCCCCCCAGTACACCGAGATCAAGGGAAAAGAAACCCTGGTAAAAACCCTGAAGAAAGAAGCCAAGAAAAGCGAAATGGTCTATCTGGCCACCGACCCGGACCGGGAAGGAGAAGCGATTTCCTGGCATCTGGCCGACATCATGGGGCTGGATTTGGACCAGCCCAATCGGGTTACCTTTAATGAGATCACCAAGTCCGGCATCACCGATGGGATGAGCAATCCCCGTAAAATTGATCAGGACTTGGTCAACGCGCAGCAGGCCCGCCGCATTCTGGACCGAATTGTGGGCTACAAGCTCAGCCCCTTTTTGTGGCGCAAGGTGCGAAAGGGGCTTTCTGCCGGGCGGGTGCAAAGTGTTGCAGTCCGCCTGATTGTGGATCGCGAACGGGAAATCAACGACTTTAAAAGTGAAGAATATTGGTCCATCGATGCCGAGCTGGCAGCCAAGGGGACCAAAAGCGTTTTCCCTTCCAAGCTTCACTCCAAGAAAGGGAAGAAGCTGGCCATCGGCAACGAGGGGGAAGCCAAAAAGATTCTGGATGAAATTCAGGGTCGAGACTTTGTGGTGGATGAGGTCAAAAAAAGTGTTCGCAAAAAGTCCCCTGCGCCTCCCTTTATCACCTCCACCCTCCAGCAGGAGGCCTCCAAAAAGCTAGGCTTTCAGGCCCGGCGCACCATGAAGGCTGCTCAGGAGCTGTACGAAGGTGTGGATGTGGAGGGGATGGGAGCCATCGGTCTTATCACCTATATGCGTACCGACTCCCTGCGCATCTCCGCCGAGGCCATGGCCGAAACGGTGAAATTTATCGAGGAGACCTACGGCAAGAACTACCTGCCTCCTTCTCCCCGGGCATACAAATCCAAAAAGAGCGCTCAGGATGCCCATGAGTGTATCCGGCCCTCCATGCCCTCCCTCACCCCCGACCGAGTCAAGGCCAGCCTTTCCGGCGACCAATACAAGCTTTACAAGCTGATTTGGGAGCGGTTTATCGCCTGTCAGATGGCCAATGCCTTGCTGGATGCGGTTTCGGTCAAGATTGCCGTAGGGGATTACACCTTCACCGCTTCCGGCTTTACCGTCAAGTTTGACGGCTACACCAAGCTCTATGAAGTGGTGCAAGAGGATGTGGAAGAGGAGCGTCCTCAGGCGCTGCCCCAGTTGACCAAGGGCGATGTGTTGGATGTAAAGAAGCTGGAACCCAATCAGCATTTTACCCAGCCTCCCGCCCGGTATACCGAGGCAAGCCTCATTAAAACTCTGGAGGAAAACGGCATCGGCCGCCCTTCCACCTACGCCCCCACCATCACCACCATCATCAACCGGGGCTATGTGGAGCGGGAAAAGCGCTCCCTTAAGCCCACCACCTTGGGAGATGTTACCACCAAGCTGATGGAAGAGCAATTTAAGTCCATTGTAGACGCCGACTTTACCGCCAACATGGAGCAGAGTCTCGACGAGGTGGAGGAAGGCAAAGAGAGCTGGGTCAAGATTCTTGACGAATTCTATAGTGAATTTTCCGAGATTCTAGCTCAGGCGGAAAAGAACATGGAGGGGACCCGGGTTAAAGTGCCTGACGAGGAAACCGACATTGACTGCGAGCTCTGCGGGCGCAAAATGGTGATAAAAATCGGCCGGTTCGGCAAGTTTCTGGCCTGCCCCGGCTTCCCCGAATGCCGCAACACCAAGAAGATTGTTCAGGAAACCGGGGGAACCTGCCCGGTCTGCGGCAAAAAGATGCTGGCCAAAAAGAGCAAAAACGGCAAGGGCTATTATGGTTGCGAGGGCTTCCCCGAATGCAAGTTTATGACATGGGATAAGCCCTTGGAAGACAAATGCCCCAAGTGTGGCTCCGGCCTGTTCCGCAAGATGGGACGGGGGGCCAAAATCCTCTGCCATAAAGAGGGGTGCGGCTACGAAGCTCCGGTGGAGAAAAAATCCTCTAAGGACTCCGATGAGTAAGCCGGTCATCCAGGTTGTGGGGGGAGGCCTTGCGGGCTGCGAGGCCGCTTGGAAGCTGGCCCAGGCCGGCTACCCCGTAGAGCTTTTTGAAATGAAGCCGACTCAAACATCCCCCGCCCACCAAAGTGAATATCTAGCCGAGCTGGTCTGCTCCAACTCTCTCAAGGCGGATCGGCTCTCCACCGCCAGTGGCCTGCTCAAAGCAGAAATGCGGCTGCTGGGCTCCCTGTTGTTGGAGGTTGCGCAGGACTGCGCCGTTCCCGCTGGGGGAGCCTTAGCGGTGGACCGGGACCTATTTTCCCAGCTGGTTACGCATCACATTCAAAGCCACCCGGCCATTCGCCTGATCCGGGAAGAGGTCACCGGGATTCCTAAGGGCCCTGTGGTAATCGCCACCGGCCCCCTGACCTCTCCCGCCCTTTCTCAGGCCATTGCTCGGCGGTTGGGACAGGGGTATCTCAGCTTTTTTGATGCCGCCAGCCCTATTGTCACCGCCGACTCCATTGATCGTAGCATTGTCTTTGCCGCCGCCCGGTATGGCCGGGGCGGGGCAGACTACCTCAACTGCCCCATGAATCAGCAGGAGTACGACCGCTTTTACGATGCTCTGGTTTCCGCTTTGGGGGTGGAACAAAAGGAGTTTGAGCGGCAGGAGTTCAAGTTGTACGAGGGCTGTATGCCGGTAGAGGCTCTGGCCAAACGAGGGAGAGACGCCCTGCGCTTCGGCCCCCTCAAGCCGGTGGGCTTTACCGATCCCCGTACGGGCAAGCGCCCTTGGGCTCTGGTGCAGCTGCGGCAGGAAAATCTGGCAGCCACCCTGTACAACTTGGTGGGGTTCCAGACCAACCTTAGGTTCCCGGAACAAAAGCGGGTGTTCTCCCAGATTCCGGGGCTGGAGCAGGCGGAGTTTGCCCGGTACGGCGTGATGCACCGCAACACCTTTCTGGACTCTCCCCGGCTGCTGGATCACACCTTTGCCCTGCGGGAGGACCCCCTCACCGTGTTTGCGGGGCAGATCACCGGGGTGGAAGGCTACATGGAAAGTGCCGCTTCCGGTCTGCTGGCTGCCGAGCAACTCATCCGCCGTCTGGAGGGCAGGCCCCTTCTGACTCTTCCCCCGGAAACCATGCTGGGAGCCCTTTCCCGGTACATCAGCGATAGCGATGTGGTGGATTTTCAGCCTATGGGAGCCAACATGGGGCTTCTGCCCCCCTTACCCCAGCGCATTAAGGACAAGCAGGAGCGTTACGAGGCTCTGGCTTTGCGGGGGCTCGAGGCGCTGCAAAAGGCTTTGAGGGAGTAAATTCCTGTTACAGCGGATAAGCTTTATGGAAGCCCTCAAAC
>JAHDPQ010000134.1 GCA_018434245.1 Oscillospiraceae bacterium
GATGGTTTTGCCTCCCGCTGTTTTTTCCGCCGCCTTGGTCAGCAGGCGGGGTAACAGCTGCAGGGCCACATCCTTAAAGGCACAGGTGGGGCCGTGCCACAGCTCCAGCATATAAACATCGGGGGAAAGCCGGGCCAGTGGAGCAATTTTAGAGGTATCCCACTGGTCGCCGTAGGCTCCCTCCACACTTTCCCGCAGCTGGGCCGGGGTAAAGTCGGTGAGAAAATCCCCCAAAATCCGGCAGGCCCGGCTGCGGTAATCCATTTCCAGCATAGACTCTAAGTCTTCCAACGTCAGCCGGGGCAAAGCTTCGGGCAGATAAAGCCCCCCATCGGGAGATATACCCCGGGCAATGGCGTGGGCTGCGCTCACCGACACAGAGTTGTCTCTGGTGCTGCGGTAGTTCATGATATTCCCTCCCCAGTTTTTTTCAATCCTATAAGATAGTTCCAAGCATTTTCAAATAAGATGTTCCGTATAATTTCATCAGAAAGCCCAGACTTTTCCAGAGCTTCTATCAGATGCTCCAAATCCTGAATTCCCTGTAAATCGTCTGGCAAATCGGCGCCGTCAAAGTCGGAGCCAAGGGCCACGGCATTTTGGCCACCCAAATCCAAAAAGTGGTGGATGTGGCGCACCACCGCGTCGATGTTGGCCTCCCGGCCCTCCGGCGTGAGGAAGGAGCGGCAGTAGTTGATCCCCACCACCCCTTTCCGGCGGATGATCTCCCGGATCATCTCATCGGTCAGGTTGCGGCGATGGCCACAAAGAGCCCGGGCGTTGGAGTGGCTGGCGCAAAAAGGGGCGGTGGCAAAGTCGCAAAGCTGCCAAAAGCCCTCGTCGCTGAGGTGGGAGACATCTACCGCCATCCCCAGCTCCTCCATCCGGGCCACTGCCTGCCGTCCAAAGGGGGTGAAGCCGCCCCCCGAGCCGACGCCTCCCGCCAGCTCGTTGGCTCCATTCCAGGTGAGGGTCATCATCCGCACCCCCAAGTTCCAGAGCTTATCCACCCAGGCAAGGTCCCCGCCCAAAGCAGAGCCACCCTCCACCGTGAGGAAAAAGGCCGCCGGCGTGGTTTCCAGCTGCCCGGGAATGGAAGCCGCATCCTGCAGGGAGGCAAGGCTTTCTCTTTTGCGGGCGCATTCCTCCCGGTAAAGCTGGCAGGCCCGGGTAAAGTAGGTCTGAGCCTCTCTGCCTCGGAACCGATCGGGCATAAAAATAGCCGCTGCCTGACAGAGCCGGATGGTTTGGGGCCTGCGGGAAAGGCTGAGGTGCAGGTTGGGATGGTCCAGATCCCAGCCCTCTCCCAGACAGCGGGTGACAGTGTCGCAGTGAAGATCCAAAAGCCGGTACTCAGTAGTCGTTGCCACCTTCAAAAACTCCCTTCAGATGCTGATGGGAAATCGCCCGCTCTCCGTCGGTTTCCACGGTGAACACATCAAAGCGGGGTTGCAGGTCGTAAGGGTGATTTTGCAGATACAGCAGGGAGGTGAGGACGATTTTTCTCCGCTTGGCGGAAGTGACCGCCTCCTCGGGGGAAACCATAGCACCCCGGCGGCGGGTTTTCACCTCAATAAAGCAGATATAGCCATCCCCCGTGGCGATAAGGTCTACTTCCCCGTAGATGCTATGTACGTTTTTGGCTACCACCGTATAACCCTTTTGCTCCAGAATCTCGGCGGCCAGCTCTTCTCCAAGGCGTCCTGTTTCACGGCGATCCACGTTTCTCCCTCCATTTCCTCAAGAAACTTTCCCGGTGGGCGGGGCAGCTTCCCAACTCCTCCAGCTTTTCGTAGTGGAGCTTGGTGGCGTAGCCTTTGTGTCTTGCAAACTCGTAGCCGGGATAGGCTGCGTCCAGTTCCAGCATCTTGCGGTCCCTTGCCACCTTGGCCAGAATGGAAGCCGCCGCGATACAGGCGGAGATGTCGTCCCCTCCCACCACCATCTGCTCCCTTTGCCCGGAACCGGGGAGGCGATTACCGTCCACCAGCACCAAATCGGGTGGAACACTCAGGCCCTCCACCGCCCGGCGCATAGCCAGCATGGCTGCTTCCAATATATTGTAGTCCTCAATTTCCTCCACCGAAGCGTCGGCGATGCAAAAAGCTACGGCGGCTTCTCTAATTTGGTCAAAGAGCTGATCCCGCTTTTTGGCAGTGAGCTTTTTGGAATCCCGAAGGTCCGGTAGCTCTGCCTGCGGCGGCAGGATCACCGCCGCCGCATAAACCGGGCCCGCCAGAGGGCCCCGGCCTGCCTCGTCCACTCCGCAGAGGATGTCGTATCCTTCCTCCCGGATGGACTGATCGTATGCGAACAAGCTCATGGGAGCCTCCTGATTGTAAAAATGTCGTGATTCGGGCTTTACAGCAAGCTATAGGGGTTGGCGGTTGGTCGTCAGGTTTTGGGGTGCTCCAGTGTGATCTTCCCGATCTGGCCTCCACGGAATTCGTCCAGCACGGCAATAGAGGCCCGCTCGGTGTTGATCTCGCCCCCCGGCAGCAGCATTCCCCGCTTTTTGCCGATGAGGGCGAGTAAAGCGTGCCCCGGCTGACCTTGCAGTTCCTCCGGTTCCAGAGAGTACCGTGCCCTCAGCAGAGCAGGATAATCTGCTGCCAGCCGCTCCAGTAGGCGGGAGGCTAAGGCCTCGGTATCCATAATCTGATCCCGGACAGCGCCGGTAAAGGCCAGATTCTCCCCCACTGCCCGATCCTCGAACTTGGGCCAAAGAACTCCCGGCATATCCAGAAGCTCCATGCCATCGTTTATTTTCACCCACTGCTTTCCCCGGGTGACACCGGGGCGGTCCTCCACCTTGGTCCGCCTGGAGGAGGCCATCCGGTTGATAAAGGAGGATTTGCCCACATTGGGAACCCCCACCACCATCACCCGCAGGGGACGGCCAACCATCCCTCTGGCCCGGCGGCGGGCCAACTCATCGGCCAGAAGCTTTTCCACGGCGGGGACAAAACGCCCCACCCCTTTGCCGCTGCGGCAATCCATTTCCAGAGCGGCAATCTGATGACGGCTGAAGTGCTCCAGCCACTCTTTGGTGGCGGCAGGGTCGGCCATATCGCTTTTGTTGAGGATGATAATCCGCTTTTTGCCGCCCAGAAGCTTTTTGATTTCCGGGTTTGCGCTGGCATAGGGAACCCGGGCATCCCGCAGCTCCGCCACTACATCCACCAGCCGCAGATTTTCCCGCATCATCCGGCGGGTTTTGGCCATGTGGCCGGGGAACCATTGAATGTTCAAGTGCTCCTGCTGCCCATGCTGCTCGTGCGGCCCGCGCTGTTGCCTGCCCATCTTCCCACTCTGTTTTTCCTTCAATATGAACCTCCAGAATCTAACTTGGCTTTCCCATCTGATCGTAGGGCAATATCCGGTAGACCACCTTGCCCAAAATATAGCGCTGGTCCACCATGCCCACTTCCCAGTCCCGGCTGTCCCAGGAGTTGTTGCGGTTATCCCCCAGAATAAAGACGCAGCCTTCCGGCACCTTTTGGGGGAACTCCATATCGTACCGCAGAGCGGTGGGCTCGGCAATGTAGGGTTCTTCCAGCTCCTTGCCGTCCACCATCACCGTTTGGGAGGAAAAATCGATGTAGACCATCTGGCCTTCGGTGGCAATCACCCGCTTGATCAGCGGCTCACCTCTGGAGGTGGGCTTGGTGACCACCACAATATCCCCCTGTCGGGCGGGCATGCCCAGCCGGGTGATGAGTAGCCTGTCCTGATGGTGCAGGGTCGGAAGCATGGAATCCCCTTCCACTCCCGCCAGCCGCACCACAAAGGTGAACAGCAGAACCACACAGACCACCGCCATCATGCCGGCCTCTACCCAATCGTACACCTCTCGCAAAAGAGCCCTTGGCAGTTCTTCCTGAGGCTCGTAATCCTCGTGCACCCGCTTTCGCCTCCCTGAAATTCCCAACATCCCTTGTAAAGCTTCCCGCTGTCAACAGCTTTGACTTCATGGTATCTATGGTATCTGCGGCCATGAGCTTGGAGCACCGGGCTTTGTTTTTGCACCTATTCCATAATAGCAAAAAGGAGCTTTTTGCGAAAGCCCCTTTTCTCTCTTGTTAGCGAATCTGCTCCTTGACTTTGGCAGCCTTGCCAACTCTGCCCCGCAGATAGTAAAGCTTGCCTCTGCGAACACGGCCCTTGCGGACTACCTCAACCTGTGCCACAGTGGGAGAATGCAGGGGGAAAACCCTTTCTACACCCACGCCGTGGGACATCCGCCGCACGGTAAAGGTTTCGGCGATACCGCCATGCTTCTTGGCAATGACAGTGCCTTCAA
>JAHDPQ010000015.1 GCA_018434245.1 Oscillospiraceae bacterium
CAACCCCCCGCGTCAAAGAAGCATCGCACAAAGTTACTTTCTCCCGACTGTTCGCTCTATAGGCTACCGGGCCGTAAACGTCGCTTTGCGACAACGGCCACCGGAAGAGTGGCAACTGTAAAAGCGTCACTTCTTCCTATCGCTCGTCGTCCTCGTTCCTCGGACTTTTCGCGGGGATTGAGGATAAGGTGTATATAGCCCTTGACCTTTGTTCGCACCTACCTACCCAAGCATTGATGCTGCTTAGGCATACAACCCTCCGGAAACGTTCAATAGGAGTAGCATGTACAGCTAAGTAGCTACGGAATGCGGGGTTACAAAGGGGTGTCAAACCCCTTTGAGAGGGGGCCGGGGACCCATCCCCGGCGTGTTTTGCCTCCTTTTGCACGAACAAAAGGAGGGGCCCTGCCGCGGCCTGAGCGGCAAGCTGGCACTGCGATTGTCCCCTCGCGGAAGAAGAACCCGTTTCGGCTTACGGGAGCAAAACCCCGCCGCGGCCTGAGCGGCAAATGCGGCTGTGATGCCTTCGCGGAAGGAGAACTCGTTCCGGCTCCCGGAGCTTTAATCCAAGGGACAAGCCCACGCTTGCAGCAAGTCAGCGCCCGTATCGGCTAAGAGGCCAAAAGACTGCCGCCAGCTTCCCACAGGGGGAGAAGCGGCAATTGAAATATTTCCTGGAGGAACCCATTTGTGATCAAACGCTGGATCATTCCCGAGGCTTTGGAGGCCGGCGGGATTTTGGAGCAAACGGGCCTGAGCCCTTTGCTCTGCCGCATTTTGGAACGCCGGGGATTTGACTCGCCGGAAAAAGTTATGGAACTTCTGGAAGAGGACCGTCCCCTTTCCGACCCTTTTGCCATCAAGGATATGGACAAGGCGGTGGAGCGGATTCGCCGGGCTTTGGAGCAAGGCGAGCGCATCGCTGTCTTTGGAGACTACGACTGTGACGGCATCACCTCCACTGTTTTGTTGGTAGCTTATCTTCAGGCGGTGGGTGGGGATGTTTTCTACTATGTGCCCGCCCGGGAAGGCGAGGGCTACGGCCTAAGCGCCGCTGCTGTGGAGCAGCTGGCACGGGAAGGAACCAACCTGATCCTTACGGTAGACAACGGAATTTCCGCCCATGAGGAGGTGGAGTTTGCCGCCGGTTTGGGGATAGATGTGGTGATTACCGACCACCATACCCCCCGGGAAACTCTCCCCCCTGCGGTGGCGGTTATCAACCCTCACAGAGCCGACGATGAAAGCGATCTCACCGAGCTTTCGGGGGTGGGGGTGGTGCTCAAGCTCCTGTGCGCTTTGGAGGATGACCTCGAGGGCTGGGAGATTTTAGAGTATTACTCCGATCTTGCCATGATCGGTACCACCGCAGACGTGGTTCCCTTGGTGAGAGAAAACCGCAGAATTGTGCGGCAGGGACTGACTCAGCTGGCCCAGACCGGACGGGCGGGGCTATCTGCTCTTTTGGAGGTTTGCGGGCTGGAGGGAAAACCCCTCACCGCTGAGAACGTTGCCTTTATCATCGCCCCTCGGCTCAACGCGCCGGGGCGGATGGGCACTGTTGACGATGTGATCGAGCTTCTTCTCACCGATGATGTTGCCTATGCTCAGGATCTTGCCCGCACCATTGACGGGCAGAACACCCAGCGCAAACAAATTGAAGAAGAGATGATGGCACGCATTCATCAGACCCTGCAGGACCAGCCGGAGCTGCTGAATAACCGGCTGCTGCTGGTGGCAGGGGAGGATTGGCACAGCGGCGTCATGGGGATTGTAGCCTCCAAGCTGCTGGAGCAGACGGGAAAGCCCGTCATCACTTTTTCGCTGGAGGGGGATATGGCCCGGGGAAGTGCCCGCAGTCTGCCGGGATTTTCCATCATCGAGGCGGTGACCGCATGTTCGGAGCATCTCACCCGTTACGGTGGGCATCCTCTGGCGGCGGGAATGTCTCTGCCCCGGCAACACCTCGCGGATTTTATGCGGCAGTTGGAGGAGTACGCAAGGCTTCACCACCCCAGAATGCCTCATCCGTCTTTGGAAATCGACGCATTTTTAACACCGCCCGAGCTGACGATGGAAAACATCGGCTCCCTGTCCGCCCTGGAGCCCTTTGGAGCCGGCAACAAGCCGCCCCTCTTCTTATTGCGGAAGCTCACCGTCATGGGAGTGTACCCCACCGGAGACGGCAGGCATGTGCGCATCTCCCTTTCCGGCGCAGGGGCCAGCTTTACCGCCATCTACTTTCGAATGACCGAGCAATCCTTTCCTTACATATCCGGAGACGTGGTAGACCTGGTGGCATCGGTGGGATTGTCCCAATACAATGGCAGAAGCCAGGTTTCGGTTATCGTCCGGGATATGCGCCGCAGCGGCCTGCCTCAGGAGGAAATTATCCGGGACGGGGATCAATATGCCTGCTATTTGCGGGGAGAATATCACTTGTGCGACGGGCAGGAGCTTTTGCCCGACCGGGAGGACATCGCCATCGTCTACCGCTATCTGCGGGGGAATGCAGGGTTTCGTTTTTCGGCGGAGGAGCTGTACTTCCGCATGATGGACCGGGGAATTACCTACGCCAAGATGCTGGTGGCTCTGGACGTGCTGGAGGAGATGGAGCTGATCACCCGTACCGGTGAAGATGGAGAGCCCGGCTTCTTTTGCCGTCCCGATCCCCCTAAGGTGGATTTGGACGACTCCGCTATCCTGACAACCCTGCGGGATAACCTTATGTCTGCAACGACCATCTGACGGCTTATTCCTATTCTTAATTGGGATGTTTTGACTGTTCGGCGGAAAGGCCGCCATAACTCTTATATCTCCTTATCAATATATTTTGAATCATTAGGAGCATTATGTACGTATTTGAGGACCTGCTTAAAATAATAAAACTAAATGACGCAGGCTATGATGTGGGCAAGATCAACAAGGCATATGAAATCGCCGCCACCGCCCACCAGGGCCAGATGCGCAAGTCTGGAGACCCCTATATTTCCCACCCCATAGCGGTGGCGATTATTCTTGCGGATTTAGGGATGGACACTGAATCGGTGGTGGCCGCCCTACTCCACGATGTGGTGGAGGACACACAGGTGGAGATCGACACCATCCGCAAGGAGTTCGGGGAGGAGACCGCCCAGCTGGTAGACGGTATGACCAAGCTGGGTAAGATTCCCTTTTCTTCGCGGGAGGAGCAGCAGGCGGAAAATGTCCGCAAGATGCTCATTGCCATGGCGCAGGATGTGCGGGTCATCATCATTAAGCTGGCGGACCGCCTCCACAACATGCGCACCGCCGACTACTGGGGGGAGCAAAAAGCCCGGGACAAGGCGCTGGAAACCATGGAGGTGTATGCGCCCATCGCCCACCGTCTGGGGATCCGGGCCATCAAGGAAGAGCTGGAAGACATCTCCCTGCGGTATCTGGACCCCGTTGCCTGCAAAGAGATCGACAACCTGCTCCAGACCGACAAGGAGGAGCAGGATCACTTTATCGAAGCCATCCGGGAGAAAATCACCGAGCGGCTCAGCGGCCACTACACTGACCTGCTCATCGAAGGGCGGGTCAAGAGCCTTTACTCCATCTACCGCAAGCTCTATATTCAGGGTCGCTCCTACGACGAAATTTATGACATCTATGCCATTCGGGTGATTGTCACCACCGTCAACGAATGCTACAACGTTCTGGGGGAGGTCCACGACATGTTCCGGCCCATCCCCCACCGGTTCAAGGACTATATCTCCACCCCCAAGGCCAACATGTACCAGAGCCTGCACACCACGGTGTTCGACAAGGCCGCCATCCCCTTTGAGGTGCAGATTCGCACCTGGGATATGCATCATACGGCGGAATACGGCATCGCCGCCCACTGGAAGTACAAAGCGGGGATTCAGGGCAAGGACTCCCTGGAAGACAAGATCGCCTGGGTGCGCCAGCTGCTGGAAAGCCAGAAGGATTCGGTGGACGTTCAGGAGATTCTGGGCTCCATTAAAAGCGACCTGACCTCCGACGAGGTGTATGTTTTCACTCCCAAGGGGGATGTGATCACCCTGCCTACCGGGGCCACCGTCATCGACTTTGCCTATGCGATCCACACTCAGGTGGGCAACCGGATGGTGGGAGCTAAAATCGACGGGCGGATGGTCTCTCTGGATACTCCCGTTCAAACCGGGCAAATTGTCAGCATCATCACCACCAACGCCAAGGGCCATGGCCCCAGCCGGGATTGGATCAGCATTGTCAAAACCTCCTCCACCCGGAACAAAATCCGCTCGTGGTTTAAAAAAGAGCGGCGGGAGGAGAACATCCAGCAGGGCAGGGCGGAGCTGGAAAAGGAATTCCGGCGCAACAACCTGCTGCTGGAACCGGAGCAGATGGATGAGTTCCTGGCGCGAATTACCCGCAACCAGCGGCTGAACAGCGTGGAGGAATTCTATGCCGCTCTGGGGTACGGGGGAATCTCCCTGACCAAGATCATGCCCCGCATTAAGGAGCTGTATAACCAGAACTACAAGGACAACAGCGAGAAGATTCTGAAGAAGCAGCTGGAAAAGGCGGCTACCCAGAAGCCCCGAAAGGCCTCCAGCGGCGTGATTGTAGAAGGACTGGACAGCTGTCTGGTGAAGTTTTCCAAGTGCTGCAATCCTCTGCCAGGGGACCAGATCATCGGTTATATCACCCGGGGCTACGGGGTTTCTATTCACAAGCAGGACTGCATCAATGTGACCAGCTCCTTGAACGACCCCAACCAAAAGGCCCGGTGGGTCAGCTGCGAATGGTCCGAGGCCTCCGGTAAGGAGACCTTTAAATCGACCGTGGACATCTACGGAAAGGACCGTCCGGGGCTGCTGGTGGATGTGAGCATTGCCCTCAACAACATGCACGTGCCGGTCTACTCCCTCATCGCCCGGGAGCAGCCGGAGGACAGCACCGCCATCCAGATCACCTTTGGCATTTCTGGATTGGATCAGCTCAACCATATCATCAAGACCCTCTGCCGCATCAGCGGGGTAAACCGGGTGGAGCGGACGGTGCAGTAACGATTTTTTACAGGTGGGCCGGGGGATGTTTCTCCGCCTGATCCTGAAACGGAGTGAATTTAATTGAAGTTAATTTTGCAGCGGGTCAGTTCCGCCGGCGTTACCATTGAAGGAACCGAACAGTATACCATCGGGCCGGGGTTGGTGGCTCTGGTAGGCTTCGGACACGAGGACGGGCAGGAGCAGGCCGACTATCTGGCCAAAAAGATGACGGAGCTTCGAATCTTTGAGGATGAAAACGGTCAGATGAACCGCTCCCTGCTGGATTTGGAGGGGGATTGCCTCATTGTTCCCAACTTCACCCTTTACGCCAATGCCAAAAAGGGCAGGCGGCCCTCCTTCACCGAATCTATGGCCCCCGACAGAGCCACGGTGCTCTTCGACTACTTTGTGGCGGTGGTGCGGGAAAAGGTCAAGAAGGTAGAGACCGGTTGCTTTGGAACCAACATGCTGGTGGATATTCAGAACGACGGCCCCGTCACCCTGATTCTGGACACCGACGAACTGATGCCGAAAAAGCCTCTATAACAGTCTGGATAAGCTGTTTTGATCTTCCTGGAAAGGGGAAAGTGCCATGAAAGTAATCATTGCGCCGGTGGGCACATTGGGAACCAACTGCTACATCGCCGGCTCCGAAAGTGGCGACGCCTTTGTGGTGGACCCGGGCGCTCAGCCGGAAAAGCTGGCGGGCATTCTGAAAGAGCAGAACCTGACTCCCAAGTATATTCTGCTTACCCACGGGCATTACGACCACATCGGCGGCGTCAAGGGACTGATGGAAAAGTTTCCAGATATCACCCTGTACATCGGCGAAAATGACAAGGAAATGCTGGAGGATGCCTCCAAAAGCTACGCCAACCGGTGGGACGATGGAGAGGACCACCGCATCCTCGGCGCCCAAACTCTCAAGGAAGGGGACACCCTGGAGGTAGGGAACCTCACCGTCAGCGTGCTGGACACTCCCGGCCATACCAAAGGGGGGGTCTGCTACCTCTGCGGGGATGTCATCTTCTCGGGAGATACTCTGTTCCGGGGGGATATTGGCCGCTGCGATCTGTATGGCGGCAACTTTGATGTGATGAAGCAGTCTTTGGCCAAGCTGGCGGCTTTGGAAGGGGACTACACCGTCTACCCCGGCCATGAGCAGAGCACTACGCTGGACTACGAGCGGGCTTACAACCCCTATCTTCGCGGATGACTCTGGAGCTGATCCTCCGGGACCTGCCCTGGGAGGGGGATTTCGACTACGAGGCGGAGTGTATTCTTCGCCTATTTTTTCCCGGGGAAAAAATTGCTATCCTCCATCAACCCCAGACACCGGAAGGCGACTGGATTTCGGTGGAGCTGACCCCTCAGGGAGAGGGGATTGCCATCTGTCTTGCGGTGCAACTGGACAGCAGCGGGAGCATACAGGCCCGGGACATGGTTCTTTCATCGGAGGCTGCGATGGGAGGAATGAAATGGGAGGCGGAGCGTCGGCTCTGCCTGCTGTTATTTGACGCACTGTGCCAGCTGACCGGTACCCGGCCCCCTTGGGGGATTCTCACCGGCGTGCGGCCGGTTCGGCTTTGCCGCAAGCTTTTGGGGGAACTGGGAAGTGTTTCTGCCGTGCGGGAAGCCCTGATCCAACAATATCAGGTGCTGCCTCAAAAGGCGGATCTGGCTCTTTCCACCCTGCAGGCCCAGAAGGAGATTTTGGCGGGCAACACCCGGTCAAGCTACAGCCTGTATGTGGGGATTCCCTTTTGCCCCACCCGCTGCCTTTACTGCTCCTTTGTCTCCCACGCCATCGACAAGGCAGGCAAGCTGGTGCCCGACTATTTGGAGCTGCTCTGCCGGGAGCTGGAGGAAATCGCCGCCACCGCATCCCGGCTGGGGCTTGCGCTGCGGACGGTCTACATCGGCGGAGGGACTCCCACCACCTTGGAGCCGGACCAGCTGACCCGGCTGCTCAGGCAGATCGAAAAAGTATTCCCCCTTTCCGGGATTGCGGAATATACTGTGGAAGCAGGCCGCCCCGACTCCATTTCCAGAGAAAAACTCAAGGTTTTGCGGGATTTTGGTGTTTCCCGCATCAGCATCAACCCCCAGGCGCTGGACGATGCCGTACTTCGGGCCATCGGCAGAGCTCACACCGCTCAGGAGACTTTGGAGGCGGTGGCTCTGGCCCGGGAGATGGGGTTTGACAACATTAACATGGATTTGATTGCCGGATTGCCGGAGCAAACGCCCCGGTCCTTTACCCGCAGTCTGGAACAAGTGATGGCTTTAAACGCCGAGAACATCACCATCCACACCCTGACGGTGAAGCGCTCCTCCGACTTGCGGACCTCCATGGGGGCCGATGCCTTTGACAGCGGCGCTTATTCTCTGGCGGAGCTGTTGGCCCAGTCTCAGGAGAAGCTGCGGGGGGCGGGGTATCTGCCTTATTACCTTTACCGGCAGCAGGGTACCCGCCAGAATCAGGAAAACACCGGGTTTTGCCGGCCGGGCAAAGAGGGGCTCTACAATATCTACAGCATGGAGGACACCCACACCATTCTGGCGGCGGGAGCGGGAGCGGTGACCAAGCTCTGTGCAGCTCCCGACAAAATGCGCCGGGTGTTCAACTATAAATATCCCTATGAGTACATTTCGGGATTTGGGGAAATACTGAAACGTAAGAGACAGATTATTGAGTTTTACAAGGAGGAGACACCATGATCACCAAGGAATTTCTAGAAAAAAAATACACGCCTTTGGAGATCGCAGGTATATTGGAGCTGGCCAAAAAGGACCCCGATGCCCTGGTGCTGCGCTCCGAACAATACTATCACCACCAGGTGGACAGCGCCATGCTGCTGGTAAAGAAAAACATGCCCAACTACAAGTTTGTCCTGCTTTGCGGCCCTTCGGCTTCGGGCAAGACCACCACGGCCCACAAGCTGGAACAGAGCCTGATCAACAACGGCATTGGGGCGCAGGTAGTTTCCATGGACAACTTTTTCATGGGGATGGAGCATTACCCCAAGCTGCCCGATGGCAGCCCGGATATGGAGTCCATTCTGGCCATGGATCTGGAACACCTCAACGAGTGCTTCGACGCTCTGCTCCGCAAGGGAGAGGCCATGCTGCCCACCTTTGACTTCACCACCCAAAGCCAGACCCGGGCAACCCAACACGTCAAGCTGGAGGACAACGACGTACTGATTATGGAGGGGATTCATGCCCTCAACCCACTGGTCCTCAGCTCCATTCCCAAAAAGAACATCATGCGCATCTATGCCAGTGTCCGCTCCAAGTTTGTCAGCGGTGAGGAGAGCATTCTCATCCCCAAGGACATCCGCCTGATGCGCCGCATGGTGCGGGATAACAAATTCCGCAACTATCCCCCTCTTTCCACCCTGAAAAGCTGGGAAAATGTTCTGGAAGGGGAGCGGAAGAACATCAATCCCTACCGGGACGACGTGGATCTCAAGATGGACACCACCATCGATTACGAGGTTTGCGTCTGGCACTCTATGCTGCAGAACCACCTGGATATGACCGGGCCCGAGGAATATGCCGACTACCCAGCCATCGACCGAATCTTCAAGGGACTCCTTCGCTTTCCCGGCATTGATGCCTCTAAAATCCCTCTGGATAGTCTCCTGCGGGAGTTTATTGGATAATTCGTGAATCTTTCGTTAAAAAACGCAAATTCTCTTGCAATCCTTTGGGTTTCCGGGTATCATAAAATGTAACACCCGACACATTGTAAACTGTAGAGAAAGAGGGAATGACGATGAGCGTGTTTGAAGAACTGTTTGACGACTTCATGGATAGAGCCAAGTCGGTGGCCGACAGCGCCACCCGCAAAACCGGCGAAGTGGTGGACATGGGCAAGCTGCGGTACGAGATCAAGCAGACCCAGTGGGATATTGAAAAAACCTATGCCAAACTGGGAGCCATTGTCTACGAATCCAAAAAGAGCAGCGAGAGTTACGACGAGGTCATCGAGCTGGCTATCAGCGAGATCGATTCCCTGTGCAGTAAGCTGCAAGAGCTGGAGCTGCGCCTTCGGGCTTACAAAAGAGTGGTAAAATGCCATCACTGCGGCAAAGAAAACGATCAGAACTTCTTGTTCTGCTCCCGTTGCGGCAGCAACCTTCAGACAGAAGAAGCCGCAGAGCCGGACGTGGTGGAGGTAGAGGTGGAAGTGGTATCCTCCCAAGAGGAAGCTGCCCCGTTTTCGCAGGAAGAATCCGCCGAAGAGGAATAAGAACTGCAAACCTTTGGGACCAAGCTGTTTTCGGGCTTGGTCCCTGTTTTTTAGGGAACTTTTGCTGCCGTTCAAGCGGCAGAACACCCGGCTTTTGTTTTTGCGACCCACCCGGTATAAGGATGGCGGTTTTTGTATAGAGTTAATATAGCGGCAGCTGTTATTTTAAACAAACGGAGTTATGGAGATGAGGATGAAGAGGCAGAGCTTTTTACAGGGGGCCATGACATTAACCGCCGCCACCATGGTGGTCAAGGTGATCGGCATGCTCTACCGCATTCCCTTAGGGAATCTGTTGGGGGCTTCGGGACTGAGCTATTTCAATTCGGCCTACAGTATTTTTAACCCCATCTATGCCCTGTCGGTTTCGGGGCTTCCGGTGGCGGTCTCTAAAATGGTGTCGGAGAGGATGGCCCGCCGCCGCTTTGCCGATGTCCGCCAGATTCGCAGAATCAGCCGCCGGATGTTTCTGCTTCTGGGGGTGCTGGGGGGACTGACCCTCTACCTGCTGTCCGGATTTTTTGCCCGCCTAATCGGCAACCCGGAAGCGTCCCTTGCCGTTGCGGTGATGGCCCCCTCTATCTTGTTCTGCTGCATCATGGCCTCCTACCGGGGATACTATCAGGGACTTGGCAACATGACTCCCACTGCCCTTTCTCAGGTGGTGGAATCCCTGGTCAAGCTGGTGTGCGGGGTGGCCTTTGCCTGGCTGGCCCTGCAGAGGGGGGTGGGGGAGTACGCGGCAAAGGGAACGGTGTTTGGGCAGGCAGCCGCCAGTCTTTCGGATGCGGAGGGGCTGGTGCTGCCCTGGGCGGCGGCGGGAGCAGTTCTGGGGGTAACGGTAAGCACGGCGGCGGGAGCTCTGCTACTGTTTTTGCGCAGTCTCTTTCTGGGAGACGGCATCTCCCGCAAGGATGCCACTCGGTTTCCCGCAACAGAAGGCAAAGGGCAGATTGTCCGGAGCCTTTGGAAGATTGCCCTGCCCATTTGTCTCACCTCCGCCTTCGCCTACCTCACCAACCTGATCGACCTTGCCACCATCATGAACCGCATAGGGGTTGCGCTGACCCGGGATGAGGCCGCAGTGATGCAACTGTTTGCCGGGGCCGCCGACTACCTTCCTCAGGAGAAGGTGCCCGCTTTTCTCTACGGACTGTTCGCCTATGTAACCCCGCTGTTTAACTTGATTCCCGCCATTACCGTCACTTTGGGAGTCAGCGCATTGCCTATCATCACCACCCGGTGGGCACTAGGAGAACGTAAGCGGGTGGCGGAGCAGTGTGTGTTGGTCCTCAAGCTGGCGGCTCTGGCGGCCATTCCGGCGGGGATGGGGCTGTTTGCCCTATCTGAGCCGATTTTGCGCCTGCTTTACTTTGCCCGCCCGGAAGAAGCTGCCTTGGCGGCTCCCTTGCTGCGGAGCATGGGGTTTGCTGCCATCCTTGTGGGAATCACCACCCCTATGGCCAGCCTTTTACAGGCACTGGGTCGGGCTGATCTACCCCTTAAACTGATGGTGGCGGGAGCGGTGGTCAAAATCTGCTGTAACTGGTTTCTGGTAGCAGCTCCCTCCCTGAACATCTATGCAGCGCCGGTGGGGACTCTGCTATGCTATCTGGTGGTACTGGTGGGAGGCGCCATAGCTCTGGGACGGGTGATCGGAACCCCGCTCAAACTCCACCGGGTGCTGATAAAACCTTTGATCAGTGGAATATTATGTGGCGTAGCGGCAAATACTTCCTATATGCTGCTGGCAAGAACGTGGGATTCCAGACTGGCAACAGTGGTGGCAGTGGCGATGGGAGCGCTATTTTATGCGGTTTTTGGGCTTTTTTTTAATATAATAACTAAAAATGAGGCGCTCTTCTTGCCAAATGGGAAAAAAATTGGAAAAATACTTGAAAACCTCTCGCTTTTAAGGTAATATGGACTAGATTTCAGTTGGTCTGAGAAGGATGTGAGTGGGAATCTTTCAGCAGAAAGAACGTTATGGGATTGGGGACCTTTTGTCGATCATGGAGCTGCTCCGCTCCGAACAGGGATGCCCCTGGGACAGAGAGCAGACCCACCGCAGCATTCGGGGTAACTTGATTGAAGAAACCTACGAGGTTGTGGAAGCCATAGACAATGAGGACGCCGAGCTGCTTCAGGAGGAATTGGGAGACGTCTTGCTACAGGTTGTCTTTCATGCCCAGATGGAGAAAGAAGCCGGCAGCTTTGATTTTGATGACGTTTGTGACGGAATCTGCAAGAAGTTGATTCTGCGCCATCCCCATATCTTTGCCGATGGAAAGGCAGGCACCTCACAGGAGGTGCTCAGAAACTGGGATGCCATTAAAAGAGCAGAAAAGCACCGGGATACCGCTGCCGATTCGCTCAAAAGTGTGCCTCGTCCTCTGCCTGCCTTGATGCGTTCTGCCAAAGTACAAAACCGAGCTGCCAAAGTCGGATTCGACTATCCCGACTTTGCTATGGCTATGGGAGACCTTCGCAGCGAGGTGGAAGAGCTGGCAGAAGCTCTGGAGCAGGGAAACGGACAAGCTGTGGAAGAGGAACTGGGAGATTTGCTTTTTTCTGCGGTAAATGTTTCTCGCCTAAAACGAATGGACCCGGAGCAGGCTCTGACCAAATCCTGCGACAAGTTTATTCGCCGCTTTGAACAGGTGGAGAAGCTGGCTGCAGCAAGGGGAATTCAAATGGAAGAAGCATCCATCCAGGTTCTGGACAGTCTCTGGAAAGAGGCAAAAAACACTGAACAAAAAACTTTGGAGGTATTAGAAAAATGACAAAGGCAGAATTGATTAGCGCTGTAGCCGAAAAATCCAATCTTACCAAAAAGGACAGCGATAAAGCGGTTACCGCTGTCATCGATGCGATTACCGAGGCTCTGGTGAACGGGGAAAAAGTTTCTCTGGTTGGGTTCGGTACATTTGAGGTTAAAGATCGGGCTGCCAGAAAGGGCATCAATCCCCGCACCAAGGAGCCCATGCCTATCCCTGCCAGCAAGCTGCCTGCCTTTAAGGCCGGTAAAGCCCTCAAAGAAGCTGTCGCGAAGTAATGCCTCTTATCTCATAGGGTGAAAACTCTGGGAGCCGTATAGCGCGGCTCCTTGTTTTTTTAATCGCTGCAACCGGGTCTGCCGACTGTTCCGACAGGCCTGTGCAGTTATGTTCAAATGGTGGAAAGGGTGAAGATGATGAGATTGGATAAGTATCTAAAGGTTTCCCGCCTAATCAAACGGCGCACCGTGGCCAACGAAGCCTGCGACGCTGGACGGGTGTCGGTCAACGGCAAGGTTGCCCGGGCTTCCTACGATGTGAAGGAAGGGGATCTGATTGAAATCGCACTGGGGCAGAAGCCTCTCACAGTCAAGGTGCTGGAGGTTCGGGAGCACGTGGCCAAGGAAGGAGCCGCCGGGCTTTATCAGGTGATCGAGGAGTAAGTCCCCATTACCGGTGCACATCTGGAGCCAATCCGGGGTTTGCTGCTATGCCTGTTTCTAAATCATTCTTGTCCCGCATATACATTATAGCCACTTAATTTGGCTTCGCTTCGCTTCGCAACTGCGCCCTACGGTTGCAAGGTCAAGGGCATATCAGCCACGCGCGGTACACGGTGTTGGAAACCATCCCTTAGCGGTTTTCAACGCCGTTGTTACGCGCAGTGGAAAGCGAATTCGGCCAAAGTTAGCGGGAAAACAGCGCGCAGGCCACCGCTTTTGGCGATTTCTGGTTGTGCAAACGCTCGGTGCGTGGTAGTATATGCAAGAGGTGATTGCGTGATCTGTCCATATTGCAAGTGTAGCTGGTCAATTCGGTACGGCAGGTTACACAAACGCCCCCGCAGGAAGTGCAAGGTGTGCGGGTATCAGTATACGCTGCCCTTCATCCCGGCCCGGACGCTGCACAACAAGCAGTGGCGGGCTGCCAGAGCCAAGGCGGCCAGCGTGGAGTAGACACCGGGTTTGCGGGGGCTGCGTCTGTGCTGCCCATGGCTCCCTCCTTTTTTTCAAGCTGCATCCTAGCACACCACGCAAGGGCCGGGGCTTCACCCCGGCGGTACGGTGTACCGCTACGGCCGGGGCTTGGCAGGCTCGTGCGCCAAGGACATGCGCCCAGCCTGCCGCCCCCCGTCCTCGCCCTTGCGCTGTTGTGCTGGTCACGGTGCATCTTTAAAAAGGAGGGCTCACACATGTTCAGCACAACCAAACGCATCACCACCGCAACCCGGAAGGCCGTCTACACCCGGGATGGCCACGCCTGTATCCTCTGCCAGGATGCCCGGGCCATCCACCTGCACCACTTTATTCCCCGTGGTGCTGGTGGCCACGATCTTGAAAGCAACCTGGTCTGCGTCTGCCCGCCCTGCCACCGGGTGCTCCACGGCGAGTACGAATACACCTACGATTTCCCTTTCGACAAGGCCACCGCAGAAGATGCCGTCTACTACTACTTGGCAGACTACTACGGGTGGGGCGAATAGCCCCGCCCTGCCCCTAGATGGTGTGGCCCTGTTACGCTTCGGGCAATGATTCGGTCAGTCGTGGCTGCGGCCACTCCTCTTTAGATTCCCGGCACGGCTGCGGCCGTGCCCCCCACCCACCCCAAGGTCAAGGTCAAGGTCAAGGGCAAGGGGAAATCCCCTTGCCTGTTTCTAAATCATTCTTGTCCCGCATATACATTATAGAGAAGTATTGTGTTTTATGGGAGGCAGGAAAGATGGCAGAAGAAAAAAAGGTATTTAAAACAGCCCACAACGTCATCATGGAAAGCCGCAGAAACCTGACGGTGACTGGGGTGATGGACATCGACAGCTTTGACGAGGAAAGCGTCATTGTCTTTACCGAGCTGGGGGAGCTGACCATCCGGGGGGTCAACCTACATATCAACAAAATTGATGTCAACACCGGGGATCTTTCCATGGAAGGGGAGATCGATAGCCTTTCCTATTCTGAAAACCGTCCTCAGAAGGGTGGAGGCTTCTTTTCGAAGCTGTTCCGGTAAGGGGGCGGCGGCGTCTTGGAACTGGGGATTTTTCTGGCACAGCAGACCATACACTTCTTGCAGTCCATTCTGCTGGGGGCAGCCTTTGGGCTTTTATACGACGGCTTTCGCATCACCCGCATAGCGGTGCCCACGCCCCGGGGTGTGGTGTTTGCCGAGGATGTCCTCTTCTTTATGGCCTGTGCAATTTTATCCTTTTTTTTCCTGATGAGTACTCTGGACGGTCAGCTGAGGCTTTTCCTCTTTGTGGGGATAGGCTTGGGAGCCTTGCTCTACTCCCTCACCCTGAGCGTGGTGGTGATGAAGGTCAGCCGGGTGATCATCAAAATGGTCAAGGCGGTGCTGAATATGCTCATGGGGCTGATTTTTCGGCCGATTTACCGCCTTGTCTACTGGATGTGCAGGCAACTTCTCCGCCCGGCGCGCTTTTTGGCACGCTTTTCAAAAAAAACATACCAAAGATGCAAATATCGCTTGAAAGTGCGGCGCAAAGTGTTGTATAATCAACTGAGAAGTATACTGGTACCAAAAGACGTTAAAAAAAGGAAATCTGCCCATGGCTCGCAAAAAAACAAGCCGTAAAAATTTAATGTTTCGAATCTGTATTTTTGCATTTGTGGCGTATGCGGCGGTGCTTTTAATTGAACTGCAAGTAAATCTTGCTTCACGCAAGCAGGAGTTAGTGGATCTACAGGAAAAATACGAGGTGCGGCGGATTGCCAACAAAGAGCTGGAGCGGCAGCTTCAGCAGGGGATGGACATGGAGTATATCGAGCGCATTGCCAGAGAAAAGCTGGACTATGTTGCCCCTGACGAAAAGGTGTACATTGATTATTCCGGTAGCTAGGCCGCGTCCGGCGGTCAGTGAATATAGTTTGAGAGAATGTTTTGATACCAAGGAGGAAATTTTAGTCATATGCAGCTTGAAATAGGTGCGATTGTCGAGGGTAAAGTAACCGGTATTACAAAATTTGGAGCCTTTGTGGAACTTCCCGGGGGCAAAACAGGGATGGTGCACATTTCGGAGGTGTCCAATGCCTACGTAAAGGAGATCAGCGATCATCTCAGCGAGAATCAGATGGTCCGGGTAAAAATCCTCAAGATTTCCCCTGACGGTAAAATTAGTCTTTCCATCAAGAAGTGTGTTGAAAATCAGCAGCCTCAGGCTGCTTCGGATCAGCACCGCCCCCAGGCTCCCCGCAGAAACTATCCCAGAAGGGATATGGGGTGGCAGGGCGTTAAAAAAGCACCGGAGGGCGGCTCCTTTGAGGATATGCTGTCCCGGTTTAAACAAACCAGTGAGGATAAAATGTCCGATCTCAAGCGCAGCGTGGATGTCCGCAAAAGCTCCCGCCGGGGCCAGTCCCGCTGATTGCCTGCTGCCTCTATCCTATCCCATCATTAGCAGGGCGCCTTGTTGCGCCCTGTTTTTTGCATTTCTGGCAGGTTGTATCATTTATTCACAAAAAATTCTTGGACAGGACTATCCTTTTTCACCAATTATATGGTATACTTAAAGTGTCAGACATGCCATGCCAGCACGACCGAATACACACAAAAGGAGCTGAGCCCATGACCATTAAGTTGATTGCACGCAATACCACGGTGCGGGATTCTTTTAAGAAAAGCTTGGACAAGAAGCTCTCCAAGCTGGACCGGTTTTTTGACGATTCCGCCGTCGCCACCGTTACGGTCATTCACGAGAACGGAAGGGAGACGGTAGAGGTCACCATCAAATCCGGCGGCATGTACTTTCGGGCAGAAAAAACCACCAACGACAGGCTGGACAGCCTGGATGCCGTGGTAGACGCTCTCTTCCGGCAGATTGTCAAGAACAAATCCAAGCTGGAAAAACGCCTGCGCAAATCTGCCTTTGACGAGGGCTACGACGATGATTTTATTGGCTCTCAAAGTACCTACGAAATTGTCAAATCCAAGCGGTTCCAGGTCAAGCCCATGGATGTGGAAGAGGCCATCCTGCAGATGAACCTTATCGGTCACAACTTCTACATGTTCCGCAATGCACAAGGTGGGGACATCTGCGTGGTCTACCGCCGCAACGACGGAAACTACGGGCTTTTGGAGCCGGAAGACGAATAGAATAACCCGGCGACAGCCGGAGTCACAAGTGCCTCGCCTGAACCTTCAGGCGAGGCACTTTTAGCATCGGGGAGAGGATCCTCTACAAGGAGCTATGGAATCTATCGGACCCGGCAGATTCCTACAGGGGGAGTTGTAAGGTTTTGTATATACCAAAACTCACAATTATTTTATGGTAATTATTGCCAAAATTTTGGCAGTTGGGAAGAAGAGTAGGGAAAACAGATTCCTGTTCAGGGGGATGAAAATCAGGTTTTTCTGGAGAAATTGTAACTCAAATGTATGAATATTGGAGAATATCACGATAGAAAAAAAGTATTGACTTACTTTTATCCTAAATGTTACAATGACAAACAACATATATTTTATCTGCCCCGGTTTAACTGGAGGCGATGGGCAAAACCACCGCTATCTCTGCGGAACATGAATCTGGAGGCATGGATGAAACGAGTAATCAATATTTTATTGGCCGCATGTATTTGCTATAGCATTCTGAACTGGTCCTGTGCCGATGTCAATCACGGTAACGGCCCGGATACTGAGGTTGTAGCTGAAACAAGCGGCCTTTCGTTTTGACTCAAAAAGTGTTGAATGCCCCGCCCCTTTCCTCTGATTGCCCCCTTCTGCCTGTTTTAACGGAAATCACCCAAGCCACCGGCATTCCTATTTCCAAGCAGGTTTTCATTTGCCTTTATCTCAACGTCTGCTCAGGAGGTTCTGCCATGGCTGTCATTTTTTTGCTGATTTGGACCATTTTCAATGGCCGCCTGACCGGAGAGGTTATGGCTGTGGGCTTGGTTCTGACCGCAGGAGTTTACATCTTCTGCGTTCGGTACATGGGCTACAGCCTGCAAACCGATCTGCGGATTTTGCGCAAGGTGTTTCAAGGGATTGGTTACGGGGCGGTGCTGATTTGGGAGACGGCCCGATCCAACCGGGAGGTTTCCCGTTTTGTCTACGCCCGCCATATGGAACTGGAACCGCGGCTGGTCTTTTTTAAAACGGACCTGCAAACCGATGCTTCCCGGGTGATTTTGGCAAACTCCATCACTCTGACGCCGGGGACCATTTCGGTGGCGGTGAACGGGGATGAGTTTTGCGTTCATTGCCTCAACCGCCACATGGCCGAGGGAATTGAGAATTCCAGCGTTGTCAAATTGCTGCGAAGAATGGAGGAGCAGTAGTCATGGAGTCTATTCAAGCAGCTTACCGAGCTCTGCTTTGGGGGAGTCTGGCCTTCTTGGCGGTGACCATCACCCTGTGCCTTGTGCGGGCCATTATGGGTCCCCGCTTCACCGATCGCATTGTCTCGGTGAATATTGTCTGCACCAAATCCATTATTATGATTGCCATCCTCTCCGTTCTGCTGGAGCAGTCTTTTCTAGTGGACATCGCTATTGTCTATGCCATGATCAGCTTTTTGGCGGTAGTGACCCTTTCCAAATGCTATCTGCTTCCCCATCACAGCTGTTCGCTGGATCAAGACCGCGGGGATACTCCCTCTAGGGAGGACGAAAAGTCATGACCCTGTTTTGGCAATGGGCCAGATTCGCTCTGGCGGCTCTTCTGATGCTTTGCGGCCTGTGGGCCCTGCTCACCACCACCCTTGGGATGTTTCGCTTTCGCTATGTCCTCAACCGCATCCATGCGGCGGCCAAATGTGATACCTTTGGCATCCTGCTCACCCTTGGCTCCTTGATGGTGATGTCCGGCTTTACGGTGGTCAGTCTGAGGCTTCTCCTGCTGATCATCTTTTTATGGATTGCCAACCCCGTATCCGGCCACCTGATCGCTCATTTGGAGGTGGCCACTAACCCCAACATCAAAGAGGAATGCGAGGTGGTCTACCTTGATCGCGCCGATTGAGTACATATTGCTCACCTATCTGGTGATTGCGGCGGTGGCGATTTGTGCCGCCCGGAACCTGCTGGCCTCCATCATCATCTTCACCTCCTTTTCGGTGGTGGTCTCTGTTCTGTGGATTTTGCTGTCCTCCCCCGATCTTGCCATTACCGAGGCGGCGGTGGGCACCGGTATTTCCAGTATTCTGTTCTTTGTGGTCCTCAAGCGCATCCGGGTGATGGAGGAAGAACACAGGCAGCAGGAGAAGCAGTCATGAGCTCCCCTAGAAAAATCCCTGCCCCATACTACAGGGCGAAGACTCCTCACATCATCGGGTGGACCGAGTGCCGGGGAGAGCAAGCTTTTTGCCGCCTTTATAACATCATTGCGGTGCTGGCCTGCGTGGTTCTGGTGGGGATACTGCTGGCCACCGTGGCCTTTCTTCCCGCTTTTGGGGAGCCGGGGAATCCGGTGGGCAACGAGGTCCCGGCCCGTTACATCGAGCAGGGAGTACAGGAAACGGGAGCCACCAATGTGGTGGCAGGGATGATTCTGGATTACCGTGCCTTTGATACCTTTGGAGAAGTCAATGTACTGTTGGCTGCCGCCTGTGCCGTGCTGATCCTGCTGTCCGGCCACCCGCCCGACGCCTTCGACACCCTGCTGCGGGAGATGGAAGAGCCCCGCCACGACATCATATTACAAAAGACGGCCCTGCTACTGGTTCCCATGATTATGCTGTTTGGCATCTATGTGGTGATGGGGGGGCATCTGGGGCCGGGAGGGGGATTCTCCGGCGGGGCCATCATCGGCGCATCCCTGATCCTCTATGCCAGCACCTATGGAACCCGCAAGGCCCGGCGGTTTTTTACCCTGAGCACCTACGAAAACGTCGTCACCCTCTGCCTTGCCTTTTACGGTCTGGCCAAAGGCTATGTGTTCTTTACGGGGGCCAATGCTCTGGACTCCCATATCCCTTTGGGCACCCCGGGAAACCTTTTAAGCTCCGGTTTGATTCTGCCTTTGAATGTGGCGGTGGGGCTGATGGTGGCCAGTACCATGTACGTATTTTTTGTACTGTTCAGCAAGGGGAGTGATGCCGTTGATGTGGAATAATATATTGACTAACTACTACGAGACCGTGGCCATCCTCTTGTTTGGCATTGGACTGGTGACCCTGCTTCTCCACCGGAATCTGGTGAAAAAGATCATTGGGCTCAACATCGCGGACTCTGCCGTCTACCTGTTTCTGGCGGCCAAGGGGTATATTCGGGGGCGTTCGGTTCCCATTATTTCCGGGGGAGTACAGGATACCTCTGCTTATATCAATCCCATTCCCACCGGGCTGATTCTCACCGGGATTGTGATTTCGGTCAGCGTCACCGCCTTTGCCCTGGCCCTCATTGTCAGCCTATATAAACAATACGATACCCTAAATCTGGACGAGATGCTTCAGATAGCCAACCGGGAGGAGGAGTGACCTCTGAAGCCCTTTATAGAGAATTTTCCATTTTTCAGTATTATGCTGGCTATGCTGTCAGCCACCGCCTCCTTTGCTTTGCGCAGCCGCTGCCGGCAGATTACCATAGGGGTTTGCGTGGCGGAGCTTGTACTATCCGCCGTGACTCTGGCCTATACCCTTTCCACC
>JAHDPQ010000071.1 GCA_018434245.1 Oscillospiraceae bacterium
CACAGCAGAGCGCTCACCCCGGTTACGGTTTCAAAGTTCCAGTTGAAGCGTGCCGCGGAGGTCCCCTCGGGGACCAATGCTGCCGGTATGAACCGGTGGAGGACCCCATCCCCCGGAGGCCTTGACCTCAGGGGCGATGCCGCGCTTCCGCCCGGACGATGTAAGGGCGTGATCCGGCTTTCCGTGAGAAGTCGATACGACGGGGTTCTTCATCGCACCTGCAGGCGTGCCTTTGGGATATGAGGCGAATGAGTATCTCCTGTATCCCCGGGATTCTGTGAATGTTATGGGCGCTGGGTCCGACATGGAGGGGGATGCCCTTCCGGGACACCTGATATAGCTTTCGGATTACCGCCCCGTAATTGTAAGATCATTCAACTACCCCTCTCACGGGGCCTTTCCCTTATGAACGGGGAAGAATAGCTCTTAATCGGTTTTGCGGCCGGTATAAGAACCGGCGTATATGGCAACCTGTCCGATGAGATCATTTCCCGCATGCTGTGATAGGATCGGAGGGCGCCGAGTGGATCCATACCCCATCATGCAGGTGGGTAAAAGAACCCCGGCAATCATGAATGGGGGTCGGCAAAAACCCCTCTGTTCTTTTAAGATGGGATCCCGGAATGCATGGGCCGGGCAAGCTCGCCCGGACCGAGCCCGGTGTAAGGATTGCGCTGACGATTGCCGGGTGTGCATACCAGTTCTTCCGATGCCGGATCTTACGCAGATTCTGTCGGATATACCTGTTGTATCTTCTTGCTCCCTGTCATTGCTGGAGGTGGTAGATGCTGGCGCCGTTGTTGGAGTAGACTCTATCCTCTGTGGATAATCTGCCAGTAAGGTTCAGGATATTCCCCTCTGTAGGCAGGTAGGGTTGAAGGCCCTTTTCCGGATCGAATTTTGTCTCATCCATCGTTCCCTCATCTCCAAAGAGCAGTCCACCCTGCCGGAGTTGTGCCTCCAGGAGAATAACGTATCCACTATCCCAGGAACAATTTGGGTCATCGGGGATGAGGCGACCGGTATAGTAAGGCAACCTCAGATGCTCGGATTCGCTTATCTTCTTTCTCCCGAAGAATCGCAGCGTGTAGTAATCTGTGTGAAGCAGGGATCCGCTCGGCACCTTCTCCAGGATATGATGAAACCCGATCACCTCAGCCTGATTGAAAGAGTAACGGATGTAACCCGGGTCCTCCCTGATAAACCCAAGGGCGCTGATGCCATAGAGAGCAATCAGAACGATCATCACGGCCCCAACCCGTCGGGTCGATAGACCCAGGGCGACCAGGTACCGCATGAGGATATAGATGCCCACAC
>JAHDPQ010000170.1 GCA_018434245.1 Oscillospiraceae bacterium
ACTGCACCCCTCCCATACGTTTCCGGACATATCATAAATTCCCAGCTCGTTGGGCGCCTTCTTTCCAACCTCCTGCGCCTTGTTGCCAGAGTTCGAATCGTACCAGGCAACATCATCTACGTTATCGCTTCCAGAATACTTGTGACCCTTACTTTTGTTCCCACCTCTGGCCGCGTATTCCCATTCAGCTTCCGTTGGCAATCTGTAGCCTACTACTTTCGATGGATCTGTCGTTATCATTCCGTCCTTATCCAGTAGATTACCATCGTCGTCATACGCTTTCGGAATACCTTCTTTCTCACTCAGCCAGTTACAGTAAGCGATAGCATCCCACCAGCTCACGTTGATGACAGGTCTGATTCCTCTTCCCCAGCCTTCGTCTTTCGGTTCACTCCTGCCGGTGGCCTCACAAAAGGCGTCGTACTCGTTGAATGTGACTTCATACTTTCCCATAAAGAAGTCGTAGGTTAGCGTCACTTTGTGTGTAGGGGTTTCCCAATCATAACCATAACCCAAGGTGTCTCCCATCGTGAAGCTGCCTTTCTCGACAATCACTAAATCTCTTGCCATAATTCCCCCCCTTTTTTTTACTGTATTTGTTACTGATCTAATTTTGGTGTTTTTACGTAAACTAGCCATCGATCTCCATTTCTTATTCTTGATTCATCTGGAGTGGTGATTATCCTTACCAGCCTCTTCCCTATTCTGGCTTCTATGTCTATCTGTTTTGATTCATAAGGTTCTTCAAAGATAACCTGTATTTCCTGCCTCACAACTGTTCCTCCATCTATTACAAGAAGGTAATTGCTTAGCACTATTATATTCATTGTTACATTCATTACCAAATTCTTCTGAATGATTTACTTTGATAAGAAAGTAAAATGAAGAAAGAATATGGGAATTCTGACAGCGTTTGTTCTTATCTCTTTGGTTTTGAACACAAGATTGCAGATCAAGTGTATGTGTGCGCAGGTTGTTTTTGGCAACTAAGAAATACAGTACTTGGCCAAATAAAAATCCAGAACCCGGGATTAACTGTTTAGCCTCTAATGTTAGAGTGCTCCAATCTGTAACTTCTTCCCGTGAAAACGATCAAATGACAATGATGAACTAGTCTGTCAATTATTGCGCTTGTCAGTTTGTCGTCGTAGAATATGCCGTTCCATTTGCTGAATTCAAGATTGGTGGTTATGATCACGCTCCTTTTCTCATAACAGTCTGCAATCAATTGAAAAAGCAGTTGAGAGCCTTCTCTGTCAAGAGGTATGTATCCCCACTCGTCACATATGAGAAGGTCAAGCTTGTTGAGTTGCTTGAGCAATCTGTCGAGCTTGCCTTCTTCTTTGGCCTGAATGAGTTCATTCACGAGAGTTACAGTCCTGAAGAATCTTACCTTTTTCTCTTGTGAACAGGCTTGAACACCTATCGCGGTAGCCAGATGGGTTTTGCCAGTACCCACCGGTCCATACAGGATTAGGTTCTCCTCTCTGTCAATGAACTCACCATTCTTAAGCGCTTCAAGTGTTATGCTTTGCGGTATCTGCACGTTCTGGAAATCATATCCCTGGAAGCTTTTCACTATCTCGAACTTCGCCTGCTTCAAGTACCGATTCTTCCTGGAAATGTTTCTGTTCTCTATTTCCTGTTGAAGAAGCTTCACCAGAAACTCTTCGTGACTTTTCGCTTCAATTTGCAGATAGTTCGTCGCTATGTTTTTGCCAAGTCTCAGTTTTTTGCAGTAGTCGGATATGAGCTCCTTCATTTCGCACTTCCAAGTAAGCCGTCATATACACTTAGGTCTGCTTCGTAGTTCAGTTGAGGTGTGTCTTCAGAGAGCGATACTTCTCTTATCTGAGGCTGAGTGAGACGGTGGTAAGTGACAAGTATTGTATCGACCTCTCCATCGCTTTCAATAAGCGCTCTCGTTGCGGTGGCCATATCGCTCTCGCTCAACATCTTGCTCAATAACTTTAAGCCCGCCTTCTTTTTGTCTCTATCGCTCTTCTCAAAGAACTCTTTCCATTGAACTGGTAGCTGGTCGTAGAAAGCCACGTATTTCAACGCATTCGGCCTTTTTGCTATCGTCGGCAAATAAAGATACCAGTTGAATGCTTCCTGCTTCTCTCCGTACAACCTCGCATGAGTTACGACCCTTTCGTATCTCTCGTCCAGTATCGTTACTGTGAAAGCGTCTGCCTTCAACCACAACTCCCTCAAGGATAGTTCCGGTGCTGTCGAGTAGCTGTTCTTCTCAAAGGTGACTATCCCGTATTTGTTTGCCTTTACACTAAGCAGTTTCGAGATTTCGAACGGTGTGGCAGGTAGTTCGTTCATCCTATCCCGCTCTTCTTCAAAGAGTTTCGAGATGAGAACATCTTTCTTGTAGTGGTTCCTCCGCATGTCTTCGTCCGAGACTCTCAAGAGCTCTCTGTTGAAATCTTCAATCGAGTCAAAACTTGGAATGGGAACGAAGAAGTTCCTCCTGTTGTAGCCGACTTTGTTTTCAATGTTGCCCTTCTCATGGCCGCTATTGGGATTGCAAAAGCTTGCCTTGAATCCATAATGAAGGGCAAATCTTTGAAATCTGTCCGTCAGAACTCTCTCCCCGTTCTTCAGTATGCTTATTACGGCACTGGAGAGGTTGTCGAACCAGATGACTTTCGGTACCCTGCCCATATACTCGAAAACAACTTTCAGCCCTGTAAGAAGTGATTCGGTGTTTGTACTCTTAAAAAGCTGAACATACGAGGAATTACTGAATGGGAAAGACAGGTTGAATGTGTAAAACTTCTTCTCTTTGCCTTTTTCAATGACCAGTACTTCTCCGAAATCTGCCTGGGCTTCTCCTCCGGGATGTTTGAGTGGAAGGTATCCCATCTGACCGTATAGCTCCTTCTTCTTTTGAGAAACGTATCTTCTCACGGTCCTTTCCTTTACCTGAAGCTTGTCAGGATATTCTTCCAAGAGTCTTTGGTATATTCTTACTGCGGTGTGCCTTTGCTTTCTGGGATGTTTCATGTCTTGGATCAGAATCTCATCTATGATCTCTTTAACTGATTCTATCTTCGAAGGTTTATTCCTCGTCTGTCTTTCGTTCCAGTCTTGCTTTTCAACATATTTCTTCACAGTTCTAAAGTCAAAACCAGTTTCCTTTGAGATTGAATTCAGGGATTTGTTCTTTACTTCGTACAGATATTTGATATGATGTGCTTGAGTCATTGTTAGCATCCACTCCTTATCTCCCCTCTAATTGTTTGGTCACAACTAAAGGGTATTCTTTCCCCGGATCGCTGGCAATGACTCTTATGTATTTTTATTTGTCCTTTCTATGTATTTCTATTTTGCCAGAAACATGCGCAGGTAAAGATCCTAGCTCTATGATGGAATTACTTGCTTAAGTGAAGCTGGATTTTCTATCTTTTTATCTGAGCCTTCTTGACATCTTTTATGAGGACCATTTCGTTAATGATTTTTTGCATAACAAGCTCAGATTGCTCTCCATCCATTTCTTTCGATATTTCACTTATCTCTTGCAGAGAAAGCCCTGATGGATTTGACTCCTCTATTGAAGAAAGATTGATTACTTCAGCTACAGTTGAATACCCGTATTTCTTGCCAAGTTGGACGTGCATACCGCCGTTTTTCAATTTTCTTAGCCTGTAAACATCTGGATTGCTCGAGTTCCATAAATTACTGTCAATCCTTCTGGAGAAATTCGTTTTCACATCAGGGTTGAGCAGATTTCTTAGCTTTGTGGTCCTCTTGAAGCTTGGTGAAACCTGATAACACTCTATAAGTATCGATTTGCCATCCCTCTTAACAAGTAATCGTCTTATCCTTCTTGAATCTAGAACACCTTCTTCAACCTGTATGAATCTTTCTTTCCGCCGTACAAGCCCCTTCTTAACAAGGTCAATTCTTATCCTTTTACAGTGGCGGGCAGACAGCCCTGTAACCACGGCCAGACTTTCAGCAGAGCAGGAACGGACATTTGTAAGAGTACAGGCTATTATGAAATCTCTGAAAGAAAAGTAATTGGTAAGGATTTCTGAAGAGCACATTTGAAGATGGTACCCATTTTCGGCAATAGTGATACCTTTATGAGCATCATAGAACTCACTTTCTAAGAGTAACTCAATGTACTTCGAAGCGCGGGTTCTATTTGAATCTACAAGCAGTGCGGCCTTGTAGACCGTCTTCTCGAAACTTGCAGAGTCTAGATGGTTTACATTGTTGCTGAGTGTCTTAACTGCCAAAAAGAGAAGCTTCAAGAACTTTCCGTTTCTTGGTTCTTCCGGCATAGGCAGAGCAGTTGGAACCAATACTTCATATGACTTTTGCATTTTTCCTTAGAGACCGTCCTTTCTTACCGGTTACCAGCTTTTCAGGTGAGTTGGTGGTTAGAGTGGCGCTCATACTAGCTGTTATCTTTCTTTTTGTATAAACACTTGAAGGATCAAGAGGACCGTATATAGCACAAGACAGCGTAACTGTGAGAATCATACAGCGCTGATCTTGATAAACAGGCATCTTCATATCCAGGAAGTAGGTTGTTCTTCCCTTCTCTGAGATAAGACCAAAGGGCTCCCTTAACCTCTTCCCTAAGGAGGACTCATAACTCACCTCCGCAGAAGTCCTTATTTGCTGCATAAGCTGATAGTACTCAGAGACTGTTGGAGCACGATACCTGTGCGCAGGTGTAAGCTTTCTATAATCTATTTGATTCAGCTTCTCCCATTTGTAAATCAGATAGAACCCGGGGACGTAGTTATCCTTTACCAGCGCGTGTAGATACCCGCGATAGCCTTCAATGGTAACAACAAAGTTCCGAAGTTTACCCTCGGTTGTTGTCACTTGTACCGGAACAAAATGGTTATCACCAAAAAGAAGTGTACTGCTCGACATCGCTTGTGGAATATACTTCTGCACCTTGAAGCAAGGTTTATTTTTACTCTTATCGCCTAAGTAGAGCTTCTTGATCTCAGCTGATATAGTTTCTTGATAATTCTCCGGTAGCACAAGCCCTCCTGTGGCAGGTTCTTTCGTTACATTTTGTCATAGATTTATATATTCGCTTTCTAATCTCTAGTTACTCCCTTAATTATTGCTTTATACCAGTATTTACTTGGTTCTTAAGAGCGGCGGTCTCGTGAAGATAAGTACAGTAACCCAATAAAAAAACAACTCTGTGTAGCCCCCGTTCGGCTTCAATCAATTATACAGTAAAGCAAAGCACAGAAACTCCTAACTCAAAAATATTCATCTGGAGGTGCATTATGGAAATTAAGACCTGTAAGCTCAGATTCAAACTCGAAGAAACCGCAAGAAAGCAAAATGAAAAGGAAGGTGGCAACGGCAGAGAGACTCAGGAGATCACTGTGCCTTTGACTGATGAGTTGCTTGCTTTGCCAGGGAGGATTGAAAAGGGTGAGTTCGTATTGAATCTGAGCGAATTCTTAGACACTTTCTCCTATTATTTGGAGTTTGACGCATCTGCCGGAGTTAAGTGGCAGGCCCGAGGAAGGGTATTCAGATTCAGCCATAACCCGTCTACTGGCGAAATTCTGCAAGTAGCTAAGGATTTGGCAAAAACTGATCAGGCGATTATTCAGAGGTTAGGAAACCTCAGAAAAGAGCTGGCTGAGAAGAGGAAAAAACAAGTCGAGCTGTGCAGTAGCTGGGTAGAAGAGAACGGTTCAGAACACCTGAAAGCTTCTTTCAGGCAAGGGTATAACAGATATGATCTCTTAGTGAAGGAGTTTCTAGACATAGAAGGAGCCATTAAGTCGAAAGTGCCTTCAAAAAAGGCATTGAAGGAAGCTTTGGCGAGGTTCAATTCTAGTTGCTTCGAACCTTTTAGGTGGACAAGAGAAGAGGTTTTCTGGACAAAGAGTTCTGAAACTTCACTTTTTGCACTTGAGCTACTAGAGAAAATCAAAGGCTCCTTCGGTGTTGAATCTCAGATCATAGACGGTCATATGATGTCACGAGAAAATTACTTCTCGGGGTTCCAGTTCTATGAACCCGGAGAGGCTCTTCTTGTAGCTATAGATTCCTCCCTTATTATCCAAAAAATCCCGTACATCCCTTCCGTGTAGTCAGGGGGCTATCTCAAGGAGGGCGAAAACACGCCTCTAGATGCCTCGCCAGCGAAAGATTAGCTTATAAGCATAGGAAAGGACTCCATCTCGACAGGGATCTCAAAATAAGGCATTTTAAGTGTAAATTCGAGGTCCTTGCGAGAAGGAGTTTTCTCAAATTAGCGAAACCTCTGTAATTCTTCAGTTCTTTGGCTTCAAAGTTCCCTCTTACTTTTTGACCCTTATTTTGTAGTGTTGATTCTCAGTAATCTTTTCTACTCAGGTGTTTTCTCTGAGATATTCTATGCCGGCATCCGCATATGAATAATAAATGACCCATAAAAAAGGAGGACAGCCTATGCAGTTACCCGAATTCTCTGAACACGCAAGGAAGAGAATGGCACAGCGAGGTTTGAAGGAAGCACAGGTTATTGAAGTAATCAGAAAGGGAGCAAAACACCGCTCCTCTGAGAGAAAAGCAACTCTGTTCTTTGGAGACAAAAGGTGCCCAGAAAACTTGCAAGGTATCCACGTTCTCGTATCCTCAGACGGCGCTCAGATCATAACTTGCTACAAAAACAAGAAACTGAACTGGCACGATAACTAACAAAGGAGGGATTTATACGCTTAAAACCGTGGAAAGTGCATTCAGTAAGCTAGTAAAAACTCTTGAACAGGGAGTCTCAGTTACTTGTGATGACAGAAAAGTCTTTGCCAAACGAGTTTATCAGGTTATCTGTCTGCTTCCCCGCAAAGGAAAAAAGTACTTTGATCCGCACTTTGTAGATTCAGATATTTTCTTTTCGCTTATTACTAAAGCAGGACTAAACGGGCCGCTTCTGTCTTCGATTGCAGGGAAGGGGTCTAACTTTATTCCCGATGCTGTGGGCATTATCGAAAGACTTGTGCCTTTTCTGCCAATAAAAGATAGACTTTCAGAAATTTCCGATCCATCCAACAAAGTGAAGGCCGCTTATGCCGAGACCATCTGGTTTCAGAGAGCAAACCGCATCTTTATGGCTCCTACCAGCGGTTCCCTGCATAAGTACTTCCCGACTTATTTGGGACCTCAAGATGCTCAATCAAAAATGATACTTGCTCTTAAAAATTCTCAACAGTATGCAATCGAATACTATTCAAAAAGACTGAACGAGCTTCTATCCAAAGACGCCTTCGTTATCTGTGTTGTTCCACCCTCAAAAGCGTCAAATAGTCCCGATAGCGGGATCCATTCCATTGCGCGCAACCTTTGCAAAAATGGATTAAGACTGGACGGAACAAATGTACTTTTGAGAAGATTGTCTGTAAGCAAGAAGTCTTTCGGAGGTAGTAGGGACTTGAGGATTGATCTGAACAGCATTGTAGTTAGTGACCCCGGGTTGTTAAAAGGAAGAAGAGTCTTGCTATTGGACGACGTGACGACTACTGGGAATTCTCTAAAAGCTTGTAAGCAGTTACTTGAGCTACACGCACCAGTTGAAGTCTTAACTTTTGCCCTGGCCAAAACTTCCCATTAAATCTCCGAATTCGTTTATCCACAAAGCCCCGTATTGAGCTGCGGCTTTCTTTAGTCCCCCGATTGTATCTTCACTCTCATAATCGACCGAGTGGTTAAGCACAAATAGCTTTCTGCCGAGTTCGAACCCATAGTTCATAGTTATCAAAGTTCCGCTGGTACACGCTGCTTCAATAGCCAGTACTCCGTCTGCTATAGCCGCTATTATCCTGTCACGCTTTACAAAGTTGTGCTTCTGAATTTCTGCTCCCGGAGGGCGCTCAGAAATGAGTAGCCCTCCATTCTTTAGGATTTCAAAAGCAAGTTTCTTATTACTGGCAGGATATACATCACCAGCGCCGCTGGGTAAAACAGCAATTGTGCTCTCCGGTCTTGTTGATAGAAGCACCCCTTTATGGGCCGCAGAATCTACCCCCAGGGCCAGACCACTGACGACCACAACTTTGTAATCTGCCGCTTCTTTTGCAATTTCTTGTGCTTTTTTGAATCCAAAGGCTGTTGGCTTTCTTGTACCTACTATTGCCAGCTTTTGCCTTTTTAGAAGTCTTATATCCCCCTGATAATACAGAAAAGCCGGCGGGTTCTCCAGGTTCACGGCTTCCAGCGGAAAGCTGTCTTCCAGGAAAGTTGAAATCCTCACATTCTTTGAATCAATGTCCGAAAAGATTTTTGCCGCCTCTGTGAAAGCCATTTCAGCGTCCTTTATCGTTATCTGATAAAACTTCTCAGGAAGCTTCTTGCTTACTATGAGTTGTTCCAATATTTCCAGAATATCTCTTGGTTCAAGCAAATTCCAAGAAAGGAGTTCCTCTCTCGCCTTAAAAAGAGTTTTGGATCCAATTCCTTTAATGTTTGTTAATGCAAGAATAGTAAAACCTACATTCATCTCCTCTTTCAAATTCAGCAAGTCTCCTCCCCAATTATGATTGGCTCATTTGCTTTAGCTACGCAGGCGAAAA
>JAHDPQ010000165.1 GCA_018434245.1 Oscillospiraceae bacterium
CCCCAGCTATACAACGGCAGCCGTTACGGCTTCTTGCCACGCCCGAACGATACAGTGACGGTGATAGACCAGATAAACTCCATTGACCCTGAGGAGTGGCTGAAAGACGACATAATAGGCTGGGTTTACCAGTATTACCAGGACGCAGAAAAGGCGAGGATCTACAGTGAAATCTCGGCCGGAAAGAGGGTAGATTCCTCCTACAAGCTCGTCAGTGTCACCCAGTTCTACACTGAAGACTACATAGTCAAATACATACTGGATAACACACTCGGCCGTTACTGGCTCGAGATGCACCCGGAAAGTCCGTTGAGGGATTTACTGAAATACTATGACACAACTGTCCCCGCGAAGAGCCGCGATAAGAGACCGGTGGAAGAGATAACAGTTATGGACCCGGCCTGCGGCAGCGGTCACTTTCTACTGTACGCTATGGACCTGCTCCACCAGATGTATCTCGATTCCGGGCACACCGAGAACATACCCCAGAAGATAGTAGAGAACAACCTCTATGGATTGGACATAGACGAGAGGGCGATACAGCTCACCGCATTGAGCCTCTACCTGAAGGCCAAAAACCTGTCCAGAAAGTCCAGGCTGACGGGATCGAACCTATACGCCCTGTCTATGGACCATTTCGACGAGTCTGACCTTATGGTCTCGATGGGGATGTCAGACCTCGCCAACCCGGTGGTCCGCAACCTTATGGACACACTGACAAGCCTGAAAAGACTCAATATGATCGGCTCCTTATTCAGGATGAAACCGGCCGGAAAGAAAAAGAAGGTGGAGAAGACCGCCACGCTTATGGAGCCCTCCGACAGGTCAATGGACGGTCTTATACAGAGGCTGGTAAACACGATAGAAGAGAAGCTACCGGCGCAAACGGACGCGGTCTCGGCTCTTCTTAACGGCGACTATGCAAAACAGTTCAACGCTATAAGGCTATTGTTGGGCGAATATGACATAGTGGTCACCAATCCGCCTTACAGGGACTCGGGAACACTGGCCGACGATATGAAGACCTTCCTGAAGGACTACTACCCCGATTCCAAATCGGATATGTACTCGGCCTTCATAGAAAAGTGCCTTGACCTGACGGCCGTAAGTGGTTTTCTTGGGATGGTTACTATGCAATCCTTTATGTTCATCTCCTCTCACGAAAAGCTGAGGAAGTTGCTTCTGGAGGGGGCGAGGATCTCGTCTCTGGTACACCTCGGACCACGGGCCTTCAGGAGTATAGGCGGCGAGATAGTCAACACCGTTATGTTCGCCATAGAGAGGGGCAACGGTCATCTGGAATCATCCTTCCACAGTGTGAAGGATCTCGACTACGACGAAAAAGTCAGGACGATACGCGAGACGCTCGCAGGCAGGGAGCCACAGAGGGCTTACACACTTAACCAATCCGAGTTCAAGAAGATCCCGGGCTATCCCTTCGTTTACTGGATAAGCGACAGGATAAGGGAACTCTTCAGTCAGCATTAGCCGCTGGAGAAGTATGCTAAAGTTGCTCACGGCTTAAGCACAGGCAATAA
>JAHDPQ010000058.1 GCA_018434245.1 Oscillospiraceae bacterium
CTCTGTGATGGCCGTATATCTTGACCAGGTTATCCATTTTGACGAGTTCTTTCCGCTCCATGATATTCTCTTCCCCTCACAAAAATATGAACAAAACGGGGATGAAGGTCTGTCCCTCCATCCCCATAACATCTCACTCTCTCAACTTATGCACTTCGAGTTAACGAAGCGAGGAAGAAGGAAATGGATAGAAGAATCGGCAGCGGAAGAGCTTCGAACTAAGTGGATGAAGTAATCGAATTTGATCAATTCAAGGAAATCCCTGAGAGAGACCTGGTCTTTGACAGAGCGATAGAAATTGGCGATCATCCAGGTAGTGAAGGCTAGCTGGACAAGTTCGACATGCTTCTGGAAACTGGTAGAGGAGAAGACCTGGGCCTTGAGGCCGAAGTTCTGCTTGACTGCTTTGAAGTAGGTCTCTATGTAGTTTCTCTTCCTATAATGCTCAAGGATCTCCCAATCAGTCAGAGAAGTATCGCTTGAGAGGATGATTCTGTTCTCTTGGTCTGTGTTATGGAAGACAAGCTTGACAGTGGCATTGTTGTATTTGGGTATCTTCACAATGATAGAAGAGAGACCGCGAGTCTTGTCTCTCAGTTTGGACAGATGGAGCTTGACACCCTGAAAGATAACATTCATCACAGGGTTGAGTCTTCCAATTACTGTGAACCCCATGTCCATAGCCTTCAGAAATATTTCCGAGCAGAGTATTCCTCCATCCATCATGAGGATAGTATCTTTGAAGGGGATCCTCTCCAGCATTCGAATGAACTGGTCTGTGAGATTCTCTTCGTCTCTCAAAGAAGAGAAGAGCGGGAAGTAGAGTTTATCTTTCACCCAGCCTATAGCGCTCAAGAGAGAGACACCGCTCACGATTCTATTCTCTATGGTTGAGTAGAAACTCCCGAGATTCTCGATTCTCTTTCCTCTCCTCTTCATGACAGTTTCGTCCAGAATGATGTACTTGAACTCGAGAGAATTCTCCTGGAGGAATCTAGAGATGTAATCTACTCTCGCGTATGAAAGGTCTCTTGTGGAGAGTGACTGAGAGCTCAACATTCTCGAGATGGAGGACTGAGAAGAAGAACAGAAGCGGGCAAGTCTGCTGGTGTTCTTGTGAGCGGACAGGAAGAGAGCGATGGAATACTCTGCAACAAACCTTCTCTGCTCTATACGGAAGAAGCGAACTGAATCGATGACATCCGAGGTAATCTGTGATATATTCGTTGTGGGCATGAAATCATCCTTTCGTATGGTTTGATCACCACGAATATACGATGATTTCGTGCCTTTTTCAATGACCCTGTTCTATTTCCTTCTTTTGGTTAAGTCAAAGTGCATAAGTTGAGACTCCAAATAGCTAAGATTCAAACATACGACCAGTGTTTTACTCTCTCTTCCCTCTAGCTTTCAGGAAGCCTGTTTCAGCATATGGTTCGGTATGCTTATTGTCGCATCGCTTTGCGTTTCTTCGATTTGGGTTAACTCCATTTTGCGGACTATTCTTATCCTATTATTTGGTTCGTGAGCTGTGCCTCTACTGTATTGACATAGCTCGATTAACATCGCCTTCATATTCCTTTGTCGGATCGATTGTATACCTTCTTCGTCTACCTGACCCATTATCATTGCTTCTTAGCCTTGTTTTGAAAGACTCTAGATCAGTTAACAGAGACCCGACAGAGAAAAGGTCGAATGACTTATAGAAAACCAGGCTTCAAAGGGTAAGATCAGGCTCGAAGTATAGTATCTCAGAAACCAAAGACACCCTTATCCTTACTCTGAATGTCTTCCCAACAAACGAACACAATAGATTTGACTTTGCCTCCGCCAATCGTGTATAATTTCTGTAATAAAAGCTGAGAACCATAGTGGTATGGAAACGAAAAATTATAGCAACATTCTTGAATACTCGGAGTTGCGTGAGAACCATAGTGGTATTACCCTAGCAGGAATCGACGGTATGTTATTTCAGGCCTTATGGGCTCTGAGAGGATGGTTCGAGTCCATCTCCTGCTACCAGTATCTTTTGCCGGTAGTTCAATAGCAGAACGGCATAGTTTTGACTATGTGCGATGTAGGTTCAAATCCTACCCATACCAAAAGATACCCCCCACGAAAGTGGGGGTTTATTATAATGGTTTGAGGGAGCTAACTATATAGATTTGACGGAAGGTACGATAACCACAACTTCGGTGTTAGAATGAACTTGAGATAACTCGACCCCCAATCCTTTTATCTCCGGAGTAAAAAAAAAGAGAGGCCTAACTAGCCTCTCTTTTTTTTACGCTTCAGATGTCCCTTATCGGCATTACTAAGTACTTCTCCGCGTCTCCTTCCTCTGGTGTGAGTTGCAATGGTGAGTTTGACTCAACAAATTCCAGTTTGACCAGCACACTGTCCATAGCTACTAGAGCGTCTTTTAGAAACTTCGGATTGTACGTGGCGCGCATCTCGCCTTCGCCGGCCACCGATACCTTGTGGGTGAAGTTGCCTTCACCGATCTTACCCGTAATGCTGATAACCTCACCTTCTCGGGTCAGTCTTACCTTATCTGTACCCAATGAGCGATTTACTGCCTCCAGCAGCTCTTCCCTGTTTACCTCCAGGTTTGCTTTGAATCCGCTGGGCAGGATTCTTCTGTAGTCCGGGAAGTCGAAATCAGGTCTCGGGAACACCAGTTCGAAGTATTCGCCCTGGAACTTCAAGCTGTCCTTGTCTGCCCGGATACTGACTTCTCCCTCCGGTACTAGCTTGAGAATGCCCTGGAGCAGTTTTGCATACTGCAGCGGGATCATAATCGATTCTTCCTTCATTACCACAGCCGCGGTGTCTGCATACCCTAACCTGAAGCCGTCGGATGCCACGGTACGGAGGCCTGTCTCCTGGACTTCTACCAGAACACCGAATAGGTTTCTCTTACCTTCGGAAGTTGCCGAGAAGGGCAACACTTTTCTCAAGTTTTTCTGCAGGTCCTCCGAACCGACAGAAGCCGTCTCCTGTTTCACGGTTGGCAGCGTGAGTTTACCCGGGATGAATGGTAGGATTATTTCTCCGCTGTCTGTGTTGATGATAACTGAGCCATTAGTGACGATCTCGATGATGCCCTTTACCCCCGATAGAATGTCCTTCAGGCCTCCTAAATTGAGCTCACAATCGTCCTTTCCGATGGAATCAGACGGCAGCGTTACTCTGAGACCGGTCCCTCCATATATAGCAGCGATGCTTATACTTCCCTGCCTTACGGACAATACCGCTTCTGCAGTATTGAGTTTCAGCTTCGAGAAGAGTGCTACTACTTTCTTCAATTGCGTTCCCTGTATCCGGGCGATGCTGCTTGCGATGTTAGTAGTCATAACACACCTCCCGCGGCCTTGTAGCTCTCCAGAGAGTATATAGGGAGAGAATCACTCTCAATTGCGTTGTCCAACTCGTCTAATACCAGGTCAAGGAAGTTAGTGTCGCTATCTGTGCGGTCCATTCTGAACACATTGCCCTCGAGGGCCTTCCTCTGCAGGCCGTGTTTCTCAATGCTCTTACCGATGTAGCCAATGTCAACGCAAACAATGGTAGACTCACAAACGAAGCACTGGTGGCTCAAGTCGTCGACGTGCCAGGTATAAAAGGCATCGGGGTTGTCTGCAATAACCCGGAGAAGCCGGATCTCTGACTGACTCACTATGAGCGACTGAACGAGCTTCTCATCAACGAAGAAGGATAGGCCGACGTTGGGTTCCTTCCTTTCCTCTGCTATCTCGGGGAGGTACTTTTGAGCCACTATGATGAGCTCTTGGGGCTTTCCTTCGCGAGTTTCAACTGTTACTTTCTGCATAAGTCTCACTCCTTTCATAAGTATTCAGTAATGAGTTACTGATCTTGTCTATCACTTTACTGGCCTTCCGCAAATCCTCTGTGCTGTTGATATAACCGGCGATATAGCCTGCTGAAGGTGCGGTGGCATCCAAACCGAATTTCGATGCTGCTATGAAGGCGGAACTTTCTACAATGACTTCCTCCAATTCTTTGGGAATTTCCAGTTTGTTCTTCCAGACCAGATAATGGCCGGTCTCGTGTAGAAGAGTCAGAGCCCTGTCAGCCTCTGACTGACTGCCGGAGATAGTTATGGTGAGCTCTTTACTGTCGAAATATCCACTCAAGCCTTTGCGGAGCGGGCGTTCAGTTACCGGGACCGGAGACAGGTCTACCAGGCTTGGATAGCCCGGGAAATCTCTGTTGAGATGGGCCACCAGGAAATCAGGTGGAGCGTCGGTTTGAGACACATCGAACACGTGCCCGGTAGCAAACCCAACGAGTTCATCGTCCTTTGTTCCGTCTTTCTTCTCAACTTTTCTGAACCTGGGCACAATGATTGCCAAACCTCTTTCACCCTTCAGGACTGAGATGCCCAGGGCGTTCCACTTTTTGAATGGTAGAACATATGTCACGTTCTCTCTCTGGCTTTGAATGAGTATGCAGTTCAGGTGCGAGTAGTTGTGTTGTAGAGCCTTAAACTTAAGGGCTCTGGAAAAGACCTCGCAGTTGACTATGGAATCTAGTTTTGAATCCAATTCCTTCTTCGTAAGTTTCATTTTTCACCTCCAAAATATAAAGGCCCCTTTCGGGACCCTTTAGATCAATAGTTCCTCTGCCAGGCGGAGCAATTCATCTTCCGGAGACACATTCTCCCTGCGCTCTTTGAGCTCTTGTATGGCTTCCTGTATAGACTCTAGGGAGTTCAGATCGCAGGTCTTTTTGACCTGGGTTGTCAGAGTAGTCAGATCCAGCCCCAGGAGCTCGGCGGTGTCCTCGATTTCGGCCTTGAGCTTATAGCGAGCTATCAGAAGATCCGTGTGGGAGATTAGAGATTGTATCTCCTTGTCAGAAGCAGTAGCGAGATTGACATTCTTCATATGGCTGACCTTATTTAGAACGCTGTCTGTGTTGCTGTTCGACACTTCGGCCAATTCAGCGGCTTTCATCAGCAGTTCTTCTTTCAGCACCGAAGCTGTAATTGCAGACTGGTTGCTGGAGACAACTTCAACCTCGTTTTCACTAACCTCTTCAGGGAGGTAGAGTCCGGAGATGTCAAATGCACGCCTCAGTGTTGAGGCCTCTGCGACTTTCTGGATCATCACTCTGCGTTTGGTCGGCCACAGGCCCTGCCCGGTGCTGTATTCCGATTCCCAGACTTCACAAACGAAGGGCTGTTCCATATCTTTCCGGTAAACAGTGCACGTTGCAACGAACTGGGAGGGACGTTTGAGGGTCTCAACTTTCTTTTCCTTGCGGTTATAATAGCGGATCTCGAAACCTATCGGTTCTTCCCTCAGAGTAGTGTTCATACCGTTAAATGCCCCAGAGCGGTGGGCTATATGCAGGAAGCCGTCACGGCCCGTAAAGATGTGAGCGTCATCGCCATATTTGATGAACCATATCTGGCGGGTGAAGGGATCGAGGTCGTACCTGGAGGCAAGGTGTAGGAACAGCTTTAATTCATCATCGCTAGCACCTTTGGCGACGGTCCGTTTGATTAGTTCTATCTGTTCCCTACTCCACGGTGACTCGTTATTTGCTGTTGTCGGTAGCATTAGCGCTCACCTCCACAAAAACTATGGATTGCTTCTCCTCGACGGTGAGGTACTCGCTTAACTCATTTAGAGCAGGAAGGTCCGGCTGCAGCATCCTGAGTCGGGAGATGATGCTGATCTTTGGTTTGTAAGTAGTGGAGAAGATTTGAGTAGCAACTTCCGGATACTTGGAAACTATGATCCGGGCATCTGGTTGGCTGATTTTGGCCTCTGTGGACCAGCTCAGTTTTGCGGTGAAATCTGACAGCTCCACCTGCAGCGCCTGACCGCGGTCCGGTCTCTGGACAGTGCTGAAGATTTGAGCTTCGATTTCTTTCTTCTTGTCTCTGAGCCGGTTCTCGAGGTCCTTAATCTGTTTGAGCTGTAGCA
>JAHDPQ010000001.1 GCA_018434245.1 Oscillospiraceae bacterium
AATTCATGATCAGATGACGCTAAAGGAATACGATAACCCGTTTACGGGTAGCAAGTAACAATCACCTCGCAAGTGGCAGACCGTAAAAGGCGTCTTTAGACGCTGCTAGTACCATAGGGCTTTGCCCGCATAAGAAATACCACCGGCTAAGCCGGTGGATTTTTATTTTAATGAATTGATAGTGGAACCGGGTGCTCCAGCTTTTGCCTACTTCTGGCGGCTGGTGAAGTTCCAGGTATCGGCGCACATTTCCTCCAGTTCCCGAGTGGCCTGCCAGCCCAGCAGTTTCTTGGCCTTGGTGGGATCGGCATAGCAGGTGGCAATATCCCCCGGGCGGCGGGGAGCCATCTGGTAGGGAACTTTGACACCGCTGGCTTTTTCGAAGGCCTTGACCACTTCCAAAACGCTGTAGCCCTGTCCGGTCCCCAAGTTAATGGCCTCGGCTCCCTTGTGGCTGCGGGCAAAATCCAAAGCCTTCAGATGCCCGATGGCTAAATCCACCACGTGGAGGTAGTCCCGCACTCCGGTACCGTCGGGGGTGTCGTAGTCGTCCCCAAAAACGCTGAGCTGCTTCAGCTTCCCTGCCGCTACCCGGGCGATGTAGGGGAGCAGGTTGTTGGGGATGCCGTTGGGATCCTCCCCCAGCAGCCCGGACTTGTGGGCTCCGATGGGGTTAAAGTACCGCAGCAGACAGGCGCTCCACTCCCCGTCTGAAGCGCAGAGGTCCCTTAAAATATCCTCCACCATCCGCTTGGTGGAGCCATAGGGGTTGGTGGTAGAAAGGGGGCTATCCTCACGGAACGGAACATCGGTGCTGGTGCCGTACACCGTAGCCGAGGAGGAAAAAACCATTTTCTTACAACCATGCCGGGCCATCACCTGACAGAGGTTGAGGGTTCCGGTGACGTTGTTCTGGTAGTAGTCCAGAGGAATGGCCACGCTCTCCCCCACTGCCTTGAGGCCGGCAAAGTGGATGACCGCCTCGATTTCCTCCCGGGCGAACACCTTTTCCAGCCCCTCCCGGTGGAGGATATCCACGGCGTACAGGGGGAAATCCCTGCCTCCCAGCTCCCGGATTCGGTCTATCACCTCGGGCTTTGCGTTGGAGAAGTTGTCCAGCAGGACAATGTCCTCCCCTGCCTGTAGCAGCTCCACGCAGGTGTGGCTGCCGATATATCCGGCACCACCCGTCACCAGAATCGCCATCGTTTACCGCTCCTTTCGGTGAGTATCCCTTAGGAATCCTATCCTTCTCATTCTATCATATTGCAAAGTGGGCCCATTATACGCAAAGCTGGATTCTGTTAGGCCAGCAGCTTCTCCAAGCGGGAGCGAATCTCCTGAATAAACACCTTGGAGGTGACCCCCTTGGCGGAAAATCCCGGCTCCACCAGGCCCACCAAATCCTTGGTCATGATTCCATCGTTGATGGTTTGCAGGGAGGCCTGCTCCAACGCATCGCCAAATTTGACCAGAGCATCGATGCCGTCCAGCTCGCCCCGCTTGCGCAGGCCACCGCTCCAGGCAAAGATGGTGGCGATGGGGTTGGTGGAAGTCTCCTCTCCTTCCAGATAGCGATAGTAGTGGCGGGTGACGGTGCCGTGAGCGGCCTCGTACTCGAAGTGGCCGTCGGGGGAAACCAGCACGCTGGTCATCATGGCCAGAGACCCAAAGGCGGTGGAAACCATGTCGCTCATCACGTCGCCGTCGTAGTTCTTACAGGCCCAGATGTATCCTCCCTGTGAACGGATGACACGGGCCACGGCATCATCGATGAGGGTGTAGAAATACTCGATGTCCAGATCCTCAAACTTGGCCTTGTAGTCCTCGAACACCTCTTCAAATACTGCCTTGAAGTGGCCGTCATACACCTTTGAGATGGTGTCCTTGGTAGAAAACCACAGGTCCTGTTTGGTGTCGATGGCGTACTGGAAGCAGGCGTGGGCAAAGGAGCGGATGGACTTATCGGTGTTGTGGGCTCCCTGCCAGACAGCGGGGCCATCCACCTTCTGAACGGAAACGGTGTGTTCCTTTCCGCTCACTCCCCGGAAGGTCAGGAAGGCCTCCCCCGGCTCGTCGGTGAAGAAGTCCACGCTTTTGTAAACATCCCCGTAGGCGTGGCGGGCGATGGTGATGGGCTTTTCCCATGTTTTCACCACCGGGCGAATGCAGTCCACCAGAATGGGAGCCCGGAATACGGTGCCGTCCAGAATAGAGCGGATAGTGCCGTTGGGGCTCTTCCACATTTCGGTGAGCTGGGGATACTCCTCCATCCGCTGGCGGTTGGGGGTGATGGTGGCACACTTCACCGCCACGCCGTACTTCTTGTTGGCGTTGGCGGCGTCCACCGTCACCTGATCCCCGGTCTCGTTGCGGTGCAAAAGCCCCAGATCGTAGTACTCGGACTTGAGATCTACAAAGGGCAGAATCAGCTCATCCTTAATCATCTGCCACAGGATGCGGGTCATTTCGTCGCCGTCCATCTCCACCAGAGGAGTGGTCATTTTAATTTTATCCATATCCACGTTCGCTCCTTACAATCCATTTAGTCCTTATATCCCGCGGCGTAGTAGTTCATCAGGCAGCCCTCCTGCAGAATCAGCTTTTCTGCCGGCGTCAGCCCGGAAAGCTCCAGGGTCAGGTCGCTGACCGTACCGTTTTTAGCAATCACCTTGGCAGGAATCTGCTCCACACCTTGGGCAATGGCCTGTCTGATCCCGGGAACATAAACCCAGTCGTCCTCCCCGTAGGCAAAGGGTTCATCCTTGCCGATGGTGAAGGGAATCACTCCCCAGTTGATGCAGTTGGAGCGGTAGCGCTTGGTAGCATACTCGTAACAGATGTTGGCAAAGCCCCCCAGCACCTTTTGGCAGGAGGCCGCCTGCTCCCGTGCAGAACCGTCTCCCGGCTTTTTGGCAAAGACGCAGGAGCCGATGGTGGTGCGCTTCATCTCCCCGCCTACCTTGGCCAGAATCTCCGCTGCTTCTGCAGGGGTGCCTCCCTGCTGCCGCTCCTCCTCCAAAGCTGCCACCGCCTTTGACTTGCCCACGTACTGAGGGCAGCGGCGGGAAAGAGCAAACTCCGAGAGTTTGAGGGGATTGGAACGGTAGGAGGAGGTCTCGCCGGAGGGGATTAGCTCGTCGGTGGTGGTCACCTCGTCCTCGATGAAGGCGCAGAGCTTGACCAGCAGGTCCTCCTCCAAGGAGTACATCTTAGGCCAATCCTTAATGTTGGGGCCAAGAACCAGTTCCTCCTCGGGATGAGGACTTCCAAAGCCGTTATACACTCGCTTTTCGTAAATGGAGCTGTCGTAGCGGTAGTTCATCTCCGGCTCATTGTAGTCGATGTCGGTGGCGGCGGTGAGGATGCCGCCGTTTAAGGCGGTGGCGGCAATGGAGCGGGCATCCATCAGAGCCACAGCGGAAATTTGCCCCTGTCCCGGCTTGGAGCCTTCCCGGTTAGCAAAGTTTCGGGTGGCGTGGCGGATGGAAAGGGCGTTGTGAGCCGGGGTATCTCCCGCGCCAAAGCAGGGCCCGCAGAAGGCGGGTTTGATGACGGCTCCGGCCTTCATCAGCTTTTCGGCGGCACCGTCCTTGGTGATGGCAAGGCCAATGGAGGTGGAAGAGGGGTAGACGCTCATGTCAAAGGTGTCGTTGCCAATGGTGCCGCCATCCAGCATCTCGGCGGCAATCATGATGTTCTCGTACATACCCCCCGAGCAGCCCACAATGATCCCCTGATCCACCTGAATCTTGCCGTCAGCGTTGATGTGGCGGCGCAGATCCATCTCCACCTTGCCCCCCAGCTGGCGGTTGCAGTCCTCTTCCACCGTGCGCAGGATTTCCTCAGGGTTTTCCTGCAGCTGGTGGATGGTGTACGCCTTGGAGGGGTGGAAGGGCAGGGCAATCATGCACTCCATCTTGGAAAGATCGATTTTGATGACGCTGTCGTAGTAGGCCCCTTCCTCAAGGGAAAGTTTTTGGTAAGCTTCGGGGCGGCCTACGTTTTGGTAGTACTCCTCGATGACCTCATCGGTCTCCCAGATAGAGGTGAGGCAGGAGGTTTCGGTGGTCATCACATCGATGCCGATGCGGTAGTCGGCGGAAAGCCCTGCCACTCCGGGGCCGGCAAACTCCAGCACCTTGTTTTTCACATCACCATTTGGAAAGGTTTCGCCCACCAGAGCAAGGGCCACATCCTGAGGGCCTACCCCCTTGGGGGGAGTGCCTTCCAGCCAGACCAACACCACCTCGGGGGCGGCAACGTCGTAGGTATTTTCCAGCAGCTGCTTGACCAGCTCACCGCCGCCTTCTCCCACGCCCATGCAGCCGTAGGAGCCGTAGCGGGTGTGGCTATCCGAGCCCAGCACCATGCCGCCGCAGGCCGCCAGACATTCCCGAGCGTACTGGTGGATCACCGCCTGATTGGCAGGCACATAGATGCCGCCGTACTTTTTGGCGGCGGAAAGGCCAAAGGCGTGGTCGTCCTGATTGATGGTTCCCCCCACAGCGCACAGTGAGTTGTGGCAGTTAGTCATGGCGTAAGGGACGGGGAACTGTTTAAGTCCCGAGGCCCGGGCAGTCTGAATAATCCCCACAAAGGTGATGTCGTGGGAGATAAGGGCATCAAACTTGATCCGCATCTTCTCCGGTTCTCGGCTTTTATCGTGGGCTCTCAGAATCCGGTAGGCAATGGTTTTTTCCCGGGCTTTTTGGGGAGCCTGCATTCCCGCGGCCTTTGCTGCCGCCACCGGCTTGCCGCCTACTATGTAGTGCCCGCTCTGATACTGTTTGATCAATTGCTATTCCTCCTTCGCCCCCCGCTGACCGGGAAGGCAGGCTGATACGAACCGACCGATCCATCTTGCCTGTGGCAGATGGCGGACGGCGCAGGGTAGTCTGCAAACTCATCGGGCGAGTTTGACATGGTAAAGGGCCAAAGCAAAGCGCGCCACCTGGCTCACCTTGTTTTGGCCCTGACTATCTGTGTTGATGAGAGTGGCTTACCAACCAACAAAAAAGACAGAATATTTTTCCACTACCATAACATCATACCAAATACGGGTGTCATACAGGAATGACAGCAAATATTCAATGCTTTTTTGCAGATGAAAAGCCCGTCACCAAGCTGTTTGATAAACCCAGCTTATTCCTCGGGGGGACCGAACTCCATCACCTGAGGAGCTTCCTCCTGCGCGGTTGCTTCTTCCTCGGCGCGGGCATCCTCCAACAGAGCACGGATGCTCAAAGAAACACGCTTGTTTTCCAGATCGATGTCGGTAATCTTTACCTCTACCTCCTGACCGATGGACAGAACGTCGGAGGGCTTGCCGATGCGGGTGTTGGAAATCTGGCTGATGTGAATCAGGCCATCCACACCGGGAATCACCTGAGCAAAGGCACCAAAGGCAGTCATAGAGACCACTTTGACGGTGGCCACATCCCCGGCCTGGTACTGCTTGCTCAGCAGGGTCCAGGGGTTGTCCTCGTCCTTTTTGTAGCCCAGAGAAATCTTTTTGTTTTCCCTGTCAATATCTTTGACGGTTACCTCCAGAGTATCGCCGACCTTCACCACTTCGGAAGGGTCTTTGATGCGGCTCCAGCTCAGCTCGGAAATGTGGACCATGCCGTCCACTCCGCCCAGGTCCACAAAGGCGCCATAGCTGGTGAGAGACTTAACCGAGCCGTTGTAAACCTTGCCGATTTCCACTTCTTGCCAGAACTGTTCTTCCAGCACCTTGCGCTGCTCTTTGAGAACAGCGCGGATGGAACCCACGGCCCGGCGGCGGCGCTCGTTGGTCTCGAGAATTTTAAACTGCACCTTGGTTTTGAGCAGCGGCTCCAGAGCCTGACCCCGGGAAAGGGTGGCCTGGCTGGCGGGAATAAACACCCGCACGCTATTGGAAAGAACGATGACGCCGCCCTTTACCACATCCACCACAGTGCCTTCCAGCACTTCGCCGGATTGTTCGGCTACCATTACCTTTTCGTATCCGGCAATGGCGTCCACCCGCTTTTTGGAGAGCATGGCGGTTCCCTCTACGTCGTTGACACGCAGAACGATCAGTTCCAGCTCGTCCCCCACCTTAACAAGCTCTTCCAGCTTGGCGCTGGGGTCTTCGGTATACTCATGGAGAGGTACGTAGCCAGCCTGTTTCGTGCCAATGTCGACGGCGATCTCATTGGGGGAAACGCTGGTGACAATACCGGTAACCTTCTCCTTTGTATATATAGTCTTAAAAGACTGCTCAAGCATTTCCTCAAAGCTCATTTCGTCCTGCACACTGGCGATCTCACTCATGGTTTCCTGTACCTCCTTAATTATAAACGCGGGTGTGGATGCTCCGGCGGTAATTCCTACAGATGCAAGCCCCGCAAAATCTTCGGCGCGCAGCTCGTCCGCAGTTTCCACCAGGTACGCCGGGCAATTTGCAGTGGATACCTGCCACAAAGCCCGGGTATTGGAGCTTCCGCGTCCACCTACCACAACCACAGCGTCGACCTGCTTGGATAACTGAATTATCTCGCTTTGACGCAAAGCGGTAGCATTACATATTGTACCAAATAACGAGAAGTTTGTACACTCTTTTTTTGTTGTTTCTATACATTTTTGCCACTCCACCAGTTTCAAAGTAGTTTGAGCAGCCAAAATATAGTCTTTTTTAACAGAAGTTTGACTTTCTTGGAGAAAAAGCCTCAGTTCTTCCTGATTCCTCACCACGTGGATTTCCCCGCCGCAGTGGCCGCAAATCCCCTGAACCTCGGGATGATCGGGGTCCCCCACCACAATGGAGACCTTTCCCTGCTCCCCTGCTGTCCGGACAATTTCCTGTATCTTTTTCACATAGGGGCAGGTGGAGTCCAGCCAGGGAATTCCCAGGGCATCCAACTCATCATAAACGGCTTTGGGAACTCCGTGGGAGCGGAGCACCACCCGATACCCCGGCAACGCCTGAGAAATCTCCTCAATAGAGATAACCCCCTTTTCCTCCAGATAGGCGGTCATCTGGGGATTGTGGATGAGGGGTCCCAGGGTGTGGAGCTTTTCGCCCCGCTCCAAAGCCTCCTCCACCAGCCGCACCGCCCGGGCCACCCCCATGCAGAAGCCCGCCGTCTCGGCCGTGATGATCTTCATGTGGCTTCGGGCAGGGCCGCGGGGCCTTTGTAATCCAGCATGGCGATGATGTCCCCCATAACCCGTCGGGTAGCTGCTTTGAGGGTGGAGGGAGAGGCAAGGTCCAGCCCCAGCTCCTCATGGGGAATCAGCTTGCCGTACCGCACGGTGACCACGGTGCGAAAGCCCAGCTTGGGGCCGTAGGAGACGGCGCAGGGCAGCACATCCGCCTTAGTTTGTCCCGCGATTAAAGCCGCTCCCGAACGGGGACGCAGTGGGGTTCCGTCGGGGGAGCGGTGCCCTTCCGGAAAGATGCCCAGCACCCCGCCTTCCCGAATGATGGCGGCGGCTGTTTCCAAGGCGCTGGTGTCCCCCGTTCCCCGCTTGATGGGCACGACCCCAAAGCTACGGATGAGGGAGCCGATCACTGCCACCTGCACCAGCTCATCCTTGGCCAGATAGTGGATTTGCCGCGGCATCTTGTGGGCGATAAAGAGGGGGTCGAAATTGGAGCGATGGTTGCAGGCCAGAATAAACCCACCCTGTTCCGGGATGTTTTCCAGCCCCTCGTAACGCATGGAAAACAGCCCCCGCACCAAAGGATAGGTCACTGATTTTCCAAAGGGATACAGGTTCAGCAAAAGCGATCTTCCTTCCATAGCCGGACCTTTTCCATCAGGTGCGCGGCATCCTTGGGGTATCGGAGCACCAAAGTGTCCACATTGGCGGCATACCGCCGGGACGGCCCCAGAAGCTCCTGAAGCTGCTTTCGGCTCCAGCTCCAGGTAAACTGTAAAAAATCAAGGTCCAGCTTGTCGGGGCAGTGGGGGCGCAGATCGTCCCGTATTTCCCTGCGCAGCTTGCGCCGAATCACCCGGGCCACACATACCACCGGAGGCAGTGCCAGCAGGATCAGAAGTATCGGCAGCCTGAAGGCGCATTTCCATGGTTTCGGCGTAAGATCCGTCGATGATCCAGCTGTCCTGAGCCAGAACCGGGCGGAAAAGCTTCCACTTTTCCACCATGGACTCGGGCGTCCATCCGGTAATCCCAGTGAAGGCCGTCCAGATGGTAGGCGGGAATATCCAGCACCTGACTCAGCAGCCACCTTGCAAGGGTGGTCTTTCCAGAGCCGGGAGGCCCGGCGATGAGGATGCGCCTCATTACAATCCCAACTGCTCCCGGATGGTTTGTTCCACCAGAGCAACACTTTGCTCCAGGGTGTTTCCGGTGGTGTCCAGCAGCACGGCGTCCTTGGCCCGGCACAGGGGAGCAATCTCCCGGTGGATGTCGTTGTAGTCCCGGCGGTTGATGTCGGTCAGCACCTCGTCGTAGGAGATGTCCTCTCCCCGTTTGAGAAATTCCTGATGGCGGCGCAGGGCCCGATCCTCCGCCGAGGCAGTGAGATATATTTTGAGATCAGCTTTTGGCAGCACCACCGTGCCGATATCCCGGCCATCCATGATAACGTTGTATTTGTCTGCCATCTGGCGCTGCAACTCCAGCAGAAAAGCCCGGACGGCAGGTTGGGCGGAAACCTGGGAGGCCGCCATGGACATTTCCGGCCGGCGAATCTCCTCCGAAACATCCTCTCCGCCCAGAAAGACGTGCTGCTTGCCCTCCTGATAAGCGAGCTCTACCTCAATCTCCCCCAGACGAGGAGCCAGTGCTTTTTCGTCGGTGTCGGCGATGCCGCTGCGGTGGGCAAACAGTGCAATGGCCCGGTACAGGGCGCCGGTGTCTACATAGACATAGCCCAGCCGGGCGGCTACCCTGCGGGCAATGCTGCTTTTTCCGGCCCCGGAAGGCCCATCAATGGCAATGGAAATCATAGCGCCTCCTTGTAGGATTGCCTCACACCTTCATCCCCGCCAAAAAGCCGGTGGAAAAGGCGATCTGCAAATTAAAGCCGCCGGTGTAGGCGTCCAGATCCAGCACCTCTCCCGCAAAATATAGCCCCGGCAGCAGCTTGGACTCCATGGTGGACGGGTTCACTTGCTTAAGCTCCACCCCGCCCCGGGTGACCACCGACTCCTCAATGGGGCGCAGGGCCCGGACGTGAAGGCACAAGTCCTTGAGCAGTTCCACCAGTCTTCCCCGTTGTTCCCGGGTGATCTGATGCACCTTGGTCTGGGGTGGGATGCCGGAAAGAGTCACCACCGGACCAATGAGCTTTTTGGGCAGCAGCCCCGACAGGGCGTTGGAAAAATCCCGGTTGAGAGCATCAGAAAAATCCCGGAGAATCCGCTCGTCCAGCTTTTGGTGGGAAAGAGCGGGCTTGAGGTCGATGTGAAGTGCGTAGGTGCAGGGGTCCCGGTCCATGTGGGCGGAAGCCGACAGAACCAGCGGCCCCGACACGCCAAAGTGGGTAAAGAGCATTTCCCCCAGCTCCTGAAACAGCACCTTGGAGGAACCGATTTTGGTCAGGGTGAGGGTGACATTCTTCAGGGAAAGGCCCATGGCCTGTTTGGGCCAGCCTTCCTGCACCTCCACCGGAACCAGAGAGGGTTGGGGGGCAATCACCAAATGCCCGGCCTGAGCAGCCAACTCATAGCCGTCTCCCGTCGACCCTGTCAGGGGGTAGCTGACTCCTCCCGTGGCAATCACCACGCTGGCAGCCCGGTAGTGTTTGCCCGATTCGCAGGCGACTCCTGCGGCGCAGCCCTCCGCCATCAGCAGTTCCAGCGCCCGCTCTTTGACAAAGGTGACTCCCGAGTCCCGGGCATGGCCCACCAGAGCGTCCACCACATCAGCAGAGCGGTCGGAGACGGGGAACACCCGATTCCCCCGTTCGGTTTTTAGGGGGACACCCAGCCGCTCAAAAAGCTCCATGGTATCCCGGGCGGAAAGCGCATTCCAGGCGCTGTGCAAAAAACGTCCGCCCCGGTTGACGGCGGTGAGAAAGGCATCGAATTCGCAGTGGTTGGTCAGGTTGCACCGGCCTTTTCCGGTGATCAGCAGCTTGCGGCCGGGCTGAGGCATCCGCTCCAACAGCAGAACCTTTTTGCCCCGGGCGGCGGCGGTTCCGGCGCACATCAGGCCTGCGGCGCCGCCTCCCACCACAAGAATATCGAAATCAGGGGGCTGGGACATCCGGTTCCCCTTTCTCGTATACATTATATTCATCCCAAATGGTCTCCAAACGGGCATAGACTTGGGCAATTTCTTCTTTCTTCTCCAGTCCGATAGCTACAATCAAAGCGTTGATCAAGCTCAGAGGGGCCACCAGGGAATCCACAAAGCTGGCCATATCGCTGCGGGCCATCAACACGTGATCGGCCACCTTGCAAATAGGGGCGGTGAGGGAATCGGTAATGGCGATGACCGTTGCGCCGTTCTGCTTGGCGTAGGTGGCAGCTTTGTAGGTGCGGCTGGAATAGCGGGAAAAGGTAATGGCAATAAACACATCTTTTGGGCTTACCCGCAGCAGCTGCTCAAAAATGACGCTGGTGCTGGCGGTATCCAGATTGCGGACATCCTCAAAAATATGGGTGAAGTAAAAGTTGAGGAAGCTGGCCAAAGCGGCGGCACTGCGCACCCCGATGATGTAGATCTTCCGGGCGGCGATGATGGCTTGAACCGCTTGATCAAAGGCTTCGTCATCCACCTGCTCCATGGTGCGCCGCAGGGATTCCCGGTCGGCTTGCAGCACCTTTTGCAGAACATCGGCATCTCCCAGCCGGTCGTTGGTCACACCCATCCGCTGCACCGCTGTCAGCCGATTGCGGATCAGCTCCTGCAGCGCCTTTTGCAGGGACGGGTATCCGTCGTATCCAATTTCGGTGGCACAGCGCACCACCGTGGACTCGCTCACCCCTACGGTAGTCCCTAGTCGGGCCGCCG
>JAHDPQ010000099.1 GCA_018434245.1 Oscillospiraceae bacterium
ACGCAGAGAAAAAACACCGCCGTCACGGCGATGCTCAACGCCAGATATGCACCGATGCCAAAGCCTTCTGTTTGCCTCTTCATTTACCGCTCCGCCTTATTTTTACATCCTTAGGGACAGGCTACCACCCTGACTCGGCAGGCCGATTCCCCCGCCCGCCGGCTGCTGTGACAGAAAACGCTGCCGCTATGGGAATAGCATAACCCTTCCGGGCTATGATACCACATCTGAGCTCTGCAAGGCAACGAAAAGCCCAAAAGACATCCGCCCCCAAGAGACAGAAAACATCCCTTGGGGGCGGAGCCGAAACTTACTGTAAGCATGTAAGCTGCTACCATTTATCAGCCCATTCGGGCTTACTGTAGTGGTGGTCAATCAGTTCCACTACCTGGCGGTGACGCTGCTGGAGGACGGCCTCGTAAATCTGCTCGTGCTCGGCGGTATTCATTCTCCAGTCGGTGTCCCGGTGTTGGTAATCGTAGAGGGCGGCAAGGGTGAACAGGGCAAAGACATTATCGAAATTGCCCAGCAGGCGGGAATTGCCTGTACCCTCGATGATGCAGCGATCAAAGCTGTTGGCCGCCTGAACAAACTCGTACAGCTCCCCTTTGGCCATCAGGTCGTGCTGACGGTCCAGAATCCTCTTCATGGGAGTGAGAAGCTTTTGGGTCATCTCTTGCCGGACGCAGTACTCGTAGGCCCCGATCTGCAGAAAGCAGATCATCTGGGAAAGCTCGTACATATCCTGCATGGTCAGGCTCACCACCGATACGGTGGAGTTGGGGCTCACCGTCACCAGCCCTTCGGTCACCAGCATGTTGATGGCCTCCCGGATGGGAGAATTGCTCACCCCAAGCTGCTGGCTCAGGTTGCCGATGTTCAGCCGCTCCCCCATCTCATACTTCTGAGTGAGGATGTTCTGCTTGAGGAGATTGTATACCTGCTCCTTCACCGTGGTTTTCTGCCAGCCCGACAAGGTCATCACCGCCCTTTCCTATCATTCTTCCTGAACGGATGGTGTCTCCTTGCCTTTGTTTAACCCTGAACCAGCTGCATTCCTGTGGCCAGGGCCTTTTGGTTCAGCTCCACAAAGGCGGGTTTTACGTTGTCTGCAATAATCTTGTTCCAGTCGATGTCGGTCAGACCCATCTTGGCTACGGTGGCTCCCAGCAAAAGGATGTTGAGAACCTTGGCGTTGCCCAGCTTGATAGCCTCGCCGAAGGCATCCATGGAGATGGTGTGGGCCCGGGCCTTCAGCTCCTCCACAATGCCGTCGGGATAGGGGGTGACGCCGCTGACCACCGGCATGGGGCTGATGGCGTAATCGTTGACCACTACCTTGCCGTCTGGGCGCAGGTACTCCAGCCAGCGCAGAGCCTCCATCTTTTCAAAGGCCACCAGAATATCGGCGCCGCCTTTTTCGATGACGGGGGATTCCACCTGCTTGCCGTAGCGCACCTGAGAGGAAACCGAGCCTCCCCGCTGAGACATGCCGTGTATCTCGCTCATCTTGACGTCGTAGCCGGACTGCATCAGTCCGATGGTCAGCAGCTTGCTGGCCAGAATGGTGCCCTGTCCGCCTACGCCAACCAAAAGAATGCTCTTTGTCATATCTTTGCTACCTCCTTCTTGGGGGCCTGTTCAATGGCCTTTTTGGGGCAAATTTGGGCGCAGATGCCGCAGCCCACACACTGGGAGGCATCGATTCCCGATTTTTTATTCTCGTTCATGGAAATAGCGGGGCATCCGCTGCGGATACAGGCCTTGCAACCGATGCAGGTGTCCTCGTTTACCACATACTTGGTGGTAAAGGGATTGCCCCAGGCAGAGCGCTCGGCCAGATCCATCTTCTTGAGGACGCAGGGCCATTTGGTGATGATGACCGAGGCCTCGTCCAGTGCCAGCGCGTCATCCAGCGCCTTGCGCATGGCTTTGATGTCGTTGGGGTTGACCTCCACTACGTTTTTGGCTCCCAGAGCCTTGACCACAGTGGCGATGTCCATTTCGTGGGCGGGCTCGCCGCCGGCCAGCTTGCCGGAGCCGGGGTTTTCCTGATGCCCAGTCATTCCGGTAATCCGGTTATCCAGAATGACGCAGATGGTTTTGCTGTTGTTGTACAGCACCTCGATGAGGGAGTTGATTCCGGTGTGGAAGAAGGTGGAGTCGCCCATCACCCCCACCACACGCTTATCCTGTTCGGTCAGGTCAAAAGCTTTTTGCATGCCGTGGCCCACGCTGAAGGAACCGCCCATGCAGATGGTGGTGTCCATGGCGTTATAGGGGGCGGCAAAACCCAGAGTATAGCATCCGATGTCGCCGGAAACCACTACGTTTTTCTTTTTGCCCAGCTCGTAGAAGAATCCGCGGTGAGGGCATCCGGCACAGAGGGTGGGAGGCCGGGCCACAATTTTATCCTTGTCGTACTCCTTCACCGGCAGCTCGCCTTGGCCCAGGGCGTGGCGGAGCACGTCGGGAGTCATCTCACCCCAGGCGGGGAACACATCTTTGCCCTTGCAGGCAATGCCCAAAGACTTGATCCAGTTTTCCAGATAGGGGTCGTTTTCTTCGATGACGTAGATGACATCCACCTGCTGGGCAAACTTTTTGAGCAGGTTGTCGGGCAGGGGGTTGGTAAATCCAAGCTTTAGGTATGTAGCTTTGTCTCCAAAGACTTCCCGGGCGTAGTGGTAGGACATGCCGGAGGTGACTACACCGATTTTGCCACCCTCTACAATATAGTTGAAGGGGCAGGCTTCGGAATACTCCTTGAGGGCCTGCATCCGCTCTTCCACCTTGGCGCGGAGGATGCGGGAGTGAGCCGGAACCGTCAGGTTCTTCTGGGTGTTTTTCTGGTAGGCAATGGGCTCGAATTCTTCCCGCTCTTCGCACTCTACAATGCTTTTGGAATGGCAAACCCGGGTGGTGGTGCGCAGCAACATCGGAACATCATACTGTTCGCTGATGGCAAAGGCTGCCTTGGCCATATCCTTGCATTCCTGGCTGTTGGAGGGCTCCAGCAGAGCCACCTTGGCAAAGGGAGCGTAGTTGCGGTTATCCTGCTCATTCTGAGAGGAGTGCTGGCCCGGCTCGTCGGCAGTGACCAGAAGCATGCCGCCACCCACTCCGGTATAGGCAAAGGTAAAGAGAGGGTCGGCCGCCACGTTAACACCGACATGCTTCATGGCAGAAATGGTGCGCACCCCGGCAATGGACGCGCCGATGACAGCCTCCAAAGCTACCTTTTCGTTGGGGGCCCATTCCGACTGAATCTCCTTGTAGCCGATGATGTTCTCCAGAATTTCTGTGCTGGGGGTACCGGGATAGGCGGAGGCAAATGCGACTCCTGCTTCCCAGGCACCTCTGGCAATCGCCTCGTTGCCTGTCATCAATTGCTTCATAGAGTGCCTCTTTTCTCCGCGGAAGCTTTTGCACCGGCTCCTTCTCCGCGGGGAAGGTAGCCTGCTGTCCGGTCTTTATCGTTTGAATGATCGGCGCTGCTCGGTGGAGCAGTGCATAATGCACGATGCATATTGTACAGTGTACAATCTTTATTTAGTATAGCGCTCCTTGGCGAAAGTTGTCAAGGCAAATTAATTATTTCACAAACAAATCCGGGAGCCTTTCCGGGCAGGGATGGGGGGAGCATGCAGAGGTAGAAAAACCGGGAACCGGAAGTTGCCTTCCGATTCCCGGCGACAGGATTGGGTCAGCGGCCTCCTGCTTTGTAGATGAGGGCGTTGCAGATGGCGGCGGCTACGTTGCTGCCGCCCTTGCGCCCCTTGGCCACAATATGAGGAACACCGCAGCCCAGAATCAGCTCCTTGCTTTCCATCACGTTGACAAAGCCCACCGGTGCCGCGATGATCAGGGCCGGCTTGATCTTCCCCTCCTTCATCAATCGATCAAGAGCGATGAGGGCGGTGGGGGCGTTGCCCACGGCAACAATCAGCTCCCCTGCAAGGCGAGAGGCCTTCTCCATGGAAACCGCCGCCCGAGTGGTTTGCTGCTCCTTTGCGGCTTGGGCGATGTCCTCGTCGGCCATAAAGCAGTGGACCTGCCCCCCCAGCCGTGCCAGCCCCGGCTTGCTGACTCCCGCCTTGGCCATGTTGGTGTCGGTGACGATAATCGCCCCTCGCTTAAGGGCGTCCAGCCCCGCCTGCACCGCTCCCGGAGAAAAGTACAGGTTGTGCTTATATTCAAAGTCGGCGGTGGTGTGAATCACCCGCTTTAATATTGCAAGCTCTCCTTCCGACAAATCTGTTTCCCCCAGTTCGGCGGAAAGAATGGCAAGGCTCCGGGCTTCAATTTCTGCGGGCAACAGATGCTCCAGCATTAGGCTCCCTCCCCGATGATGCGGTAAATCTTCTCCATATCCAAGCTCTTCCGCAGAGCGGCCGCCAGTAGGTCGTACTGCTCCTCCTGATAGGCATGATAGTCCACCGCCTGCAAGGCCGACGGCTCCAGCCCCTTGCGCCGGAGCAAGATGCCCAGTAGGGCCCCGGTAAACTCCTCGTGGTCAAAGAGGCCGTGGAGGCAGGTTCCCATGACGTTGCCAAGGACGACTCCATCACGGCCCCCATCCGCAAGCTGGGCCAGAGGTACGGCTCCCTCCCCCGGGGTGATGGTTCCGGTTTGGATTTCGTACCCCTCTACCGCAGCGCCACCCAGTCCGGCAAAAAAGCCTTGGGGTGACAGGATCTTCCCCGTCACACGGGTGCGGGCCTTCTGCTCGTGGAAAACCATCTCCACCGGCAAAAGCCCCATCCCCGCTATCTGGTGGCAGCCTTCTATCCCCTGTGGGTCGGAAAGGCCCCGGCCCAGCATCTGGTAGCCGCCGCCAATGCCCATGAGGGGAGTTCCCGCCGCCGCAGCCTTTTTGAGGGCAGCTTCCAGCCCGCTTTGCCGCAGCCAGGCAAGGTCGGCTATGGAGCTCTTGGTGCCGGGGAGCAGAATCAAATCGGGGCTGCCCAGTTTGCGGACGCTATCCACATACCGGACCCCCACCCCCTCCACCTGCTCCAAGGGGTGAAAATCGGTAAAGTTGGAAATGCGGGGCAGCCGGATGACGGCGATGTCCAGCACGCTGCCTGCGCTACCCTGTTCCGGCAAGCCAAGGCTGTCCTCCTCCTCTATATCCACGTTGAGCATGGGGACCACCCCCATCACCGGAACCCCTGTCAACTCCTCCAGCTGGGAAAGACCGGGGCGTAGAATTTCCACATCCCCCCGGAATTTGTTGATGATCAGTCCCTTGACCCGACTGCGGTGCTCCTGCTCCAGCAGCATCATGGTGCCATAGAGGCTGGCAAACACCCCGCCCCGGTCGATGTCCCCCGCCAGCAGCACCGGAGCATCCACCATGGCAGCAAGGCCCATGTTCACCATATCCTGCTGGTTGAGGTTGATTTCCGCCGGGCTGCCCGCCCCTTCCAGCACAACGACTTCGCAGCTCTCCCTGAGTTTGGCGTAGGATTCCAGCACCTGGGGAATCAGAGTTTGCTTGCAGGCAAAGTACTCCCGGGCGCTCATGACGCCCCACACCCGGCCGTTTATAATTACCTGACTGCCGGTGTCGCTCTGGGGCTTGAGGAGGATAGGGTTCATCAGCACCGAAGGCTCTATTCCCGCCGCCTGAGCCTGCATGGCTTGTGCCCGGCCCATTTCCAGCCCGTCGGGGGTGATAAAGCTGTTGAGGGCCATGTTCTGGCTTTTAAAGGGAGCCACCCGGTAGCCGTCCTGCTTTAAAATGCGGCAGAGTCCCGCCGCCAGCAGGCTTTTTCCGGTGCCGGAGGCGGTCCCCAGTATCATGATGTTACCAGCCATATGCTTCCTCCTAATATAATCAGTTCACTTGAAGACACGTTGTGCTTTCAAGCCGCGGCATTTACTGTAGCTGCTCTACGGGCAGCTTGAACCGGATTTCATCGCCAATCCCACTCCTACGACGTGCCAGCCCGCGTGCTCGCTGGTTTAAAACGGTTAGCGTTTTAAAATTGGCTATATTGTTCCGCCGCCTGGACAAAATTCCGGGCAAAGCTTGGATTGCTGTAAAAATACAGATGGGGATACCCCGCAAAGAGATTTTTCTTTGCCACCACACAGGGCCAGCTTTTGCTCCCCGTCGGCTTTTGAGCCAGAAATGCCTCCCCGTTTTGGGTACTGTCCCAGTAGTGGAATTCGTGGGCGGCGATGCTCTCCCCCTCTTGGCAGAGGAGGGTGTCCTGCCGGGCGGTCAGGGTGGCGTATCCAAACCGCACCAGTCGCCCTGCCGGGGTGCTTTCCCCGGGAATGGCTCCCGCCATGGGGTAGCGGTTGCCCCGCGCATCGGTGAGAAACTCCTGCAGGTACTGAAAGCCGCCGCACTCCGCCAGAGTGGGTATTCCCCCCTGCACAGCTCGGAGCACCTCCCGCCTCATGGGGGTGTTTTGGCTCAGGACCTCGGCGTGCAGCTCCGGGTACCCTCCCCCTAGATAGAGAGCGCTGGCTCCCTCGGGCAAGGCTTTGTCTTTTAAGGGGCTAAAGGGAACAAGCCTTGCCCCCAGAGCCTCCAACAATTCCAGATTATCCGGATAGTAAAAGCAAAAGGCCTGATCCTGCGCCACCGCAATGACGGGAGCCTTCCCCGGCACCGGGGCGACCTGCAGGGGTTTTGCCGTCAGAGCGGGAGCACCGCCGGCCAGCTCCAGTATCCGATCCAACTCCACGCATTCTTCCAGAGCCTTGGCAAGGCGGCTGATCTTTTCGGTGAGGTTTTGAACCTCCTGAGCGGTGACAAGTCCCAGATGACGGCTTTTGATCGCGCAGTCGGGCAGGTTGGGGAGGTATCCCAGCACCGGGAGGCCTGTTTCCTGTTCCAGCATGGGCTTTAGATGCTGATATAAACCTTGGCTGCACCGGTTGAGGATCACCCCCGCGATGTGGTGGGGTTTGCGCAGTTCCAAAAACCCCTTGATTACCGCGGCTGCAGAAAGGCTCATCCCCTTGGGGTCCAGCACCAGAAGCACCGGAGTTTGGGTGACACAGGTCAGATGCCAGCTGCTTGCCTGAGTACCGTCCCCCACCCCGTCGTAGTAGCCCATCACCCCTTCCAGCAGGGCGATGTCTCTGCCCCGGGAATGATGAGCAAAGAGACTGAGCAAAGTCTCTTCCCCGGTGAAAAACAAGTCTAAATTGTGGCTTTGCACCCCCAGTATCCGGGTGTGGAACATAGGGTCGATATAGTCGGGGCCGCATTTAAAAGCAGCAGGGGAAAGTCCTCGGTTCTTGAGCGCCTGCAGCAAAGCACAGGCAAGGGTGGTTTTCCCTGTAGAGCTGCCGGGAGCTGCCAGCATCAGCCGGGGGATGGTAAACTTATCCATGGCCCGCCCCGCTGATGACAAAGACGGGATTTTGCCCCCGCAGCAGATGCCCTGCCCCGCATGTTTGTGTGCGGCTCACCCAGAACTGCACCGCCTCCACCTGCTCAAAGCCCAAGGCTTCCAGCAGAGTCAGGCCCTTGTACATGGTTTCCAACGTCACGGCACTGATCACCACCCGCACCTTTGGATTTTTTTCCAGCAGAAGCTGCAGCACTTCCTCCAACCTGCCCTTGCTGCCCCCGATAAAGGCAGCGTCGGGGGCGGGCAAGTCCCTGCAAACGTCGGGGGCCATGCCCTTTACAAGGTTCAGGTTGTACACCCCGAACTTCTCTTTGTTCTGGCCCAAAAGATCCCACGCCTTGGGGGCCTGCTCAATGGCCCAGACCCGGCCCCAACGGGCGGCAAAGGCGCATTCTATGGCCACCGATCCTGTCCCTGCGCCGATGTCCCAGAGGGTGTCGGCTTCCTGCACCGCCAGCCGAGAGAGGATGACGCTGCGCACCTCCTGCTTGGTCATGGGGACCTCCCCCCGAATGAACTCGTCATCGGGGATGCCATAGGTACGGCTTTGGCGGCAAAAGGCAGGTTTTGTTCGCTCCACCAGCACCACGCTTAAAGAAGCAAACTCCTGCCCCGCCAGCTCCCGGGCCGGGGCTGAAAGCAACCGTTCCTGAGGGTAGGAGAGGTTTTCTCCCACGGTAACGGGGCAATTCCCCAGTCCGGCCTGGGTCAGGATTTGGCAGATGCTCCCGGGGGTGACCTGCCCTCCCGTGAGGAAGAAGCAGGTTTGGTGGTTGAGGACATGGGCCAGCACATCGCAGCTTCTGCCGTGGGCACTGACCAAGTGAACATTCTGCCACGGGATTCCCGCCTTGGCGCAAAGGCAGGCCACTGAGGAAATGCCGCAGATACTTTCCACCTCAAACCCTGCCTGTAATAGCAGGGGACGCAGCCGGGCCGCTCCGCTGTAAAAGCCGATGTCCCCGCTGAGGACCACCGCCGCCGGGTCATAGTCCCGGTGCCGGGCCAGCCATGCAGCGATTTCCCCCGGGTGGAGGAGGGGAACCTTCTGCCCACCGATCTCCCCCGGCAAGGCATCCAACAGGCGGCGGGCTCCGATGACTGCCTTGGCTTTCTGCAGAGCATCCAGAGCCTGCAGGGTGAGAAGCTCCCTGCCGCCGGGGCCCATCCCAATGAGACTGACCTTCATTTGCCTTCCTCCATCCAGCGGTCCACCGCCTCTATGATTTCCTCCGGGGTCATCCCCTCTTGGGGTCGAGGCCTTCCGATCACCACCAGAGTGGCCCCCACCTCCTGCGCCGCCTCTGCTTTTTGAGCAAAGCCGCCGGGAGAGCCGCCGTCCTTGGTCACCAATGTGCCAATTTGCCACTGGAGCATCAGCTCCCGGTTGAGGCCCCTAGAAAAAGGCCCCTGCATGGCCATGACATGCCCCGGAGGAATGCCAAGGCTGCGGCAGTGCTCCAAGGATTCTGTGGCGGGCAACACCCGCAGATAGAGGCGGCTTTGATAGTCCTGAATGCGTGTGAAAGCTTCCAGATCCTTGGTTCCGGTGGTGAGGAGGATGTTGCCGGCGGTTTCTTCCAGATACCGGGCGGCTTCCTGCGCTGTAGGCACCATCACACAGTGATCCATCTGACTTTCCGGCCTGCTCAGGCGAAGAAGGGGCAGCCCCTGTGCCCGGCAGGCTTCCTTAATTGTCTTTCCTGCGCCACTGGCGTAGGGGTGGGTGGCGTCCACCACCAAGCCCACCTGATGTTCTTCCATCCGGTGGATCATATCCTCCCCACTCATCCGACCGCTGAAGATTGTAACGCCCTCCTGTTCCTCCAGCAGCTCCCGGCCGTACTGGGTGGCCACGCTGACCAACAGCCGAAGCCCCGGCCGGGCAAGGCGGGAGGTGAGGGTTCGCCCCTCGGTGGTACCTCCAAACAGCAGCAGCGTCTTCATGGTTCCCGGTACCCCCGCGGGGTGACCATCCTTCCGGCAACTTTACGGGTTTGGCTGTTGCCGATAAAAACGGTGGTGAACATGTCGGCGGGAAACTCCCGCAGCTCCTGCAAGGTCAGCAGGCGGCCCTGCTCCCCTTCCCGGCCGATGTTGCGGGTGACGGCGCAGAGCCGGTCTGACGGCAGGGTGCTCAGCAGAATATCGCAGGCCCGCGCAAGGTAATCCGCCCGTTTGCGGCTGGCGGGGTTGTAGAGGCAGATGGCAAAATCCCCCTGAGCGGCTGCCTGCAGACGGTGCTCAATCAGCTCCCACGGGGTGAGAAGGTCACTAAGGGAGATAACGGCAAAGTCGTGGCCCAAGGGGGCCCCCAGCAAAGCCCCGCCGCTCATGGCGGCGCTGACTCCGGGGACAATCTCAATCTCCACCTGAGGAAACTGGGGAGCCAGTTCCAAGATGGGGCCTGCCATACCGTAAACTCCGGCATCCCCGCTGCAAACCATGGCTACCGTCTGCCCCTTCTCCGCCTGTTCCAGCGCAAGGCGGCAGCGCTCCAGCTCCCGCTTCATGGGAGTGGAAAGCAGCTCTTTGCCGGGATACCGATCCCGAATCAGGTCAATGTAGCCTGTGTAGCCGCAGAGAATGTCGGCACTTTCCAGCGCGTGAGCTGCTTCTATGGTCATCTGCTCCGGCGAGCCGGGACCAAGCCCCACCACCAACAGTTTTTTCATAGCTCCTCCTCAAAGGAGGCCTCCCAGGGCGAAAGTGCCAGAGCCACGGTAACGCCTTCCACAATTTGTTTGGGGGCGATCAGCCTGCCCCCCCGGCTGCCCAGAAGGGCGCTGCGCTCGCAGACATTGTCCACCCCGGTGATCTCCTTAACAAAGGCCGAGGGGGCAAACTCCCCGGGTAGCTTGCCCAGTTCTTCGGCGGAAAAGGTCTCCAGCGGAACCCCCAGCTCCCGGCAGGCTTCCAGCAGCCCCGGTTCCCCTTTCTTTAAGTCGATGGAGTAGATGCAGCCAAGAGCCAGCGGGTGAACCTCATGGGTTTTTAGCGTCTGCCGAAGGGCCGACAGGATGGCATTCTTGGATGTTCCCTTGCGGCAACCGATGCCCGCCGTCACCACCGATGGAACCAGATGGAGGGCGGCTTTATCCCTAGTAACCTCATGGCTGATCAGTACCTGTGCGTCTAAATTCCGGTCCGTCACTGTCACCCCGGCGGGGGCTGTTCCCCGGACGGGGTAGTGGCTGGAAATGCGGATGCTCTCTCCCGCCAGCAGACGGCGAGAAACCTCTTTGATCCGGCCGGGGTTGGCAATGTGCAGCCCTTGGGAAACCGCCCAGCTATCCACGGCAAAAACGCCTTTGACATCGGTGGCGGTGGTCAGCACCGCCTGTCCCCCGGTGTGGGCAGCGATCTGCCGGGCCAGAGCGTTGGCTCCTCCTACATGGCCGGAAAGCAGGGGGATGACAAAGCGCCCCTCCTCATCCAGAACCACCACAGCGGGGTCCACTGTCTTGCCCCGGAGAAAGGGAGCCACCGAGCGGACGGCAATCCCCGCTGCCCCGATGAATACAAGGCCATTTCCGGTGCAAAAACGTTCCCCCACCCAGAGGTTTAGTGGTGTGGCAAGGGCGTGAAAGGGAGTATGCTGCGTATCCGGGCCAAGAGCCTCCGCCAGCCTGTTCCCCAGCTTTTCTCCTCCGGGGGTGAAGGAGAGGAGGAATACCTTCATGCCTTGGTTCCCTCGCGAAATTCCGTGGTAAACTCCGGGTGATAGAGGCAGGAGCGATCCCCCTCTTCCTCCAAAAAGTCCCCCACCAGTATGAGGGCTGTTTTGGTGATGCCCTGCTCTCTTGCGGTTTGGGCCAAGGTTCCCACCCGGCAGCGGAGGACTTTTTCCTCTGGCCAGGTGGCCTTGTAGACGATGGCAGCGGGGGTTTCTGCTGTGTAGGCCCCTTGGAGCAATTGGGCCTCCAGTTGCTTCAACAATCCGGCGCTGAGGAACACCGCCATAGAAGCTCCATGAGCAGCCAGCGACGCCATCTTTTCCCCTTCCGGTACGGGGGTGCGGCCCTCCATCCGGGTGAGGATCAGGGTCTGGCTGATGCCGGGCAGGGTGTATTCCACTCCCAGAGCGGCGGCGGCTCCCAAAAAGCTGGAAACCCCTGGCACCACCTCCCATGGAATGTGCAGGGCTTCCAGTCGGATAATTTGCTCCCGGATGGCCCCGTACAGGCTGGGGTCCCCGGTGTGGAGCCGCACCGTCATCTGCCCGGCGGCGTGGGCCTGTTCCATAACGGCCACCACTTCCTCCAGCGTCATGACGGCGCTGCTGTAAATCTCACAGCCTTCTTTGGCCGACTCCAGCAGGGTAGGGTTGACCAGACTCCCCGCATAGATGATTACATCCGCCCTGCGCAGAAGCTTGTCCCCCCGCAGGGTAATCAGATCGGGGGCTCCGCTGCCTGCTCCCACAAAATATACCATTTTTACCGTACCTCCAAGCCGAATAGCTCCGCCGCGCCTGCAGTCCAGGCCAAAGGTCCCCACTGATTGGTGAACAGCAAAAGCTCACATGTTATTTGTCCTTGGGTTCTGTGGTTCAGGTGAAACACTCCCCGTTGCAGGATAGAATCCATCACAGGCTGCCGGAGATGAGCAGATTCAAGAAGCTCCACACACTGATCGGTGGTGGAGGCCTCCATCAGCTGTTTGGCCAGAGAAGTGCCCCCGCCTGCCAGAGCGGCATGGGCGGTGATGATCTCCATTCTGCCGTCGGCATAGGCGGAGTGGGTGTTCATGATCCCTCCGGCCAGTTTGACAAACTTACCCAGATGTCCCACCAGATACAGCCGCCGATACCCTAGACTTAGGGCGAAGTCCAGCGTATCCCCGATGAAGTTGGAGCATTTGAGCTGGGGAAGTTCTCTGCCCGGCGGATGTTCCCCAAGGAAGGAGGTTCCGTAGTTGCCCGGGGTGATGAGCAGTTCTCTGTGGCCCTGAGCCGCCAGCATCTTCATCTCCACCTCTATGGTGTCGATGAGGGCTTGTACGCTTTGGGGTTCCACAATTCCGCTGCTGCCTAAAATAGAGATACCCCCTTGGATGCCCAGCCGGGGATTAAAGGTTTTGGTGGCGATTTCCTCCCCGCCGGGGGCACTGACCTCTACCACAAGGCCCCCCTGATAGCCTTGCTGCCGACAGACCTCCTCCACCGCTTGTGCAATCATCTGCCGGGGTCCCTTGTTGATGGCGGCAACTCCCACCGGCTGCTCCAGCCCAGGGAGAGTGACCCGGCCCACCCCTTCTCCCCCGTCGATGACCACTCCCTGCTGCTGTTTGGGGCGGACGGTGGCGTAGATCACAAGGCCGTCGGTGACATCCCAGTCATCCCCCGCGTCCTTGCGTACCCCGCACCGGGCAAGACCGGATGAGGTGCCGCCGTGGAGGATGTCCGCCGTCACCTCAATTCCGGCGGGGGTCACAATGCTCTGCCGGGGGGCTTCCTCCCCGGTAAGAAGCTTAAGAGTGGCGGCTTTGGCGGCCAGAGCGGCGCAGCTGCCGGTGGTATAGCCGCACCGCAGCCGCTTGCCCCCTTTTTCGATGTAGTGCTCAAACTTCATCCGGCCACCTCCCGAGAATAGAAAAATCGCACCCTCCCGCCGGAAAGGATGCGATAAGTATGGCAAAAGCCGCCCTCTCATCACACCAGCCGAAGTCCCGTCAGCAGTGTGGAATGCCGCCTTGGCGGCTATCCTCCAACGGCCAGGTCTTCTGGCTCAGGCGTCATGGCCGCAGCTTTGCCTTCCCGTTTTAAAACAGTGGCTTTGACAGTGCGGCTGGTACCATTACAGCGGCGGCTCCGCGCGGGATTTTCACCCGGCTTCCCTGGGGGGCTTTTGCCCCGTGGCCGTTGGATTTTTATAGTATCTTCAGTATAGAGGCAGAGAGGGGTTCTGTCAATCAAAACAGGGGATTTGATCATAGCCTTTCTGCCCTTTTCCTTTGGAACGGTTTTGTGCCTGCAGTCCAAAATTTTGCAATTCTTTTTATTTACATAGTAATATTTGTATTTTGTGTACCCTGATAATATGTTATAATTGTGGAAACAAAATACAGACAGGCTGTATCGTCGATTCCCTTTTGGACAAGGTATCGGCAGCAACGAAAGGAGACAGCTTCCAGTGATTGACGAAACGCTTAATTATAATGAACCCATCGAAATAGCAGAGGGAGTCTACTGGGTTGGGTTTGCCGATGCGGATGCAGGGCTGCACTGCAACCCTTATTTGATTGTGGACGGGCAGGAGGCTGTTTTGCTGGACAGCGGAAGCCGCGGTGACTTTAGCACAGTGATGCTAAAAATTATGCGGGCGGGGGTAGCTCCCAATCAAATCTGCAGGCTGATCTATCATCATTACGACCCCGACCTGTGCGCCAACATCCCCCACATGGAGGCGATGATTCATAACAAGGAGCTTAAAATTATCTCTCACTACGAAAACAATCTCTTTATCAACTACTACTCCTCTACCTCCCCCAAGCAGTGCATTGAAACCTTGGGGTTTGAGTTTCAGTTTTCCAGCGGTAGGCGGCTCACCTTTATCCGCACCCCCTATTCCCATTCGCCGGGAAGCTTTATGACCTACGATACGAAAACCAAGATTCTGTTTAGTAGCGATATTTTCGGTAGCTACGACCATCACTGGAGCCTGTATACTCACCTGGGGGAACGGTGCCGGAACTGCCATATCGATAAGCCCTGCCCCTATACCGGCAAGCGCTGTCAGATTCAGGGAATGCTGACCTTCCACCGGCGGAGCATGACCTCCGCCAAGGCCCTGTGCTACGCTCTGGACCGGATTGAAGAGCTGGATGTTTCCCTCATTGCTCCCCAGCACGGCAGCGTTCTGCACACCCCCATATCCCGGCAGGTGTCCATTGAACACCTGCGGGCTTTGGATAACGTAGGCATCGATTACTTTCTGGAGGAGGTCCCCCGTTGAAGCAGATGGAGTCCCTGGAAGCCGGGTGGATACCGGATAGCTTTGGTCCCGTCCAACAGACCAAAACCATGCTGGACTATTTTGCCGACCGGATAGACTATCAGATTCAGACCCAACTGGTGTCGGAGCTGATGGCCCGATATGTAGAGGTTTCGCGGCAGTTGGAGATTCAGAACCGCCAGCTGGAGCAAAGCGATGCCAGCCTCCGGGAGGCGCAGAAGATCGCCTCTTTGGGCAACTGGCAGCTGAACCTTGCCACCGAAGAGTTGTGGTGGTCGGACACCATGGAGGAGTTGCTGGAGCTGGAGGGCTCGAAAGAAGCCGAGCTGCAGCGGTTTCTCGGTACCGTTCACCCGGAGGACCTCCCTCTGGCCCAGCTCGCGCTGGAAAGCATTTCCCGGGGCATTGAACCACCTCCCTATCAGCTGCGGCTGGTGCTCCGGGAGGACCGGATCAAGTGGGTGCACATCCGCTGTGTTATGCATCGGGACTTTTCCGGAACCCCCGTTTCGATTCACGGCACCATTCAGGACATCACCACCTCTAAGCTCACCGAGGAAAAGCTGCAAAAGTACAACGACCATCTGGAGGAGCTGGTGGAAGAAAAGGTCAAGGTCATCTCCGCCTCTCAACTCTCCACCATCTTTGCTCTGGTCAAGCTGGCGGAATCTCGGGATGACGATACCGGGAACCATATCGGCAGAACGGCGGCCTACTGCAGGCTGCTGGCAGAAAAGCTGCTGGAACGGGGAAAGCACCCTCATGTGATCAACAACGAATTTGTGGAGACCATCACCAACGCAAGCCCCCTGCACGACATTGGTAAGGTAGGCATTCCCGATGCCATCCTCCTCAAGCCCGGCAGGCTGACCCCGGAGGAGTTTGAGGTGATG
>JAHDPQ010000038.1 GCA_018434245.1 Oscillospiraceae bacterium
CAGCCCTACTATGACAAGGGAAATCTACACATCGTTCAGAACCCCAAAACCGGGGGACTGCAATTCTATGCGGTATCCTTCCGCAAAGACCAGCCGGGTCAGCTGTCGTTTGAACAGCTGGATACCAAGGAAAGCCTTGCCCCCTACAAGCACCTGATGCCCCCGGAGATGCAGCAAAGCTTCTCCAGAGCTTATGAGCGCCGGGAGCATCCAATGGAATATTAACCCCATGGCGGAGCAGTTGATAAAGGTTGCTCCGCCTCTATTTTTTGGAGGTGAATGTATGAGTTCCGTTACAGACGCCATTAAACACGAAATCAGCATTATGGACTATGCCCAGCAATGCGGCTACACCGTGACAAAAGCAGGCAAGCAGTACAGTCTGCGGGAGCATGACAGTGTGCGCATTGACCCGGATCGGAATATTTTCTATCGCCATTCCACTGGCCAAAATGGAAGCGTCATTGATTTTGCCATGTGGATCCATGGAGTGGATCAGGCAAAGGCCATTTCCATGCTGCGGGGGGAGCTTCCCGCTGGAAGTATCCGCAAGGAGTATCCCACTACCTTGTTTACACAACAGCAGAAGAAACCCACCGGGCCAGTAAAGTTGCCCCCAAAAGCGCAGGCCCAAGGCAAAAAGCATCCTTATTCGAGGGTGTATGCGTATTTGAATAAATCCAGAGGAATTGACCCGGCCATTATTACCGATATGGTGAACCGTAAGCAGCTCTATGAGGACGATCATCACAACTGTGTATTTGTGGGATTTGATAAGGATTCAAATCCCGCTTTTGCCTGTGCCCGGGGTACATCCACCTATCGGGAAACGCCCTTTCGCCGGGATATGGAAAACAGCCGTAAGGAAGTAGCTTTCTATGTGGACAACCAGGCATCCCGGCTATTTATCTGCGAAGCCCCCATTGATGCCATGTCCCTCATGACTATGCTCAAGATGAATAAAATCGATTACCGGAAATTTGACTACCTTGCCGTTTCCGGTATGTGCTATGATACCCTGCCCTATCATCTGGAGCGGCTGGGGATGCAGCAACTGAAAACTATCTATCTGGCCCCGGACAACGATGAAAAGGGAGAGAAAATCCGGCGGGGATATCGGCAACAGTTGGAACAGCTGGGTTTTCCCGGCAAGGTAATCGATAAAATCCCGCTGTCTAAGGATTGGAATCAAGACCTGTGTAACCTGCGGGAGATTAATCAGAACATTAAGCAGCTGCCAAAGGCCCAACAACAAAATAACCCCAAGGCTCCCCAGCAGGAGCGGGAAAGGAGTATCGCTCTATGAACCGTCTCAACTCTGCCCTTCTCAGCCTGACTTCTTCCAACATTGAAATGGGGATGGAAGCGGCCAAGGCCGAAGTCCTGTCCACCGCCAAATTTCTCGTTAACTACGTTGCCGTTCCCCTTATTTCAGCCACCCTGATTGGCTTTTTAGTCTTTTTTATCGCCAAAGCTGTTATCCTTCACCGGCAGGGAATGGGATCTTCGGAAAAATTGCTTCCTATTGTGGCGGTGGTGGTGGGCATTGCTCTGGTGGCTTCCTTCCCGGTTTGGGGATGGAAGCTGATCGGGATGTGATGGCATGGACTGGTTTTTTCAAGCCTTTTTCGATTTTACCCTAGGCTTTTTTCAGCAGCGCCTTCTTGCCCTGACTCAAGGCCTCATTGAACTGGTATTATCCGTTTCTGATCAGTTTTGGGGCAATCCCATCATCCTATATCTGCTCAGTTTCAGCAGTTGGGTCAACGGTCTGGTGCTGGCGGTTTCCCTACTCTTTCTCATTTTTGATATTGTGGAGGAAGCCGGGGGCCGTGGTGTGGACTGGTCGATGGTATTCGGTAGTCTTTTTAAAGCGTTGGTCTTTGTGTTTTCCAACCGCTGGCTGGCCCTGCTGACCATGCACCTTGGAAATATCATTGTAGAGAATATCGACCTTCGGGCGGGGCTGCTGGAGCTTCAGGGCGATGTCGGCCAGATGATCGGCAAGACGGCCAGCGGTATCTTGAGCCCCATTACCTTCCTACTGTTGCTGGTCACTTCAGGAATCTTTTTTGTGGTGGCTCTGCGCCGGTTCGGTGCCATGCTGCTCCATATCTTTACCTCAGCCTTCTACATCACCGATATTGTGCGGGGCGATACCACCAAGATGGGAGAATGGCTGCGGCAGATGGTGGCAATCTCCTGCACCTTTGTTTTTCAGTACCTGTTTTACTACCTTGGGGTGCTATTTACCACCAACGGCAACTTTGTCATGGGCATCACCTTCTGGCTTTGCGTACCCATGGTTAGCAAGACCTTGCAGCGCTTCGGCTACAGTACCGGCACCTCGGGCGTTTTGAGTACGGCCGGACGGATGGCCGGGCAGGGACTCAGTAAAATGATATTCAAATAAAGGAGGAACTCAATGTCGGTCAAATATGTGATACCGCCCCGGTTAAAGGGGCGGTTTGCATGGATGGGCTTTCACCCGGAGGAGCTGGGCTTTATCTTTATTTTTCTTTTCGTGGGAATCATGCGAAAGATGTACTTCTCCGGCAACTTCTTTCTGCTGCTGGCGGCTGTGCTATTCGTCCTTCTTTGGCGGCCGATCCGGGGAAAGAATGTGCTGGGATATTTCCGGCTCCTGTACCGTTTTTACGCAAAGCCCCAAGTATTTACCCTAAGGGAGTGTGACGCAATTGAAAATCAGTGAATTAATCAACTTCCGGGTGCTGCCGGACAGTGTGGCCACGCCTTACGGTGTGGCCCAGTTTCTGCGTATTCTGCCGCCCAATCTCTCCATTATGACACAGGCGGAGCGGCTGGCTCAGATTGAAAAACTGGAATCCCTGCTGGATGCCGCCACCATCCCCTTCCAGATTTTTATTACCGACAAAACAGAGGATTTAAGCGCCAACAAAGCTTTTTACCGGGATATGGCACAGGGAAGCGATTACGGCTACCTCATCGACCACATTCTTAAAAGCATGGAGACTGTGGAGAGTGATTCCAGCGCCGTGCAGCGCAGCTACTATCTGGTGGCCATCACCAAAGAGCGGGAGGACTTTACCACCTTTTACAATCTAGTGGCGGACCTGTTCTCGGTTTATCAGGTGAAGGATCAGGAGCTTACCATGCTGCTGCGCAACTTCCTGCTCCGGGAGTTTTTTGCCGACCTTCACAGCTTTGAGGAGGAAGTCCGCAAGATGGCCGAAAAGTCAGCCGGGCGGTGGCGGCGGGGAAAGGTAGACTTTCAAGAGCTTTACGACCTTGCCCTCACCAAGCGGCTAACTCCCCAGCGTCTGACCTATACTCCCCAGCATGTGGTGCAAAACGACTTTCTGCGCAAGACTATCCTCATCAAGAACTTTCCCAGCTCCATCGACATCCCCTGCTTTTTGTCAGGGCTTTCTCAAATTAAAAATACCACCATGTCCATCCGCCTTTCCCAGATGAACGAACAGCAGGCGGGGCGGCTGGTGGATAATCAGATGAACAACATCAGTGCCAAGGGCCACGGCAGCAAAACCTCCCAGCAGATACAGGCCGAGGTGGAGGGAGAAAGCGTAACTGCCTTTTACAAATCACTGGCTGAAAACAACTCCAAGCTCTACAACATCAACATCTACATAGAACTATACGCAAGCAGCCAAAAGGAACTGCGCACCAAGTGGGAATCGGTAAAAAGTAAGCTGTCGGCTTTTCGCATCACCACCGAAAGCCTGACCTATGAGCAAAAGGAGGGCTTTCTGGGAGTATACCCCTTGGGCCGGGAGGTGCTTGGCGGCAGCGCCAACAACATGCCCTCTCCCACCATTGCCGGAATGTTTCCCCTCAGCCATTCCTCCCGCAATGACCCGGAGGGAATGCCTTTGGGGAAAACCGCAGACGGGGGACACATGTATCTGGATTTCTGGCTGCGGACACTGGACATCACCAACGGAAACTTTTCCATCACCGGGGATAGTGGACAGGGGAAAAGCTGGCTGATGAAAAAGATCATCACCTTTATGATGCTGCGGGGTATAACCTGCTTCACCCTCGACCCGGATGGAGAATATTGCGACCTGTTCCATCACATGGGCGGTACCGTGATAGACTGTGCGGCGGGAAACTTCAAAATCAATCCCTTTGAGGTGCGCCGCATGGCCAACAAGGAAGCGGATCGGGCAGCCGGGATGGAGGAAAGCGAGCTGGGAGCTTTCACACAGGATGCGGTATTCTTCCAGCATTTAAGCTGGCTGAGGGACTTTTTTGGGGTTCTATTTCCTGCCATGTCCTCCAATGAGCGCAACGCTTTGATGATTCTCACCCAGGATATGTACCGCTCCTTTGGCATCACCGAGCACACCGACTTTCAGCAGCTGCCTTCGACCCAGTATCCCACCTTTTCCTCTCTTTACGAGTTTGTGGAGAATGTGCAGCAGCATCCGGGGAACCACAATTACCCCATGATCGGGGATGAGATGCTCCGCTCCCTATTGCTCTATCTGCGGGATACCTACGATGGAAGCCTTGGCTTTTTGCTCAACGGCCACACCAACATTATCCGGTCCCGGATGATCAACTTTGATATTTCCCAACTGCGCACCGGCTCGGAGGAGCGGACACAGGCTGTCCTGTTCAACATCATGACCTACTGCTGGAATCGGATTTCCCTGCGGCAGGAGCAGGTACTTTTTAATGTGGACGAGCTGCACCTGCTCATGAGCCGGAAGAACTTCACCATTGCCGGGTACCTGAGGGACTTCCAGAAGCGGGCCAGAAAATACAACGCCGTCATTGGCTCGGCCACCCAAAGTCTGGGGGATTTTCTTGACCCGGAAATGATGCACATTACAGCACCCTTGTTTAACACATCCTCCTTTAAATTTACCTTTTTCCCGGGTGAACTGGACAAGGGGCAGATTAAACGGCTGCTGGACCTCACCGATGGAGAAATCGGCTGCATCAGCACTCCCAAACAGGGGCGGTGTCTCCTAAAGGCGGGAAGCCAAAAGTACCTTTTGCATGTGGGGGAGCTGCCCTATGAGAAGGAGCTGTTTGGCAGCGGTGGAGGAAAATGAACCGCATTGTACATCTTCTGTTAAAGACGCTGAGCACCAAGGAAACCCGGAGAATTCTCTGGATTGTGCTTTCCGCTATTCTTGGTGTTTTGCTGCTGGTGGGCATCGTCATTGGAGCCATTCTAGTAGGGATGCTGTACATCATCAATCCGCAGCTGGTGGGGGATGTTTCCAACAATGTCCACTATCAGGCCATACAGGAGGTGCGGCAGGAGTATGAGATTGAGAATGACTTTGACCTGAGCTACCTCATCATGATTGACCTGCTCCATGACCATGAATTGATGCGCCAAAAGAGTGAAATTGTGTCCTTTCTGGAAGCCTATTTTGTCATAGAGCATGAGGAAACCATAGAGGTTAACGATGGGCCGGAGGAAACGCCGGCAGATGGTGAAACAGACTCAGAGGAAGGGGGTTCCTCCACTGAAACCATTACCTACTACCTGTTTGCAGAGGGTGCCGAACTGATGACGATACTGTTCGCCCCGCCCTTTTCCTTTGGGGATGAGCAGCTGGATGTCATGCGCCACATGATTTATTCTTCGTCGCCGGAGCCGGGAGAGCTTGTCTTTCACGGTGCCTACCCCATGCCCCTGAACGGCAGAATTACCAGCGGATATGGCCCCCGCACTCATCCGGTCACCGGAGCACCCGATTTCCACACCGGCATTGACATTCAAGGGAATTGGCACGACAGGATCATGAGCATAGCGGACGGTGTGGTGGAGCAGGTAGCCAGGGATGAATGGTACGGCTACTACATCCTCATTCGCCACGAAGAAGAAAACGGGACCTTTTACTCCTTTTATGCTCACCTGTCCCGGCAGACGGTGAGGGTGGGACAAAGTGTCCAGCAGGGGCAGGTAATCGGGCTGGAGGGCGGCGACCCCAACCAAGACCCTTATCCCGGCCTTTCTACCGGGCATCATTTACACTTTGGTATCTATGCCAATCAGAACCGCAACTCCCACCTTGACCCGACAGAATTTTTATACCGCAAGGAGGAATCCCATGGAATCCAACCATAGCAACAGAACCCTTGCATCGTTCTACCTCGGCCATGCCCGGCGCAGCCGCCTATTGATGGCACACCTATTACAGGTACTGCTGGATACCCGAAATTTGGAGATACCCTATACACCGGCGCTGGAAAAGCTACTGATCAGCGCTGCCTTTCACCATGACTTGGGTAAGCTGGCCGTTCCCCAGTATTTGCTGCAAAAGCCCGGAAAGCTGACAGCAGAAGAATTTGAAATCGTAAAAAGCCATACTTGGCTGGGGGAAAAACTGGCCGGAATTTACCTGCACGGCTCCCCCGAAGAACAGGAGGTATTGAGAATTGTCTGCCGCCACCATCACGAGCGATGGGACGGCAAGGGGTACCCCGATGGGTTGTCCGGGCAGGAGATTCCATACCCTGCCCGGCTCATGGCGGTGGTGGATGTGTACGATGCCTTAACCCATGAACGGCCCTACAAACCGGCCTATGATTCTGCCGATGCCAGGCGCATTCTGGAGGCTGGAACCGGCACCCAATTTGATCCGGTAGTGGTGCAGACCTTTTTAGGACTTATAAATCATGATATCAACAGAAACCTTATACCTAAAGGAAAAACCGGGTAGTATGATATCATTATTTTACACGGTGATATCATCAAAATACTGATAAGTAAGCCAAAAGTTAGAAAAGTGATATCTTTAGTAACTCCTTGTTTTGTCTGGTTGATATCATAGGTGATATCATAGAAAATCAAATAGCTATGCTATTTGAGGTAGTGGAGTATATCATTTGTGATATACTCCTTTATCCTGTAGCACTAACCCGAAATAAGTGTAATTACCAGAAAGAAGGTGTACCGATGGCAGAAAAACTGCTGCGTTATAGTGACGAACTAGCAGATGACGTAAAGGCTATGGCATCCGAGTTGAGGCAAAGTGAAAATCAGGTGATCGAAACAGCGATCAAATTCTACCGTGACTATCATTACATGAATCGGAAAGCCTGCTTCATCAATGAACAGATTCTACAGGTGATTCAAGCCAGCTTCCGCATGGCTGAAAACACCATCAACCAAAAAACAAATAAACTCATTAGCGAACTGTCCGTCCAGTCGGCCATCCAGAACATGATCATTGCTGGAAGTCTGGAAGTCTCTCAAAAAGACCTCCTCACCTATCGGCTCAGGGCACTGGATTTTCTCCGGGAAAGCCAGCGCATTTTCCGTATGGATGAACTGACCGATGAGTAGTCCTAAGATTATCTGCAAAAGCGGATACATCACCAGCGCCCAGCATGTCCTGAACAGTCTGGAATATGCCGGGAACAAAATTGAAGCCCAAGTGATCCTGTTCCGGGACGGCAGCACCATGGAGGCAGCAGAGGATACCCGGATTGCCTTGACGCAGGCTCAAAGGGAATCCGTATCCGGAATTCGGCTTACCTACAAGGACGGTGGCAGCAAAGTCATCACTTACGCAGCGTATGAAAAGCTGACACAGGAAAGGCGAAGCGTCATCACTGTGGAGGAACTGGAGCTGGTAGAGGATGAGGAGGTGCTGGTCAATGAGGACGGCAAAGCCTACCACCGAACCCAAGACCTTAATTTCTTTTCTTACTTAGGTTACATCGAGGGACGGCCCGGGGTGGAAAAGTCGGACGGTCATGGCCTATTTGGCCTGACCGGGGATGTTTCCATTGCCGAAGCCCAAACGATGGCCATGGAATACAAGGACTCCCGAAAATGGTCCCACATCATCTCGTTGGAGACAGAAGGGGCCAAGCGCACCGGCTTTGATCGGCGAGATATGTGGGCAGCGCTGATCCGCTCCAAAGCGCCGGTGATCGCCAAGGTATACAACATCTCTCTGGAAAATCTGGTGATCAACTGCGCCTTTCATGGCAACACCGACAATCCCCATGCCCATTTGCTATTTTACAGTAAAGACCACCGGGAAGGGTTTGTAAAAGGCGGGAAGGAGGGGATGCAGGTAGCATCGGAAACGATGAAATCCACCCTGCTAAACACCATCTTTCGGGATGATGTGGCGCCTTTGAAGCAGGAAAAGACCCGGCTGCGGGATGCCATGGCCCATCAGATCCACCAGCATCTGAAAAGCATCCAGACTAAAGACTATTCCCATACCCCGGTTGCCCGGCAACTGCTGGCTCTGTCCCATCAACTGGAAGCCCTACCCGGAAAAAAAGTTTATGGCTATCTGCCGCTGGAGGTGAAAGGGCAAGTCAATGAGATCCTGCGGGAAATCGTTCTGCAAGATACGGATGTGCAGGGCCTGTATGCTGCCTATCTGGACGCCCAAAAGGATTTTGTCTCCCAATACGTTGCAAAACCGGAGAAGATACAGGCCAGCATCCGGGAGTTTGACCAGTGCTTTTTTGAGCCGGGCAAAACAGATCTCAAGCTCTATCACAATGCCATTGTCAAGGCGGCACTGGAGCTGGGACAGGCTGCAAGGGGGAAGGTTATTCCCCCGCCGAGGCCGCGAGCAACGAAGGAGAAAATAAGGGATTCTACCACGCCGAACACTCTACCGTCAATCACCAGTGATTATTTTTCTTTTTCCTCGAATGAGGACGGCATCCCGGTACCCTCCGATGAGGACATTCCACCACCGGCAGATTGGGGCGCACCGGTATGGGAGGATCCGGAAGCGGTTGCCTCTCTGGAACCGTCGCAGGAGAGCCAAAGGCGGCGAGCAACGAAGGAGAAAATATGGAATTCTACCACACCGGCTGCTCCACCGTCAACAGCTGGGGTGAAGAAGGGTGCCCCTTTCCGGGAAATGATGGAGTATTTAAAAATGAAAGAGCATTGCCTGAATGAAACATCTTTCCGGAAGCTCCATCGAAAGGCTCTGGAGGGAATCTTTAATCCCAAAGTCCCCAACACCTGTGCTCAGGATTATGTATTGCAGCTAATGGGGGAACTGCGAAATCTGGGAAAAGAAGGACGGTACTCGAAAGTTGGAAAGGAACTGGTGGGCAGCATCTTCCGGACGATGTGGTTGGATCCGGAATTGAGGGAGGGAATCGAAGATCTGTTTGAAGCATCCCGCACGGTACTAACCGAAAAATTTGAAGAAAAAGCCAGTGACGTGTATCTGTCCAACTTTGAGAGTAACATGCATCATCCTCAATACACCAACGCAGCCCACCCCTATCTTAACTACTTTGCAGAGACTTTGGACGATCAGCAATACTTCCAGCTGCTTTCGGCCTATCAGGAATTTAATAAGCCACTGAACAAAGCAATCTATAAGGAGTTCAACCGGCTTTATGATTCCGAGTATCGCATCGAGCTGCTGGAAACCCTGCGGGAGATCCAAAAGCATGTCCCTTATTTGGATGATAAGGAAACCAACGAACGTATCCGTGGCCTGATCCGCCCCGTCTTTCACAAGCTGCTGGAAAACCCGGCTGTGCAGGAGGCGTATGGCGAATATCTGGCCCAATATGATCAGGTGCTGGAGGATAACTTGGACGATCAGGCTGAGAAGTACAAAAAGAGGATGCGCAGCGCCCTACAGGATGTCAGCCGCCTGATGCGCCCCCACTTCAATGTGGTGCAGTTTGCCAAGAACCATGAAGAGTTTGTTTATCGGAAGGTAACGAGGGATAAAGCGGTCAACCAGCCCCTCAACAAGCACCTGTACCGTATCCTGCGCCAGAGCCTGACTAACACAGACGCTTTTTCTTCTTCGCTGATCCGGCAGGAGCTGGAAAACTACGCAACCTCCCAGAGCAAGAAGCACTTGCAGACTATTTTCCAGTACCTCTATCAGACCGATGAGCAGACCCGGCAGATGGTAGATACTGCAACAGAGGCGGTTTACTCCCGCCTCAAGCAGGAGTTGGGGACCAAAGCAGTCGGTGACTGGATCAATACTTACAAAGATGAGCTGTTTTCGGAGGATTCCCCCCTGTCCTTTGTCTGGTCAATGGGACGCTTTGGCGATACCCTGTCGGAGCAATATTACAGTCAGATCCTGCGCCAACATAAGGAGGTGGTAAAGCCCCTGTACAAACCCCTTTTCCAGCTGCTGGGCAGCTTCACGGAAAACCCGATCCTGCTGGAAAAGCTAGGGGTACTGAGGGAAGTTGTGCTCCAAAAGGAGCCGGATGCCAACCGATGCAGGGAGCTGGCAGAGGATCTGGCCCGTTCTTTGCACTCGGAGGAGTTACAGCAGGCAGCGCAACAATGCCTAAACGACATGCTGCCCTTTATCCAAAGCTACTGCTCAGACTCCAACATGGTTCTGGAGCTGCAGCACAGACTGGAGCATGACCTGCATCATAATACTCTGGATAGCATTTTGTCCCTAATTCAAAATTATGCCAAAGAACTGGACGTTCATCAGGCCAAGTGGGTGTTTGGGCAAATGAAACCGGAGCTGAAGGAATACCGCTCCGCACTGTACCGGGAATTGCGCAGTCAGATCCGAGAAAAGAACGAGAATGTTCTTTCTCTGCTAGCCGCTATCAAGGAGAATCCCAAAGATACCGCTTGCATGGATGCTTTGTTAGCCGCTCTGCGGGGCAGTGATACGGATTTCCTTCATGGAAAAGAGGAACTGTATCAGAAATTTGTCCAGTCCATGGAACAGAAGGGCTTTTCTTATCCTCCGAAGCGGTATGTAGAACTGTTCAAGCAGTTTTTCTATGGCACAGGAGAAAGTCCATACAACACTCTTTTTATCCGGGAGCTGGCCGAAAGTGCCTACGATGAAAAAGAAAAGATATGGGGGGACTATGCACACTTTAAAACACAAGCTGTGGTACGCAGCATCGTCAACAATCTTTTTACCGGTATTGCAATGTCTCTGCTCCACCAGACCCAGAATACATGGCAAAATACGAAGGGAGAGGATAAAAAGCAGGCCCAGCGGGCCAAGCGCAAGCTGCGGCATAAACGCCATGGCATAGCACAGGAACAAGAGTATCCCATCAGCTATTAAAATCAAAAAGGAGATATTACTATGAACAGTATGCGAACCCAAGTGAACGATCTGATCCCGTTTGGCTTTGAAAAACAGAGCTTGGAACAGCCGGAAAGCTGGATGAGCTGGTATGTCCCCGGCGCCGTCATCTGCCAGACCAGCCTTGGCAACCACTTCTTTTCCTTGGAAGCGCAGGAGAAGGAGCGCTTCCGGTATGGGGAAGCGGTAGAGTTTAAATTTTTAGAAGAGTGGGACCAAATGCCGGGTAAATACCACGAGATGGTGAGTCGGTTGCATGAGGTGTCGAGCGCACTGGCTCCCATGGAGTTGGTGGCTGTCAGCGTGGAGGAGGATTATTTCACCCTGTACTACACCGAGCTGGATACCTACTTTATTTTGCCGGAGCAACACCTGCAATTCATATCTCCCCACACCATCTCCGGGCTGGCCAGCCTCAAGCCCACTGGCTTTGCCGATGCCAGGTACCTTCAGCTCAACAAAGATGGCCGCATTGTTCTGTAATAAAGAAAATATCAATCGGAAGAAGCGCTGTGGACGCTTCTTTTTTATTTCAATGTTAAGGAGGAAATATCATGAGCATCACCTTTGAAGAACTTCGGGATCAGGTGGAAGGGCTTGTCCAGACCTACCAGACCAATCCGGATCTCATTGCAGAGTTGCTGCAATTTAAGGCGCAGTTTTACCGATACAGCCTTAGAAACACCATGGCCATCAAGAGCCAGAATCCCTACGCCACCTTTGTAGACAGCTTTCTGGGCTGGCGCAAAAAAGGCTATAGTGTCCTGCGGGGAGAAAAGGGCATTTACATTTGGACGCCGGTGATTCAGAAAAGTTTCTTCCGCTCCAAGGAGGAACCCCATGTCAGCATCAGCAAGGCAACGCTGGAGGAAAAGCAGAAGATTGCCCGGGAGGAAATCCCGGTCAAGGAAAAGCTGACCTTCCGGCTGGGCAGCGTCTTTGACATTTCCCAGACCACCTGTCCACCGGAGGATTACCCCCAGATCTACTCCATGGGCTACCCGGATGTGGAACATAAAAACCTGTATGAACTGCTGCGGCAGTTTGCGCAGAAGTCGGGCTTTGAAGTCAATGTAAACAACGTCCACTCCATCGGTTTAGGGGGCTTCTACCAACCGGCTACCGATGCAATTGTCCTATCGGATAAACTCAATGATACCCGCCAGCTTTCGGTGCTCTGCCATGAGCTGGCCCATGGACTAATGCACAAAACCAGTACCCAGCCCAAAGAGGTGGTGGAGTTTGAGGCCGAAGGGCTGGCCATTATGCTGCTCACCCGGATGGGTCTGCCGGTAAGTGATCAAAACAAGCGGTACGCCAGCAATTATTACCGCAAAATTGACCGGGAGCATTACGACATGGACAAGAGCTTTGCCCGGATGCAGCGAGCCTATAACTTTGTGGTGGAAGGTTTTGAACGGGAGCTGGTCGCCCTTTCCCCGGAGGAAACCATCAGCCACAAGCGGGCCATGGAGAGCCAGCGGAGGATCACCGAAAATTTTATCAAGGATTTGAGATAGGGGGGATGGCCAATACACAAACACAAAAATGGAAAAACAAAAAAGGGGGATAACCGATGTTCCGGGATTTTGGTAAGCGCACCCGCCTGATTCTTTTCTTCTTCTTTTTTATCGTACTCTATCTTCTGCTGACAGCCCTTTTTGGGCTGTCAGATCTGATTGCGGAGCCTTCGCTAATGACACTGTTCTCCTGCTTGCCCTTCCTGTTCCCGGTGAAAGGCATTGTGGCGGCGGGGCTTTCTTTTCTGCTGGTCTATGCCGGGAATTCATTGGATATTACCGCCCGAAGTGTAGGAGATGGCCAGTATGGCAAGGCCCGGTGGGCCACTGGCAGCGAAAAGAAAAAAGCCTATGAGCTGGTACCCATGGGCAAGGAGACAAAGCCGGGTTTAGTGGTAGGAATCGAAAACGGCTGCTGGCTGGTGGATACCAGCGACAGCACCGCCCTCATGGTGGCTCCCCCCGGAGCCGGAAAAACCAAGAACGTATATATCCCCACCGTGGAATACAATAGCCGGGTCAATCAGAATACGGCTGGTAAAGGGGCCAGCCTGATCTTGACCGACAGCAAAGGGGAGCTTCTTCGCAGCTGTGGCAATACTCTCACAGATGCGGGATACCGCATTTTGTTTTTGGATTTCCGCAATCCACTGCGCAGCTACTGGTTTAACTTGATTCATTCGGTAAACGTGGCCATCGATGCCTACAAAGCTGCTGAAACAGAGCAGGAAAAATTGCTCCATTATGCAGCGGCGGAACGCCATGCCAAGATCGCTGCCGGTTCCATCGTGGACAATCTGGACACTGCCATGCGGGACGAAACTTCCCAGTATTTTACCGAAACCTCCAAGGGCCTGATTACCGGCCTGATTCTTCTGGTATCGGAATATGGGGCCGAAAACGAGCGGCATATTATATCCGTGTTTAAGCTGATTATCGAACTGAACGGCCTGAACGAGGACAGCACCGAGGGACTACAGAAAAATAAGCTGGAGGAACTGCTCAAGCATGTGGACAACGACCGGATTGTCAACTTTGTGGGAGCATCCATGAAAGCGGATGTGCGTACTTCCATGAATATCTTTTCCTCGGCGCTTGGGAAGCTGGTATCCTTCATCGATGCGGAGCTGGAGCAGCTGGTCTGTGGTCACTCTCCGGAGCTTGACGCTGTGGAATTCATCGAAAAGCCCACGGCTATCTTTCTGATCTGCCCCGATGAAAACACCACCCGACACTTTTTTGCCAGCCTGTTCATCCGCAACCTATTGAACGAACTCATTGAATATGCGGAAGATCGTGGTGGCATCCTGCCCCGCCCGGCCTTTAACTTTTGGGATGAGTGGGGGAATATGCCTGCGGTCAAGGATGTGGATTCTCTTTTCACCGCAGGCCGGAGCCGTGGAATCCGTTCTCTTGTTGCTTTGCAAAGCTTTAGCCAGATGGAGCACCGGTATGGCCGGGTAAAGGCTCAAATCATCAAGGACAGTTGCCAGATCATCCTGTTTACCTTTGTCTCTCCCGCTGCCACTGCGACAGCGGAGGAACTGAGTAAATCACTGGGTAGTCAGACGGTGCAGAGCGGGAGCATCAGCCGCAACGACCGGGGCGGCAGCTCCACCACTGTTAACATGGTGCGCAAGCCGCTGCTCTCTGCCGATGAAATCATCCATATGCCTCGTGGGAATTTTGTAGTGATGAAGGCGGGGGTACATCCCATCCGCACCAAGCTGCCCATCTACTTTTCGTATCTACCGGAATTTAAGCCCTATGAATCCTCACGGGGGATGAATCCGGTCACTGCTATAGAGTATCTAACCGGTGATAAAATCCGCCACCAGACCGAGTATGCGGCTTACGCCGTGACCATAGGAATGTTTGATTAAGCGGTGCTGAAGGGTTGGCAAAATTTTTGCCAACTCTCTTAACACAAAAAATAAGAAAGGAGGCAGACGGATGAAAGGCTTTGTGAGAATCCCCAACAGCATTTTTGAACGTGACCTTTCCGCTTCCGAGCTGCTGGTATTTTGCTATCTCACAAGCAAAAAAAATCATCTGTCTGCCCTCACCATCCGTCACGAAACCATTGGGAAGGCCCTGGGCCTATCCCGTAATACAGTCTTGGCTGCATTCAAGGGCCTTTCCGAAAAGGGATTGGTGGAACAACAAGTGCGCTATTACCGTGGCCGTCAGGTATCCAGTCGGTACCATGTGGCCCATCTGCCCGGCGGATGGTTTAAGCTTCCAAGGGGTATTTTCCGCTTGCAGCTGAATAAGAGTGATTTTGCGGTGTATCTTTTCGTCCTGCGCTGCGTTAACGCCAAGGAGCATGGCTGGCCGTCTACCAGTCAAATATCACAGGGATGCGGAATCTCCAAGCCCAGGGTGCGGCAGGCCGTTAAGACACTAGCCATGCTCTCCCTGCTCCGCAAGAAGCGTGTGATCAAGAAGTGCGGAGCATTTGGCCATAATCACTTTCAGGTGATCACCATGGCCGTGCGGGAAGCACTGCTGAAGGTTTACCGGAAACATAAAAGGCAGTCCATAGCTGATATGCTGTGGGCTGCTTTCTTTGCGTTATGCCGGTGGTTAGCCATTCCAATCCAGACACCGGCAGATTTACTCCCCGGCCTACTCAGAGCCAAGCCGGGAAAGGATATTTTTTTACAAATTTGAAGTGGGTAAATAATTGGGCACCATGTATTAGACCCACTTAGGCTACGATGCAATAAAAGAAAGAATATAAAGCTTATACTCTACGTATATCTAAGCCTAAGAGAGAATAGGGCTTTTCTGTTGCGATCATGGCCGGTTGGGAGCGCCAGTGCATTTTTCTTTTTATTGCATGGCCAGTGGTAACCTGTTCAGCCAGTCGATTTTGCTTCCAGCAAGTAGAGCAAAGCAAAAAAGCCCCTGCGGGTGCGGGGGTGAATGGAGGGTGTTGGAAAGTTGGAAACTTGTTTTCAATCTTTTCAATGCCCTCCAGAGGGGGATAGTCCCCCTTTTGTGACAAAGATTGCCTCTTGCGTTTCTTATCAATCTCCTGTATGCTAACTATAGAATATACGTTCTTATTTGGAGGCGGAGATTTTGGATCGGTGGATTCTACACGTTGATATGAATAATTTTTACGCCAGCGTGGAGTGTCTGTACCGCCCGGAGCTGCGGGAGCTTCCGGTTGCGGTGGGTGGTGATCCCCAGCAGCGCCATGGCATTGTGTTGGCCAAAAATCAGATTGCTAAGGCATACGGCATCAAAACCGGGGAAGCTCTATGGCAGGCCCGGCAGAAGTGCCCTGGCATCGTGTTTGTCTCGCCCAACTTTGAACGCTATCTGCGCTTTAGCCGGATGGCTCGGGATATTTACTATGACTACACCAACCAGATTGAGCCGTTTGGCATCGATGAAGCTTGGTTAGACGTCACTGGCAATACGCAGTTCGGTAGTGCCGAGGAAATTGCTCAGGACATCCGCAACCGGATCAAGGCCGAATTAGGAGTGACTGTCTCCATCGGGGTGAGCTGGAACAAGATTTTTGCCAAGCTAGGCAGTGATATAAAAAAGCTAGATGCCATTACCATCATTAGCCGAGAGAATTATCAGCAGGTGGCATGGCCCCTCCCTGCTGGTGATCTCCTGTACGTGGGCAAGCAAACCGGGAAGCGGCTGCATGTCTACGGTATTGACACCATAGGCGGCATTGCTAAGGCCAATCCGGAGTATCTGCGGGGCTGGTTTGGAAAATGGGGCGAAATCCTTTGGACTTTTGCCAATGGCCATGACACCACGCCGGTAGCGGAATGTGGAGAGGAAAGCTTCGTCAAGTCTATTGGAAATAGTACCACCACCCATCGGGACTTGGAGAATGAGGAAGATGTAAAGATGATCGTCTATGTGTTGGCCGAAAGCGTTGCTGCCCGGATGCGGGAGCATGGGTTTAAGGCTAACACGGTATCCATCAGTGTGCGGGACTCCGAGCTGGATACCTAGGGGTAACAGTGTAAAACAGAACAGCCCACCATGCTGGCCACCGATCTGATCCGGTACTCCATGGAGCTGTTCAGGGAGTCCTACCGCTGGCGGCGGGGTATCCGCAGCATCGGCATCAAGGCAACCGATTTTGTACTGGCCACCGATCCGGTGCAGCTGGATTTCTTTGCCGACAACCAGCGCAACGAAAAAGAAGAAAAGATTGAAAAGACAGTGGATAGCCTGCGGCAGCGTTTCGGGCCTTTTGCCGTGCAGCGGGCCGTGGTACTGCAAGATACCAAGTTGACCGGCTTTGCGCCCAAGACCGATCATGTGATCCACCCGGTTAGTTATTTTTAATGGAGGTTACCTATCATGTCCCGCAAAGTTTTTGTGGACGTGACAGCTAGGTTTGACGCAGACGGAAAAATCCTCCCGCTGGTGGTGCAGTGGGAGGATGGAAGGGAATTTGAGATAGACCGGGTGCTGGATGTGCGGCCGGCCGCTAGCCTCAAGGCCGGGGGCTGCGGGATTCGGTATACCTGTCGTATCCTCGGGCAGCTTCGGTATCTGTTCCTTGAGGAAAACCGCTGGTTTGTGGAGGGGAAAACATAGGACATAAAAAACGCCATCCTTAAAATAGGTGGCGTTTTTGACCTTCTATTGTGCTATTTAATATCTTCGTCATCCTCAACATACTCCATAATGTCACCGGGCTGGCAATGGAGAACACGACAAAGATTATCTATAGTCTGATGATTTATTCCACCTGTGCCATTTTTCAATGCATAAAGAGTTCGCTGGCCTATCAAATTATCTTTGCGTATGCGTGTTGTATTATAGCCTTTTTCAGATAAAAGACGAAACAGCTTATCATACTTAATCAAAGGACATCACCTCCAAAGCTATCATAACACAAACTCATGCACTCAATCAAGTGTAAAATCTGCGCAGACAATTACACTCAACATTGTGTAATTTACCAATTGTGATTGCACTCAAAGTAGTGTATAATGGAAATAGAAAGAAAACAGGAGGGCATGATATGAAACAGCTTTACAATTATTGTGGAACAGTGTCCAGCATCAGCTTCGACAGCAGGGGGTGCGGAACAGCAGACCTTATCCTTGGGGATATATCCGACTGGGACAAGCCTCCTGTCCGTTTAGCGGCTTACGGCGCTCTCGCCAAGTACATCTGCGGAATTGAGATGACCGACGCCGAGGAAAGGTACATCACTTCCGAATGGTACTATGACCGCAACCTCTCATTGCACCGCATCATAGTCCCCAGCAACAGCGAATATATTCCGGCAAAAGTAATCACATCAGCAGACTATCTTTCCAACGAGCTGGTGATTTTTGGGCCGAAGGAGCATATTGAAACCGGTTCACCAGAGCCGATGGACAAGGATCAGAGCGCCGCCTGGCATGAGTTCCGCTTTCACCACTAACAAGATACACCGGGCCCGGCGGCCAATTCGGGCAGAAGGAATGAGTGAAAATGACAAAGGCAGCAATGGCAAGATTAAAGGGAAGTAAGTTTTATCATGAGGTTTGCGACATAGTAATAGCTTGGGACTATTATCTGAATACCAATGACAGGGCTTCTGCCGATGAATGTATGCATAAGTGGATGATGGCAAAATTGGCGCTGGAGCATATCACCGGCAACACTTACGCTTTCTCCAGAGACGGCGAAATAGTCAGCATTGTAAACGAACGAGACTATAGTGACAGGATTTTTATTGCCAAAGCGCATAGACACTAACCCCATACACATCATGCCGGGCCGGGCGGCGAATCCCGGCAGGTAGCCTGCACGAGCACCAGTAATTTTTCTTTTATTGTCAAAACCGGGCTTGCAATTGGAAAAATATTCTGTTACACTATAGCCAGTCCAGAATTGACAAAAAAATAAAGCCCCCACAGTCTGGGAGCTGTTGACAGCAGCTACCGAGACATGCGCCTTAGAGATGCAAGGACATCTGCTAAGACTTGTGAGAGCGGTTCATACCGTGCTATTTTAGCATGGATTTGAATACTGCGCAAGAGCTTACAGATGTTATCCAACCGGCAAAGTCTGGTAACATCATTGTAGGCTCTTGTTTTTTGGTTTTGAGCGC